>DASWTP010000017.1:0-75307 GCA_036402075.1 Chryseosolibacter sp. | reverse complement strand
CCAAATACTTTTTTTAAACGCTGAACGATCTGCGTGGTGAGCGCGATCTCCGGAAGTAAGTACAAGACCTGTGCATCGCTCTCCAATGCCTTCTTTATCAGGTTGATGTAGATCTCGGTTTTCCCGCTCCCTGTTATGCCGTGCAGCAGCGTGATGTTATGCTGTTCAAAACTCTTGAATATTTCCGATTGTGCGCGCTCCTGTTCTTCACTTAACAAAATCTTCGGTGGCTCTTTTTCATCGTCAAAGCCAAAGCGAGGAATGATCTGCTCAAATTCTTCGAGTACGTTGTTTTTGATTAAAGTAGTGAGCGAGGATTCAGAAAGGTCGTCACCGAGCAGCGCTTTTTTGGAGATGCCAATTTTGTTTCGTGACACATCATGTAAGACCGGAACTTCCTGGAGAAATTTCAGCAAAACCTCTTCTTGTTTGGGCTTGGATGCCAGGGCTTCGAAAATCGATTGTAGCGAATCTTCGGTGGTGTATGAAGCAGTCAGTCGGATTCGCTTTTCAGTTTTGGGCCGGAATTTTTCTTTCACCTCTTCATACAACACAATAGCATTTTTTCCGGACAGTGATTTCAAAATGCTGTAAATCGATTTTACCCCGAGGAATTTAGCGATGTCGGTATAGCTCATGGAGTCTTGCTGCAGCCTTCGGATCAGCAGCACTTCTTTCTCCGAGAAGGCCAGCGTTGATTCTTCGAGGTCGAATCCGGGGTGGAGCTGAACCATTGACTCGCTGGAGAGCTTAAGGCCTGCCGGCAGGGCGGCATTCATAACTTCTCCAAGGGTGCACATGTAGTAGTCAGCCATCCATTGGAAGAGCTTCAGTTGCAGATCTGTGACGGCCGGGAATTCATCGAGGATTTCCAGAACGTATTTCGCTTCGTATTCCCGGGGCGGCTGCTGATGAATGGTGGTAACAATGCCTGTGAGAATTTTGCGATCACCGAACTGCACAATAGCGCGCTGACCTTTTTTTATATAGCGATTGAGTTCAAAGGGTACGCGGTATGTAAAGAGTTT
This sequence comes from Chryseosolibacter sp., assembly GCA_036402075.1. GTDB lineage: Bacteria > Bacteroidota > Bacteroidia > Cytophagales > Cyclobacteriaceae > Chryseosolibacter. The sequence continues at coordinate 74,279 of DASWTP010000017.1, read as the reverse complement.
GGGGATAGGAACGGGCAATAGCAGCTCTGCAAAGAGTGTTTCGCGCGAATCAGACTTCTCAAAGATTTCCACCAGGGTTCTAAATTAGCTGCAGAGGATTTAAAACCTTCAAATTAGATATTTTTCTAAAATCCGTGGTGTTGCTGGTTAATAAAACTGCATTAACGGAGATACAGGACGCTGCGATGATGGCGTCCGGTAGTTTGATGTTGACATGCTTTCGCAAAAATATTGTCTCTTCAACGATGCCGTCATGAAGGTGGATAATTTTGCCTTGGTTGATTATCTTATTGAAGAGCTTTTCTTCAACCCGTGAGATATCTTTGAATCCAAGGATCTCTATTTTATTAATAATTGAAATGAAGAAGCTTACAGAAATAATACGCTCCAATCCCTGCATGATTGGTTCCGGATAACGTTCCGCCAATATATTAATAAACACATTTGTGTCTATCAGGAAATCTTCCTCCATTGCCTTAGATTTTTCAGGTCCTTGTCTAAGTCCTTCGCGCGTTTTTTTGAGATTTTTCCGCGAAGTTCGGAGACTAAACTTGTCTTTGGCTCGGATGGATGAATTTTAATGAGATCAACGCTCTCCAGATCTTGCAAAATCTGAAGCGCCTTTTCGTGAACGATCTCAACAACGATTTTTTTCATCGGGATGAAGATACGTCTTTTTCTTCATTCAATTGTTATCTGCAACTGCTTGTACGCTTCGGCTACCAACGTTACGGGCTGCCTGCACGATTTGTCATAGCAGACGTAAATAGTATCCCTTCCGTCAAGGGCGATTTTACCCTGTAATAGTGGCAACTCGCTTGATGCATTTGTACCCATGAGCAGGGTGAAGGGATTATAGTGCTGCGAAAATTCAAGCGAGGTGTTCTGTGCATGTTCGCCAACAAATGCAATTTCTGCCATCCCTTTTTTCATCTCAGCAAATACAATTCCCCAGTTCGACATATAGTTTGGCTCATTGGTAATAAGATACCCGAGGCTATCTACCATTTTCAGCGCCATCGCTTTCCATTCCTCGCGGTCGAGCAGTACGCCAATGTGAAAGAGATTTTGCGCCATCACCGAGTTAGAAGAAGGGATTACGTTATCAAAAATCTCCTTTTTCTGCGCGATGAGTTTTTCACCGTACTTGCTGGCATAGTGAAAAAATCCATCATCACTGTCAAGAAAATTGTCGATGGTGTGAGTCACAAAAACCTCGGCACGCTTGATCCAGTATTCGTTAAACGTGACTTGGTAAAGTCTGACGCATGCCGAAATGAAGTAGGCATAGTCATCAAGGAACGCGTGGGTGTTAGAACGCTTGCCTTTATACGATCGGTATAGGGTTGTGACTTCACAGAGTTCACGCTCCAGGAATTCCATCGTCCGCAACGCGGCCTTCAAAAATTTTTCCTGGCCGGTGTATTTGTAGGAATCAGTCAGACCGACAACCATCATCGCGTTCCAGCCGAGGATAATTTTATCGTCAAGGCCGGGCTTGATGCGTTTGTCGCGTACTGCCAGCAGCCGGTCCTTGGCATGCTGAAGTTTTACACGCCACTCCTCTTTTGAAAGATTCGCCTTCTCAAGAAATTTAGTATCGGTCATCGTCCGGAACGGTATGTTGTTACCGTGTTCCCAGTTTCCTTCCGTCTTGATGGAATAGTAGGCATTGAGTAGCTCGGCATCATCTTTCACAATCGCGTCAAATTCATTTTTTGTCCACACGTAGAATTTACCTTCTACACCTTCGCTGTCGGCATCGAGAGCGGAATAGAATCCGCCTTCAGGATGCATCATTTCGGTTTGTAGCCATTCGAATGTTTCGTGGAGGACCCTCAAAAATTCTTCATCCCTGGTCACGGCATAAGCTTCGGCATACAGGCTCATCAGTTGAGCGTTATCGTACAGCATTTTTTCAAAGTGCGGAGCGAACCAGTAGCTGTCTACGGAATAGCGCGCAAAACCGCCACCGATCTGGTCATAGATGCCGCCCATGGCAATCTTTTTTAGCGTATGGATTGTCTGTGTCAGCGCCTCTTCACTTTTTGTGAGATAGTGGTAGCGGAGGAGCCACAACCAGATGGATGGCATCACGAACTTTGGCGCTTTGTCAAGGCCGCCCCACACCTTATCGAAGGCGGGAGCGAGTTTGCTGAAAGCGGAATCCAGATTGTTTTTGAGTTCTGCACTTTCTGCAGCTCTCTTGAAGCGATGCGTATCTTGTGCCGCCAGGTGCTGCGCGAACTGTTCAGCCGATTCGTTGATTTCACCACGTCTTTCTTTGAACGCGCGATTAATGCCTTCAAGCACCTGGATCCATTGCTGCGGTGGAAAATAGGTACCACCATAGAAAGGCTTCTGGTCTGGTGTAAGAAAGACATTGAGCGGCCAACCTCCGTGCTGCCCCATGGCCTGCACCGCATCCATATAAATCTGATCGACATCAGGACGCTCTTCACGATCCACTTTGATGCAGACAAGGTACTCATTCATCTTTTGCCCCATCTCTTCTTTTTCGAAGACCTCACGCTCCATTACATGGCACCAATGACAGGAAGAATAGCCGATGCTGACCAGGATGGGTTTATCTTCCTGCCTGGCTTTTAGCAGCGCCTCTTCACCCCATTCGTACCAGTCAACGGGATTGTGTGCATGCTGAAGCAGGTAAGGTGACGTGGATTCAATAAGCCGGTTTGTATGTTTGGAAATCATAATTTGTTGATAATAAAACAACCTTGCCACTAACGTTTTATCAGCTGGGATTCAACGTTCGCTATTTCTGCCGCCACGTTTACGTCCGATTGTAGCGAAAGAAGCTTCGTTAGAACGTTCTTTAAAAATTTCTGATGTGATTCAGATTCCGGGTGAAATGGTTTGTATCGCAGCGCTGAAAGGATCGCGCTCCATTCCTTTACAAAGTCAGCTGTGGGCTTGTCGAGATAGCACGCCATAAATTTTTCCCAAATGTAGTCTTCTGCTTGTTCGGTGGGGTGGAGCATGTCGGATCTATAGAACCGGTAGTCCCTCAGATCGTCCATCATGATTTCGAACGCAGGAAAATATTCAACGTCTGCATAGGTGGTGGCGATTCTGTGGCACGCGGATCGAACAACGGCTTTGCTTACGCTATTCAATGTGAGCGAGTCTTTCACGTGACGTACGGGGCTGAGTGTCAAAATGAATTTAATTGAAGAATTAAGTTTTTTTGCTTGTCGGTACAAAGCTTCAAATGAGTCGCAGATTTCCGTTTCGGTCAGCAGCTGCTTGTCAAAAGATTGTGCCGGCATTTTGTGGCAATTGTTCACAATTTGACCCGAATCCTTTCGCCTGTATATCCAGGCTGTGCCGTACGTTACAAGCACGCTGCTGGCGGATTTTAGAAAGTCGTTGCTCGCTTGAACGGCCTGATGGATTGCAGTCTGCAGATAGTTCTGGCCTAGCGCGGAAAAATGTGAGTGGAAGTCATAGTTCAGGTGAATTCCCTCGCGTTCCAGGTAAGTGTGTTCCCGAGGCCCCTCATTGTTCAATGCGTAGGAAAGGCATTGGTGAATTGAAATGGGGTTGTACGTGGTGCCGAACGGATTGATCATGACTTTGAACTTTGATTCATTCAACCTGGTACCGATGGCCTCGGCAAAGCACGAACCGATAGTGAAAACGCCATTTTTAAGGCCGATTTTATGGTCGGAAGGACTGATACTAACGATTGTTCGGAAATGGTTCATAAAATAATGTTACCGCAAACACTTGAAAATTTCGCACTTTTTAAGGTACCTTTATCGCAGGTTAAAGAAGTTAACCTGATCAAAAATACAAGAAATCGTCACGCATTGAGTTCACTCAAAAGGATGAATACTGCATGCGATTCCATGTGTTTCCTTAAAAAAATGTACACAGATAAACACAAGAAAGCCCTGTCATGGCGCGAAAGAGGATGAGTGCGATGGGCACACCACAAATGCATAACAACTAAACAAATACCGATGACGAACGATCTGGCCGCTTTCGAAAAGATTCCCGTAAAGATTTTTAACACCTCAGAGCAAGCTTCGATTTTTGTTGCCAATGAAATTGCAGCGCGCATCAAAGCGACACAAAAGGAGAACAAGCCCTGTGTGCTCGGCTTAGCAACCGGTTCAACCCCGACACGTGTGTATGCTGAACTAGTGAAGATGCATCAAAAGGATGGCCTTAGCTTCAAGAATGTTCATACGTTTAATCTGGACGAATATTATCCCATGCAGCCCGAGTCGCTGCAGAGCTATGTTCGTTTTATGAATGAACATCTTTTCAACCACATCGATGTTCCAAGAAATCAGATTCACATTCCCGATGGCTTGCTGCCAAAAGAAAAGGTGGCGGACTTCTGCCGCGATTATGAAAAAATGATCGATGACCTTGGGGGTATCGATATTCAGGTATTGGGTATAGGTAGAACTGGCCATATCGGTTTCAACGAGCCTGGCTCAACGGAAAAGTCGCTGACACGTCTCGTTACGCTTGACCAGGTGACGCGAATTGATGCCGCGAGCGATTTCTTCGGGGAGGAGAACGTTCCGCGCAAAGCCATTACCATGGGTGTTGGCTCTATCATGAAGGCAAGAAAGTGTTTCATGATGGCTTGGGGCGAAGGAAAGGCAGCCGTAATTAAAAAAGCAGTTGAAGGACCGATCACCGATCAGATTCCTTCTTCGTTTTTGCAGAAGCATCCTGATTGCCTGGTGGTGCTGGACGAAGCTTCTTCATCTGAGTTGGTGCGCACCAAAACACCATGGATCCTCGACACCGTTGAGTGGAACGACAAACTGATCCGCAAAGCTGTAGTATGGCTGTGTATGAAGGTTGGAAAGCCCGTGTTGAAGCTTACCAACAATGATTACATGGAGCATGGTATGGGTGATATCATCACTGAATACGGTTCTGCGTACAAAGTGAACATTAAAGTGTTTAACGATCTTCAGCATACAATCACCGGCTGGCCCGGGGGCAAGCCTAATGCCGATGATTCACACCGCCCGGAACGCGCGAATCCATTTCCAAAACGCGTGATCATTTTCTCACCGCATCCTGATGATGACGTGATTTCAATGGGAGGAACGTTTATCCGCCTGGTTGACCAGGGTCATGAGGTACACGTGGCGTATCAGACGTCTGGTAATATTGCCGTATTTGACGATGACGCGATTCGTTTTGCCGATTTTGTTCGCGACTTCAATCACCAGTTTGGTCTCAGTAAATCAGATGGAGAGAAGTTCTATCAGAAAACTGTTCAGTCTATTCGTGAAAAAGGACCGGGGCAAAATGATAGCGATGATGTGTTGAAAATCAAAGGATTGATCAGGAGGGGAGAAGCGAAAGCGGGTGGACGTTACGTTGGTATTCCGGATGATCAAATGCATTTCCTCGATATGCCGTTCTATGAAACGGGAGCGGTGAAGAAAAAACCGCTTGGCGAAGCGGATATCAAAGTGGTGATGGATATTATCGAAAAGGTTAAGCCGCACCAGATCTATGCTGCCGGTGATTTATCTGATCCGCATGGAACGCACCGTGTGTGTCTGGCGGCCATCTTTGAAGCTGTAAAACGCCTTAAGTCAAAAGACTATATGAAGGACTGCTGGCTGTGGCTGTACCGCGGTGCATGGCAGGAGTGGGACATCGACCAAATCGAAATGGCAGTTCCGTTAAGCCCGGATGAATTGATGAGAAAGCGAAGAGCTGTTTTCAAACACCAGTCGCAGAAAGACAGCGCCATGTTCCCTGGAAGCGATAAGCGTGAATTCTGGATGCGTGCCGAAGACCGCAACCATGCAACCGCTGCTGCTTACAATGCCCTTGGCCTTGCGGAGTATGAGGCGATGGAAGCGTTTGTGCGGTATAAATACTAAATAACAATTTTCAATTTCGAACACTCAATGTCGAATGTGGAAGAGTCTGACCTTCGACATTCGACATTTTTCATTGAGTGTTCGATTGTTTTAGTTCAGCAATCACAGTTTCGAAACCACTTCGCGTTTTTTCACTTCCATTTTTTAGTGCGCGTTGAATTTTTCTACTCGTAAGATCGACTTTATTCAAGTGAAGCAACGCTGCCACCTGGACCGCCACTGCTTCGTCAGCATGCTGCAGTGAAGCAACGATGGCGGTGATGTTATTTGAAGCTTGCGAAATGATTTTCTTTGCATAGTCGTTAGCAGAATCCCGTTTCCCATTTCCGTCTGCATCAACCCAAACTGCCCCTGACGCTCCAATTACCCCCGGGGTCCAATCCGCAGACGTTGGTTGATACGGTTTTGCAATTGGCCAGAATACCATATGATCTGCAGGTCCTTCAGCAATTGCTACAACATGATAGTCGTGTGCAGACTTAGGCAGTATCCACTTGCTGCTCCATTTCACTCCTGGAATCCCCTTGTCAATGATCTTTTCTTCTTTGAATTTTTCGCCATTGATGTATAGCTTCACCTTGTCTGCTTTGGACCATGCCGGTCCCGAAACTTTGATCGTTGCAATGATCTCGTCAGCGTACGCGGCCAGATCGCCCGGTCCAGCGCTTCCGTTGATTTCCAGGGATGCCAGAAGCCCGCAACTTACCATCACTTTTCCATTGATGAAGTGATCGACCACTTCATGCAAATCGATCGCGTCTGGCGATGAGTCATTTGCACGCACATACGTTCGCCCTTGCCCCACAATAAACCTGCTTACGTCATGCGAGTCGCTCGAGCCGATTGGTGTGAGTTCATGCCCGCCATTTAATAAATGCATCCAGTCGTTGAACAATTGCATCCAATCGGATTGTTGTGACCCGGAGTTCACAACTTCCAGTGCGTTAGCAAACAAAGGTTCACCGTCAAGTCGCTGCCCTGCAATCGCCAAAAGCCTTGACGGATCGTGTGGCCGGAAATTATTATGAATGTCTCGTGCGTGATTGAGAATGATCACCTTTGGGCGTCTGTATCTTTCGATGCTTGATCCAAGTTCTGTCCAGTTCGGTCCTGTTGAACTTTTCACCGACTCGGTCGAATCAATTGGAAAAACATTGAAGTGGCCCACTTTACTGGTAACCTCATTGCCCATGACTAGCGTGAAATAGCGATCGACCTTTGCCCGTTGTGCCGGGCGCCTCAGGTCGACATGTTGGTTGTGATCTGTAATGATGGGAAGTTCAATTCCTTCGCCTGCAAGTGTGATCACGCGTTCCCGGTCCGTTGCATCACCGTGCTGTGAATGCGTGTAAGTGTGCACATGGGTGTCAGTACTGATCCATCCGTTTGTATCTACTTCCCTGTTGATTCTGAACGTATGCGTTATGGAATCTCCCGCGTTGAGTTTTACCGACACAGAGTCAATGCTGTATTCGAATCCACGCCCGGCAAAAATCACGTACGATCCTGCGGGTATCACCAGCGTTGCTTTTCCGGTTGCGGTGTATAGATGTCCGGGTCGGGCCGCGTAAGTACCTCGGTTAGTGGCGAATGATTGAAGCACCCGTTTCTCATTGCAAATAGTTAAATGGGCCGGCAGCGAATTATTGTTCTCGTCAACAACGTCAAGGATGAGAAAAGCCTGAGTCTCCGGGGCTGCCTGATAATTAGTGTGCAGGGTTAGCTCACCGACCCTGATATCATCGGCAACGGTTTCTTTCGAATAAATTCGTATGGTATTGGTTCCGATCGTCAGCATGCTGGGCTCCAACAGGTGGTAAGCCATCAGATCTTTTTCATCCTCCACCAGAGTTCCAACATAATGGCCATTCAGCTCGATCATCCATGGCAGTTTTACATCGTATTGCCGCAAGCTCAATGCGGTTGGAATTTCGGCCCGGCTCACTTCGAACTCAATGACTAATTCTTTTGCAAATGCCTTTTCGGGAAATTCATTCCATTCGCGTGGTTCAGCGTTTCGGAGGTGATAAAACGTTGAATCAATGCGTAGTTGGGCGTAGCCAGACAATGCCATCAGCACCAGAGCTGTCGGTAAAAGAAGAGGTCCTTTCATCTGATTAAAGTAGGGAAATTCCACGTCATTCATAAATTCATCTTCGATACCTCAAATTCGTCAATCGTAATTTGTAATTCGTCATTTGAACCTATCTTCGCTTCATGAATATAAAAGTTATCGCCTTCGATGCCGATGACACGTTGTGGGTGAACGAGCCTTATTTTCGTGAGACGGAGGAAAAGTTTTACGAGATGTTTGTGGATTACCTTCCGCAGCACACCCTGGCGCGCGAGCTTTTTAAAACTGAAATCGATAATCTTGTTCTCTACGGATATGGCATTAAAGGATTTATTCTTTCCATGATCGAGACTGCGATTCGTATCTCCGATAAAAAAATTCCGGCTGAGGTGGTTGAAAAAATTATTGATCACGGCAAAGAGCTCCTGGAAAAACCAGTGGAGTTGATTGACGGAGTGGAGGACGTGTTGAAAGAGCTCCACGGCAAATACAAACTGGTGTGTGCAACAAAAGGCGATCTTCTCGATCAGCATCGGAAGCTCCACAAGTCAGGATTAGGACATTACTTCCACCACATTGAAATTATGTCCGACAAAAAAGAGATCGATTATCAGAAACTCATCCAACGATTGGACATCCAACCAGAAGAATTTCTGATGATCGGAAATTCGTTGAAGTCAGATGCCTTACCTGTAATCAACATAGGAGGGCACGCCATTCATGTTCCGTTTCACATTACGTGGGAGCATGAACGGATTGAAGGAAACATCGAGCACATAAATTTCAGACAGGCTGCCGCAATTAAAGATGTAGTGAAGCTGCTGAGTTAGGCGCAACGTCAAGGAACGATGGTTGAATTATTTCGGCATTGGAATCACTGCTCTTTTGATAACGATTCAAACTGAAAGATTGTGCGAATTTACTTAAGGGTCTTTCGCTCATTTCGCCAAAGGCGAAATGGCTCAAGAACAGTGCAACTGTCTTTATACCTGGATTTCCTGGCCACCCGGTACCCGGCAACCTTTGGCCACTCCTACAAAATGAAAAAACCCAGATGATTCCTCACCTGGGTTCTAACTTTTTTATAGAAAGAAATTACTCTCCTACAACTTTCACTTTGATCTCATGCTTCACTTCTTTGTGAAGGTCGAGAGTTACATTGTAAGTACCCAGTTGCTTAGGGCTTTCTTTCAATACCACTTTCTTACGGTCGATGTCGAATCCTTTGGCTTTAAGCGCATCAGAGATCTGGAGCGCAGTAACCGCACCGAAGATTTTTCCTGATTCACCTGCCTTGGTTTTGATCTCGATTGTCAGATCGCCAACCTTAGCGGCAAGCGCTTCCGCATCTTGCTTTACTTTGGCAGCTTTGTGCGCAGCCTGGCGAACGTTCTCATTCACCAATCTTTTGTTCGATTCGTTGGCGATCAACGCGAAACCGTTTGGAATAAGGTAGTTATTTCCATAGCCAGCCTTCACCTTTACGATGTCGTTCTTATAGCCAAGTCCTGCAACGTCTTGTTTCAGTATTAGTTCCATGTTCGTTTTTCTTTAAGGGTTACAGATTACTTCAAAGAATCACCAACATAAGGCAGGATCGCCAGGTGGCGTGCACGCTTAACAGCTTGTGCAACCTTCTTTTGAAACTTCAGTGATGTGCCGGTAAGCCTTCTAGGAAGGATCTTGCCTTGCTCATTGATAAACTTCAAAAGGAAGTCAGGATCTTTATAATCGATATACTTGATACCGTTCTTCTTAAAGCGGCAGTACTTTGGTTTAATTTCTGCGCGCTTGATTGGTTCGTTCATTAATGTCATCGTGCAGACTCCTCCTCAGTTTTTCTTACTTGTCTTTTTTCTTTGTTTTTGAATTCGCCTTTGCGTCTTCTTTCGTTGTATACCACAGCATGCTTATCAAGCACCGTGGTCAGAAAGCGCATTACCGATTCGTCTCGTCTGTACTCAGTCTCAAGCGTGTTGATCACTGTAGGTTCTGCCGTGAACTCGATCAGGTTGTAGAAGCCTGTTGACTTTTTGTTGATGGGGTAAGCCATCCGCTTCAAGCCCCACTGCTCGTTGTTAACGATAGTGGCATTAGCTTTCTTCAACACTTTCACGAACTTCTCGACAGTATCCTTTGCCTGGTCTTCAGACAAAACGGGATTTAGAATGAATACCGTCTCGTAATTGTTCATAATTGTTTTTAAGTTTTGAGCCTGCAAAGGTAGGAAAAATGGGTAAAATGAGAAACGGAGTCAGAAAAAAAGTACGAATTGGGATGCCAGGAAGACCGGGGTGCCTGGATGCTGAGGGGCCGGGGTGCCGGGACCAGGTTACAGTTGGCCGCTCAGCCGTGTGCAAAACATGAAAAATCTCAATTTTGGCGGGTCCAAGGCCAAAAGCCATAGCTTTCTACTAAATTAACGACCATGAAGACATTTTCCAGCCTATCCTTCTTGCTTTTGCTGTGCGCTTTTGGTTTTGATAAACCTGTGTATAAGCAGGATTTTGAGAAAAAGGATGTGTTTGCCAGATTTCGGTTCACACAGCCCGAAAAATGGATTTTAACCGAAGGAAAGTCGGGTAAAGCGTTGGAATTTACAGGCATCAGTGACTATCAGCCCCCGTTTCGATCGCCTCATACGATCGGGCTCATCAGCGATATGACGTTCGGAAACTTTGTGCTCGAGGCCGACCTGCTGCAGACCGGAAAAGAATATGGCCACCGCGACATGTGCGTCATCTTCGGGTTTCAGGATCCATCTCACTTCTACTATTCACACATCGCGACCAAAATGGACGACAATGCGCACCAGATCATGGTCGTGAACAATGCACCACGCACAAAAATCAGTTCATTCACTACTCAAGGAGTGGAGTGGGGCGATAAGGTTTGGCACAAGGTGAGAGTGGAACGAAATATTGAATCCGGATCGATCAAGATCTTTTTTGACGGAACGTTAATCGAGGAAGCCACTGACAAGACTTTTGGCATAGGCTACATTGGTTTCGGATCGTTTGATGACTCGGGAAAGATTGATAACGTGAGGATCTGGGGTGACGCGGAGAAATCTGAATCAACTGCCTTTCGATTTAAAGATTAGCTTTGAGCTACGAGCCACGAGCTTCGAGCAGGGTCGGCTCGTGGCGCGCAGCTCGCAACTGTTGGCTATTTCACCACAAACTGCCCGCTCCCCATAAAGTAATTATCAGTATACACTTCAAGCTTGTAAGTGCCAGCAGCGTATTCAGAGCCCTTATCGTAGAGGTATGTCAGCTTCTGTTTGGTATTGTCGAACAGAATATCCTGTGAGGCAGTGTAAAATTCTTCCTTACCATCAACCAGGAACGTTCCCGACCCACGGGCGACATCGAAAAGAACCTGGTTGTTCTCATCAATAATGCGGATCATGATTTTCTTGCCTTCAATTGGCGCAACGTTGTTCTCGGCAATGTTGAATTCAATTTTTAATTTGCCCACCTGGCGGTTTTTAAATGGCGATTCTCTTTCTTTTCCCCTGTCGTTAACGGCAAGGATCTTAATGTTTTCGGCTTTGAGTTGTGAGGCAATCGCCACTTTCGCTGAAAGGTCTTCCTTGGTCTGGCTCAATCTGTTAATGGAGTCGCCCAATTGATTTTTCTGCGTTTTCAGTGACTTGTTCTCTGTGAGCAGCTGTGTGTTTACTGTCTTCAGTTTTTCAATTTCCTCGTCCTTGGTTTTCAGAAGCAGCTCATAACCTTCCACGCGGTCTTTTAACGCTTTAATTTCTTTTCCGGTGGCGCGTTTGTTTCTCCTGAGTTCATTCTCAATCTCTGCTTTGGCGCGCTCGAGGTCGGCCACGTTGCCACCCAGCTTTGCAACCTCGGCAATTTTCTGGTCGAGCTCGGTGCGTATTTCATTCATGCGCTGCATTGTGGTCGCAAGCTCCTCCTCGGTTGTGGTTAGCTCTGTACGAACCTGCTGCTTTTCTTTGGTATCCAGATAAATTTTTATCCCTTGAATGATGATGATAATCGCCATCAGGGCAATAATGATAGCGGCCTTATTATTTTTGCGAGGCTGTACGGTTGATTGTTCTGAGGCGTCAGTCATGTCTTGCTTAGTCGTTTCCATTCAGGTTTTATCTCAGGTTTGATACCTTCAATAAGACGCAAAAATAGGTCTTATCTTACTGTAATTCAACCTCTAAAACTGTAAGATAACGTGTTGTTTGTTCAGTGATGGATCAAAAAAAAGGAATCCACAGCGGAAAAGATCGGCCGACCCATACACAAGCTTATGGCGCTTGAGTTCATTCCATGCCTTTTCCATTTCCGCGGAATAATGGATATCATCGAGGATGACAATGGTGCTTTCCTGGAGTTTCGGTAAAATCAGGCTAAAGTACCGGAGGGTAGGCTCGTATCTGTGGTTGGCATCAATCAGCACCAGGTCAAATTTTCGGATTGACTGGAGATAGTCTTTCAAGGTTTGATCGAGATTTCCTTCAACGAGTCTGATGTTTTTTGCGCCAGCAAATTCGAACGTCAGTTTTGCGATGTCTGCAATTTCCGGGGAACCTTCGAAGGTTGTTACTGATCGCTCTTTTTTCGAGGCGAGGTAAAGCGTATTAATGCCGAACGAAGTACCAAGCTCAATTACTTTTTCGGCCTTGAAGTAATCGATGGCAGAATTATAAAGCGTTGACAATGTTGTCGGGCTCATGCTGTTCCTGGCGATCGTGCTCACGTCTCGCCTTGCCGATGACCCAGAGCCGGGATCATGTCCGTTAAGCACGCGTTTATCCCGAAGCAGTTTTGAGCGAAGCGTTTCCGCCTTCTCCAGCGGTGTGGCGTGGCGGTTCGCCTTTACCACGCGTGTGAAAAAATCAAAAAAGAAAGGAGAGTGCAAAGAGTGTTCGTCTACTGCATCAAGCCAATAGGAGAGGTACGCTTTTGCCTGGAAGAATTTATCCGACACGTAGTTAGTTGAGGCGGATCGGGGCGATCATTGTAAACTCAGGAATATTTACCTGCATCTTCACGCCATCCACAACACGTTCCATCTGGTAGGTGCCCACCATCTTTCCAATTCCTGATTTCAGGTTACATCCCGATACATACTGATGTGTCTGTCCGGGCTCCAGCACCGGTTGCTGACCAACCACGCCCTCACCTTCAACTTCACGCATGGTAAATCCTGCATCGTGAATGTTCCAGTGCCTGCGCATAAGCTGGATGGTGTATTCGCTTTGATTTTCGATGGTGATCCGGTAGGTGAAAACATAGTGGTACTGGCTTGGACTGGAATATGCGGGCTGATATTCCGTCTCAACGCTAACCTTAATACCCTGTGTAATTTCCGTTACCATAGACGATCAAAAATATCAATTTTTTACAATTCCAACACGAATACTTCCTTTAGATATCAATTATTTGAAAACCATCTGCTTGCAAATAAGCAACCATTTAAAAAGCGGCTTTCCTGCGCTTCCGGCTATATTTATATTTTGCTTTAAAAGGTGTGCCAGAATGGAAGTTAAAATTGCACAAACGTGGAAAGACCGGTTAGCAACCGAGTTTGAAAAGCCGTATTTCGCTACACTTATCGATTTCGTCAAAAAGGAGTATCAATCTGCCACCATCTATCCGCCTGGCAAGGAAATCTTCAGGGCGTTTGACTGTTGCGACTTTGAGAATGTGAAAGTGGTAATTATCGGACAAGATCCCTATCACGGCCCGGGGCAGGCAAACGGGCTTTGCTTTTCAGTTCGGGAGGGTATTCGTATGCCTCCGTCACTGGTCAATATCTTTAAAGAAATTAAGCAGGATTTGGGAAAAGAATTACCGGCTTCAGGCGACCTCGGGCGATGGGCTGATCAGGGTGTGCTGTTATTAAATGCAACGCTTACCGTAAAAGCAGGTTCGCCTGGTTCGCATCAGAACAAAGGTTGGGAAACCTTTACGGACGCTGTTATTAAAAAAATCTCTGACGAAAAAGAGAATGTCGTCTTCCTGCTGTGGGGCGCTTATGCGCAGAAGAAAGGCGAGGTCATCGACCGCAGCAAACATTATGTTCTGATGTCGGCCCATCCATCGCCTTTCTCAGCTGACCGCGGCTTCTTCGGCTGCAAGCATTTTAGCAAGGCAAATCAATATCTGAAGAGCAAAGGTCTGAAGGAGATCAACTGGTGAGGAGCAATAGCTGATGGGCCTGGCTATTGCCAGAGCCCGCCATCGCTATTCGATCAGCTTAAAGAATCGATTCCATCTGATTTTGTTAAAGAAATCAGCATTGCTATCGATCGACAGCCAGATGAAGAATGCCTTCCCAACGATATGGTCTTCAGGCACAAATCCCCAGTAGCGGGAGTCGAGGGAATTGTGACGGTTATCACCCATCATAAAATAGTAGTTCTGCTTGAAGGTGTACTCGGTCACCTCTTTGCCATCGACAAAGAGTTTTCCATTTTCAATTTTCACATCTTCATTGTGATCGTAAAGCTGAATGGTGCTTCCGTAAGTGGCAAGCGTTTGCTCGTTGATCTGGATCTTCATTCCTTCAGCAGGGATCACTAAGGGTCCAAAGAAGTCTCCGTTCCATGGGAAAGCACGTGCGTCCGGGAAAATGTTGGATTCTACGTTTTTCTCTGTACGAGTACCGAATCCATCCTGCCCATTGTAGGTGGCAATCTTCACCTCACGAATGAAGTTTAGCTTTTTCAGTTCATCGGCAAGTTCCTGCGTAATGTACATCTGGTAAATAACGCCATCGCCTGGCCGTCCAACGATCTGGTAATCGTCTTCGTAAATTTTGTACTTGTTCAATACGCGTTCGTTGATCTCGTTGTTTGCAATCACGATGTAGCTGAATTGCATCAACGGAGGATTTGGTGACGGTTTGCCATTGATGGTTACCTGCCGGTCTACGATGCGCAATGTGTCACCTGGAATTGCAACGCATCGTTTGATGTAGTTGGTCTTGAGATCGACCGGGTAATCCTTGTATTCATTCAACTCGCGCGGAGGAACGTTGAACACGACAACATCTTCGCGCTTCACATGGCTGATTCCTGGCAATCTGTATTGAGGCAATTTGATCCAGTCGAGATACGATGGGATTTCAGTAAACCAGATTTTTTGATGGGTCAACGGAACTTGCAGGGGCGTTGTTGTTGTGCGCGTTCCATAATGGAATTTGCTTACGAACAAAAAGTCACCAACGAGCAAGGAATTTTCCATCGATGGTGTGGGGATGGTATACGCTTCCATGATGAGCCAGCGGATGAGGGTGGCGGCAATCACAGCGAAAAGAATGGCATCCCACCATTCGCGCGCTTTTGATTTCGGTTTTTCCGGTTGCTCCTCAGTGTCTTTCTTTTTCCAAAATTGCCAGTTCATCGTTGCGTATTAACTAGTTGTAGATTGATTTTCAGAGATTTTGACCCGCAAATAAAAGGAAAATTCATGGATACGGCCATATCCTCATTTCGGGTTATGCAGTAAGTCGTTGGATTTTGGCTAGAATTTCAAAAAATCGTCCATATTTAAAACGCCTTTTTTACCGGGAAGCCACTCGGCTACCATCACAGCTCCAAGAGCAAATGCTTCCCTCGTGTGGGCCGTGTGCTTAATCTCGATGTCGTCCATCAGCGAGGTGTACTTGACCGTGTGTGTCCCAGGCACCGTCCCAATTCTGAAAGATTTTATAGAAAGCTGCGTTTGATCTTTTGCGTCTCCATTCACCCAGGATCTTTTTCGGGTTTGATTTTGAAGAACACCTTCCGCAAGCGTAATCGCGGTGCCACTGGGGGCGTCTTTCTTTTCGGTGTGGTGGATCTCTTCCATGCTGACATCGTACGCATCAAAATTCCTCATCAGCCTCGCAAGGTGCTCATTCAGTTTGAAGAACAGGTTCACACCCAGGCTGTAGTTGGAAGCATAGAAGAACGTTCCATTGGTATCTTTCGTGAGCCTTTCAATTTCAGCTTTTTTCGTCAGCCATCCGGTAGTGCCGCAAACAACCGGGATATTTTTCAGCAGTGACTTCTTAACATTTTCGAATGCTGCATCGGGGTGGGAAAACTCGATGGCAACGTCAGCCGTGGCAGTCTCAAATTCATGCTGATTGTCAACATCGATTCTTCCGGTTATTTGGTGGCCGCGTTCCTGGGCAATCCGTTCAATGGTCTTGCCCATTTTGCCATAGCCAACAAGTAGAATTTTCATGGGAGCTAGTATATAAAGGATCGCAAGGTAGGTGATCCCGTCAAAATCTGAAAGTCAGCGCCATCCCTGTCTGGCGCCCAACCCACGCATCGTTTGTGATCGTGGGCTCAACACTCACCTTAAGGTTTGGATTGAGATCGAACTCCTTTAGGTGCGCGTCAACGTGTGCATCCACAATTTGCAGCAGGTACATACCGCCCATGCAAATTACCCACAAATCGCGCTCGCGCCTGGCTTTGTCAACAATCCGTCTCAGCTGCGGAGTAGTGAGGTTGATGTTGGGATTCAGCTGGGTGTCGGTCAGCTGATTCTCGATGTTGTAGAACAGGTGATTTTTAAACTCGACATACGCTTTGTTGTAGCGCCTGATGTTATCTCCGATCAAATAGAAACCACCGTAAACTAAAGGCAGCTTCCAATATTTTTTGTTGTAAATCTGGCCCAGGCCGGGAGCAACAGCCGCAAAAAGCAAGGCCTTTCGCGGATTATATCGCTTCGCGTATGACTTGATCAGAACGGTGTCTTCAGGCTCAAGAAAAATGGTGTCGCTGGTAACTTTCAGCGAATCCTGCGATAGAGCCGGGATCGCGCCAATTACAAAAAGGCAAATAAAACCAAGTTTTCTCATGCTGGGTGCGAAGGTAAAGCTTAATCCGCAAACAGCGAAAGAATCACATTTTCAGAATGTCGAGAATCCTGTTCAGGTCTTCAACCGACAAAAATGGAATTTTGATCTCTCCACGCTTGCCATCGCTTTTTATAACAACCCGGGTGCCAAAATGTGACGACAAGCTCGATTGAAGCTGTGTAATCTCCTTGGAGGCCGGAGCCGATGGAGCAGAAGCCGGTGTTGCCGAGGGTTCAGGTTTCTTGCCTGCTACTTCGCGCACAAGCTCTTCTACCTTGCGGACAGACAGTTCATCATTCACAGTTTTCTTAAAGATGTACAGCTGTTGCTCGGGGTTCTCAACGTTGATGATCGCGCGGGCATGGCCCATCGAAATTTTGTTATCGCGAACCGCGATTTGGATGTCGGGCGGAAGTTTAAGCAGTCGGAGGTAGTTTGTAACGGTCGCGCGGTTTTTACCAACGCGCTCACCCAGTTCTTCCTGCTTGAGCTGGCATTCGGTGATGAGTCGTTGATAGCTCAGGGCAATTTCTATGGCATTGAGGTTTTCGCGCTGAATGTTTTCGATGAGCGCCATTTCAAGCATCTGCTGATCGTCAGCCGAGCGGATGTATGCCGGGATTTGCTCCAACCCGGCCAGCTTTGATGCCTGGAACCTTCGTTCACCGGAAATGAGCTGATACTGGTTTTGAGCGAGCCTGCGCACCGTGATCGGCTGGATGATGCCGTGTACGCGGATAGATTCTGCCAGTTCGAGCAGCGCATCTTCATCGAAATGCGTACGCGGCTGGAAAGGGTTAACCTCGATTTGGCCTATTGGAATTTCAGCTATGCCAGCTGCCGGTTTAGCCTCAGTGGCTGCAGCCGGAAGGGAAACGGGGATGTCAACTTCTAACTTGTCATCGGCCTCATTGTCGCTCAGCAAGGCGCTGAGACCTCTTCCTAGTGCTTTTTTCTTACTCATTTCGCTACTCCGTTTTTATTCAATACTTCGTGCGCTAAATTCAGGTAACTGATCGCGCCCTTACTTTCTGCATCGTGCACAATAGCAGGCAACCCAAAGCTTGGCGACTCACTCAACTTCACGTTTCTTGGAATGATGGTGTTGAACGTCATCTTTTGGAAGTGCGTTCTTACTTCCTCAACCACCTGGTTGCCGAGACTGGTGCGGGAATCATATAACGTGAGAAGGATGCCTTCTATTTCGAGCCGGGGATTTAATCTTGTTTGAATGATTTTGATTGTATTGAGAAGTTTACCAAGTCCTTCGAGAGCGAAATATTCGCACTGCACAGGAATGATCACTGAATCGGCAGCGGTAAGCGCGTTAATGGTAATCAAACCAAGGGAAGGCGAACAGTCAATGATGATATAATCGTATTCGTTCTTGATCTTACCCAATGCATCACGCATTTTTTCCTCCCTTCGTTCAATGCTTACCATCTCCACTTCGGCACCCACCAGGTCAATGTGGGAGGGAAGGATATCCAGATACTTCAGCTCATTCTTCACCACGGCATCTTTCGGATTCACGCCATCCACCATGCACTCATAAATTCCCTGAGTGATGTCTTTTGGATTTAGTCCAAGGCCCGAAGTCGAGTTTGCCTGAGGATCCGCATCGACCAGCAATGTTCGTTTTTCAAGAACCGCGAGACTCGCAGCGAGGTTGATCGCAGAAGTTGTTTTTCCTACTCCACCTTTTTGATTCGCAATCGCAATGATTTTTCCCATTCGTTAAAAAAATAAACCCCTGCGTGTTAGTCAGGGGTTACAAATATAGATTAAAATGTTTTCGGCCGTGGAACAGCGTGGAACGTATTATCCACAATCGCTGCACAATTTCTCAGGATGCAACCTATTGAAAAACAGGCCAGAACAAGCGGCTATGGAAATCGTTCGCAAGTTATGCACGTATGCAGCCTGGCTATTTCTTCTTTTTCCGTTCTTCCTCTGCTTTCTTGCGCGCTTCTTCGCTTGCTTTCATCGCGTCTTCGAGCCGCGCCATAAATTTCGATTTCTTGCCACCGCCACCGGCCAGGTTCTTCTTGCGGTTTTCCTCTAACAAAACTTTGATCTTGTTGTCGTCAACAAACCTGCGAATGATTGCTTGTTGCGCAAATGTGACAAGGTTGGAAACAAAGTAATAGAACGTAAGACCTGCCGAGAATGAGTTCAGCACGAAGAAGAAGATCACCGGCATAATGTATGACATGGACTTCATCGGACCCTGCACAGACGAAAGCTGATTGTTCTGCCATGTATAGATCAGGGTTGAGACCGTCATAAGCAAGGTGAACAAGCTCAGGTGATTTCCTACGCCAAAAGGAATAGTGAACGGCAGTGTGATGAGTGAATCGTAGGTGGAAAGATCTTCCGCCCACAGAAACGGTTGCTGGCGAAGTTCAATGCTGGCGGGAAAGAGGTAGAACATGGCAAACAGGATCGGCATCTGGAGCAGAACCGGAATACATCCGCTGATTGGGTTCACGCCCACCTGCTGGTAGAGCTTGAGCTGCTCCTGCTGAACTTTCGCCATGTCATCGCCATGCTTTTCCTTGATCACATCGAGGTCAGGCTTCAGCACTTTCATTTTGGCCATACTCAGGTATGACTTGTAAGAAAGAGGGGCGAGCACCAGCTTGAGCAGGATCACCAGGATAATAATAATTAGCCCGTAGTTTCCGATAAACTTGGTGAGGAAGTGGAATACAGGGAAGATGACAAATTTGTTGATCCAGAATACCGGAGGCCAGCCGAGGTAAACGTTCTTCTCGAACTTGTCAGCTACAACGTCAATCTCCTGGTAATCATTCGGACCAGTGTAGAACTTAAAGTTTGTTTTCCCTTCGATCAATTGTGATTTTGGGATAAACAATTTTAAGCTTTGTTGTTCTACGATGGAGGTATCACCCTCGGGTGTGGCGGTAGCGAGTTCTGCGCCCGAGAAATTATTCTTTGCAATGATTGCGGCCAGGAAGAACTTTTGCTTGATCGAAACCCATTTCAATGGTTGCTGAATGATTTCGCTATCAGAAGTTGAGCGTTCATCCAGATCTTCGAATCCTTCATTGACAGTAAAGTAATTAACCGTTGTATTGTTCCGTGTGTCCTGAAGGTCTTTTTCAAGTGGCTGCACAAGATCGTTCCAGCGGAGGGTGAGCGTTTCGCCTCCTAATTCTTCTGCCAGACCTTTCTGCTTGATGCTGTAGCCAATTTCATAACCTTTGGCAGGGATGGAATATGACTGTGTCAGAAATGCGCCATTGGCAAGTCTTACCGTGTAATCAAGGACCGTTGAGTCGCCACTTTTACTTTCACTTACCTGGTAATAGAGGTCATACAAGTCAATTTCTTTCCCCTGGTACTTAGTCAGAAGGTCGAAGGTTGAACGTTCGGGGGTAATGAGGAATAACGGCTTCTGAGAATACGTTTTGTATTTCTTTAACTCAAGCGATTTGATCATGCCGCCCTTGTTAGAGAAGATGACGCGCACGTCTTCGTTCTCAATCACTTTGTCTTCCGCGGTGCCTTGCGCGAATGCAGAAAGGTCACCATACGTCTGAGCAAGAACGCTGTCAGTCGGGGTTTCTACTTGACGGCCTGACTCGCTTTGCTGTGGCTTTGTTGATTGAGCCGCAACTGGTTTCGTAGCCGGTGCAGGCTCTGGTGCGAACCAGTAAAAGTAAACCATCAGCAGCGCTGCGATCAATGTAAGGCCGATTGCCGAATTTCTATCCATTATTTACTCAATTAAAATGCGATACACGAGGCACCGCTAACGTGTTTCAAAAAACTGCGCAATATGGGGTGTAAAAGTCCAAATCCCAAAAACAAAAATTCCAATGATGAATCGCGAAATCCCAAGCGCTGCAATTTCCACCCCGATTGCTCTAAGAAATTGATTTCTTGTGATTAAGTGCTGCTTCTACAAATTTCACGAATAGCGGATGCGGATTTAGCACAGTGCTCTTTAATTCCGGGTGATATTGCACACCTACAAACCACGGATGATCTTTCAATTCCACAATCTCGACCAGGTTTGAATCCGGATTTACTCCGGTAGCCTTCAAGCCTGCTGCTTCTGCCTGCTCCAGGTATTTGTTATTGAATTCATAGCGATGACGGTGGCGTTCTTTGATCATTGACTCACCGTATGCGATATGCACTTTGCTACCCTTTTTCAATTTGCAGTCGTATGCTCCGAGGCGCATGGTTCCGCCTTTCATGGTGATCTTCTTCTGCTCCTCCATCATGTCGATCACCGGATTTTTCGTTTTTGGGTTGAGTTCAGTTGAGCTCGCTTCGAGACCAAGCACATTGCGTGCAAACTCAACTACCGCGCACTGCATACCCAGGCAAATTCCGAAAAAAGGAATCTTACTCTCGCGGACATGGCGGATCGCTTCGATTTTTCCTTCCATGCCGCGTTCGCCAAACCCAGGCGCCACCAGCACGCCATGTAAGCCGCTTAGCACTGACGCTACCGAATCTTTCGCTATTTCTTCAGACGAGATCCACTTTAGGTTTATTTTACAATCATTTTCAGCGCCTGCATGAACAAACGCCTCCGCGATTGACTTATAAGCATCCGGAAGTGAAACATACTTTCCAACCAGGCCGATGTTAACCTCATCTACCGGGTTCTTCAACTTGCCAAGAAACGTCTTCCACTGATCCAGGTCAGGTTCGCCCTTCGCATGAAGCTTCAGTTTGGCGATGACGCGTTCATCCAGCTTTTCTTTTTTCATCAGCAGTGGCACGTCATAAATAGTATCAGCATCCATGGCTTCGATTACAGAGTTGAGGTGAACATTGCAAAAAAGTGCAAGTTTTTTTCTCAATTCGATCGGAAGGGGCATTTCTGTACGGCAAACGAGGATATCAGCCTGAACGCCCTCAGCGAGAAGTTCCTTCACGGAGTGCTGCGTGGGCTTTGTTTTCAGTTCTTTCGCTGCCTTAAGATACGGGATGAGTGTAAGATGGATGACCAGGGCGTTGTTCGGCCCCAGGTCCCAACGAACCTGGCGAACCGCTTCAATGAAGGGAAGCGACTCGATATCGCCCACGGAACCACCGATCTCAGTGATGACAACATCGTATTCACCGCTTTCTCCCAGCAGGAAAATGTTGCGTTTGATTTCGTCTGTGATATGAGGAACCACCTGGACGGTCTTACCCAGGTATTCGCCCTGGCGTTCTTTGGTAATTACGTTATTATAGATTCGGCCTGTTGTAATGTTATTTGCCCTCGATGTCGGGACGTTGAGGAAACGTTCGTAGTGCCCGAGGTCCAGATCGGTTTCCGCGCCATCATCGGTAACATAGCATTCGCCATGCTCGTAGGGGTTCAGCGTTCCCGGATCAATGTTGATATACGGATCGAATTTTTGAATGGTGACCTTGAACCCTCTGGCTTGCAGCAACTTACCTAGAGAAGCAGCAATGATTCCTTTGCCCAGCGATGATGTTACACCCCCGGTTACGAAAATATACTTGGCGGCAGACATTTGTTAGATTGACCCTTTCGATTAACCGGGCACAAAGGTAAATTTTTTCAGGGTAAAACCTCGGAGTTCCCGGAAAGATCGGGCAGAAATTTCCACGCGGCAGCAGGCAGATACGCAAATGTTTTTTTGCTTGCAAGCGCTGTTTCAAACCTTTATTGGCGACTTCCCTGTATTGGATCGGCTCACGGAAATGCATAAGAATAGACCCGCTGATATTATCGGAAACGGTTGTAATCGGCACGAATTGGAAACCCCGGCCAGATCAAACAACCTTTCATTCCCCGCAGCAGCAGTTCACCGAGCATTCACGGTTCATATGTTCGTGCGCCCGGTTTCATACTGTAGCTTCGTATGATATAAGCATGGTTTACGTAACCATTGTCACGAAACTGAGGATGCTGCATGGGGTTGAGAACATACGTTATATTATTTTTTTCGCTGTTTCTAACCGAGTATTCATGGGCGCAATGCACAAGCTCCGATATCATGGAGCCAGGCTTCCAATTCTTAACGAGTAGCCGTGGATGTGCGCCATTTGAAGTCCACATCGAAACACTCTACCTGGCATCAACGCCAGGTACAATCTACTATGTGAATTGGGGCGATGGATCGCCAGAAGAGGTTTATGTGCAAGGGCCATCGCCAGCGACCGGAGTGGAACTTGTACACACGTATCCAAACTCACCGGTAGACTGTGGCTATGATGTGACAATCGATGCCGAGAATGCCTGTAACCCCAGGGGAAGTGTTGTCCAGGTAGGCACCCAGGTCGTTGTCTGGACGAACGATGTCGTGGCCATCGATCCCCTGGAATTCCGCGTGTGCCAGGGATTCGCTGCGAACCTTACATTTACGGATGACAGCGACTGGAATTGTCACCCCAGGGCTACACGGGAGAACAACGCTGGACGGTGGCTGCAATGGATCTATAACACCGGTTCCATGGTAAGTGTAATTCCGGGTGTGCAGGTCAATGGGGTGAATGCGCCTGCCAACTATCTTGACCCGGCTGCTAATCGGAATCCACGATATCCCGTTCTTTCCCCTGGACTGACAAGCCTGCCGATCTCCGTTCCAGCAACTACTCCCGCTGACATCGGAAAGTTCTGGCAGGTTACGATGAAGAACTGGAATCAATGCAATGCCTATGATGAAAATCTCGTAAACGGCCCGCAGAATCCTGCAGACATGGTCAATGGCGACAACCCACCGCAAATAACAACTGCGCGAATCGTGATTGTTGAGTCGCCACAACCAGACTTTATTACGAGGCTCGGAAATTCCTCGGGCCCGGTCCAATCGGTCTTTTGTTTAGGTGAAAATATTTTCTTTGACAACCTCACGCCTCCGATTGCGGGTGCGGCTTTCGGATATCGATGGGAGTTTTATGATAATGCAGGGGGCACTGGCTCGCCAACGGTTCGAACCAGCGCGCAGCCCACACTTTCGTTTTCTACAACGGGTCAGAAGCTTGTGCGACTGACCGTCCGCGACAACAACGCTGCCGGAGGATGCGAGCAGTTCTTCGAACGGATCATAACAATATCCCCTTCGCTGATTGCACAAATTGGCGTTTCCGATTTTTCAGGGAATGCCATCGCTTCGACTTTTTGCCAGGAGAATGCATCACCCTTTTCCAACTTTCAGGTTCGGTTTACCGACACCTCCATAGGAACTGCTTCACCGAGCACCCAATGGCGATGGGAGTTTTATGATCAGAACAACGTTCTCATTTTTTCAGCGCCCTCGGGCTCCGGATTTTCAGCAACACCATTCGCTTCCTTTGACCGGACCTATGTAACTCCGGGACTTTATCGGGTACGCTTACGCATTCGGGACAACATCACCACGTGCGAAACGGAAGACGAAAAACAAATTCTAGTCTCACGCAAGCCGCGAGCGGAGTTTGCCGCGGATCGAGTATGCGCAGGCAACGCTACTTCGTTTACGGACCTGTCAACACTCAACCCTGTCTCAACAGAACAAATTGTTTTGCACGAATGGGATTTCGACTATGATGGAACTACGTTTACAAAAGATCCTGCATTCGATAACCAAACTAGCTTCTCACACGTGTTTTCGTCAGCCGGAAATTACCGGGTTGCCTTGCGTGTCACAACAGACCAGGGTGGCTGCTCATCGCTGACCGAGCATACCGTAGTCGTGGACCCGTTGCCAGTAGCATCGTTTACTCCTGATCGACTGTCCGGGTGCAGCGTCTTACAAGTCAATTTTACGAACAACTCGACCGCAGGCCAACCTGATCTTATCAAAGAATTCATTTGGGAGATTGATGATGGCTCGGGATTTGAAGTCGACTCCATTCAACGTCCGACTGATCCTGGGTTCGCCAATATGTTTTCAAGGAGCTTCACAAACTATGGATCAACCAACATGGACTACAATGTTCGGCTTCGGGTTGTCACGGTGAATAATTGTGAAAGAATTTCCGCCCCGGTGACAGTCTCAGTCTTTCCAGGTCCGCGCTCCGGCTTTGTTTCCCTTAACTACTCGCCATTCAATTCAAACTGCAGCCCTGTGGATGTTTCCTTCTCGGCCGATGCTGTCACGCAATCACAAAGCCCAAGCGAATATCACTGGACCATTCGGGATGGCACTACAATTTTACACCAGGCCAGCACTGGAACTTCCCCGGCATTCAGTCACAGTTTCTCGAACACCACCCAGTCAATTAAAGACTTTTCCATCACGCTCAGAGCAACACTGCCTACGGGATGCTTTGGGGATTCAACGAAGACGATCCGGATAAATCCGGTTCCACGTTCGCAGTTTGACATCGACACGTTGGAATACACGTGTGAGAAAGTTGAACTGCACATGGAAGCATTGTACAAAGGCTTGCAGGAATATGAGTGGACGTTGCGCTCCAATGGCACGACACTGTTTAGTTCTGTTACAGAGGGAGACCAGTTCGAGTACGAGATAAGTCGATCCGCTTCTACGGATCAAACCGTTGAGGTCACGCTCCGAACCACAAATTTTGCCAATTGTCAGAGCGTGGTCACATCGCAAACACTGGTTGTTCGAAAGGCGGATGTGCTTACTGCGAACTTCAGTGCCACGCCCATCGTGCAGCAACTTCCTGCCAGCACCGTCACCATCGCAAATTCATCTGCGGCAGGCACGTGGACTTACGCATGGGATTTTGGAGATGGAACCACAAGCAGCACAAGCGCGCCTTCGTTTACGCACCAGTACATGCGCGAAGGAACATATCCAATCACGCTCCGGGTCTCCAACGGGGATTGCATGAAATCGCATACGGTCACGATCCAAATTCTGCCCAGTCCACCGGTGCTGGAATTTGAGTATGACCCGGAGTCGGGCTGTGTACCCCTTACCGTGAATTTCAAGAACCGATCGCAGTATGCAGACCCGGCTACCTTTGCGTGGGAGTTCGGGGCAGGGCAGGGGACATCCACGGCCATCGATCCAAGTTACACCTACTATGAGCCAGGCGTTTATTCAGTCACGTTGACAGCCAGGAACAGCGCAGGCGAAGTCGCGCAGGTTACCAAACAGCTGATCATCACAGTACACGACAAGCCAAGTGCGCAATTTAATCTAAAGCCAAACCAGGTTCAGTTTCCTGGGGGAAAATTGTACACCGACAACCGCAGCTTTGGAGCGACTGCTTTCCTTTGGAACTTTGGTGATGGTACGGAATCAACGGACTTCGAACCGATACATGAGTATTCACAAGAAGGCGTGTTTGATGTGCAACTTGTCGCATACAATGCCGAGGGGTGTAGCGATACGATGAAGCTGACATCCGGTGTAAAAACCATCCGGTCGGGACAAATGCTGATTCCCAATGCATTTTCACCCAACGTTGGCGATGGGGGTGGAAGTAACGGAAAGAATGATTCATTCAAACCGATCCTGCGAGGAGTCACCGAGTACCAGATGATGGTGTTCAATCGGTGGGGCCAGCTGCTTTTCGAGACAACGGATCCTGATGTTGGCTGGGACGGATACTATAAAGGACATCTTTGCCAGCAGGATGTTTACGTTTACAAGATCGTTGCAAAATACAGCACGGGCGAAAAGATCAGTAAAGTTGGCGACATACACCTGATACGATGATGATGATGATGATGAAAAATTGTGTTGTTGTTCTTATCGGCATATTGATTTCGATTTCCGCATGTTCGCAGGATCCGGAATTCTCACAGTATTACGCTGCGCCTTTGGTGCTGAACCCCGCATTCACCGGCACGGCAACAGATCATCGCGTGATCGCCAATCACCGGATTCAATGGCCAAGCATCACCAATGGTTTTGTTACCACTGCGTTGTCGTACGACTACAACATGTCGCACCTGAACAGTGGATTGGGACTGCTGATCATGACCGACAAAGCTGGTACTGCAAACCTGAAATCCACAACGGTGAATTTTCAGTACGCCTATAAGGTTCAGTTTGCCGAGAATTGGATGCTTTCATCCGGGTTGAATTTTGGCGTGGGTTTCCGCAACATTGATTTCAGCAAACTCGTGTTTGGAGATCAGTTGGAATTTGATTCGGATGGCACAACGCCCACCGATGATCCCGCCTTTTCGAACATCCAGAACTCAACGTATTTTGATTTTGGCGGAGGGATACTCGCCTACAACCGGAAATATTGGATCGGGTTCTCCGCCATGCACCTGAATAATCCCAATCGTTCACTGCTCGATGGGGAAGCTCAGATCCCAATAAAAACGTCTGTCCATGGTGGTGTCCGTATTCCCCTGTATCATGGGCTTTTTAAAAAAGAGCGTATTGCCGCAATCATGCCTTCCTTTGTTTATAAGCAGCAAGGGCGTTTTGATCAACTTGATCTCGGGACCTATTTTCTATATGAACCTGTCGTGCTCGGTCTTTGGTATCGTGGCATACCCATTCAGCAGAACGTTGCTGACAACGTCAGCCAGGATGCCGTTGTGGTTGTGCTGGGTTTTCAGCTGCAGCAGTTTGAAGTTACGTACAGCTATGATGTGACTGTTTCCGAACTTGGGCCAATCTCAGGTGGATCACATGAAGTGGCACTCAAGTTCAAGCTAGACCTCGCCACCTCTGGCCACAAGCGGAAAAAACAAAGGTTCATTCCTTGTCCGACTTTTGTCAAAGATTAAATTCAATTTACAGCTGACGCGCGGATGGCTGCTGAAAAATTCTTTGTGGTAGACTTTTTAAAATTATTGAAGCGTTTAAATCGATAAGTTCCCGGTGGCACCATGGATTGGCAGAACGCTTTGATGCATATCATCAAATAGAAACCCCGTGGCATTCTGCGTCTCTGCCGTAAATTTGGATTTGTGAGGGCCACCGAACATCTTATCTTTGCCCGATGAACTTAGCGCCATCGCTTGCTGATCCGATCTTTTCTATTGCCGGTAAAACCGCAGACGACCTTCATGTTGACGCTTATGTAGTAGGTGGCTACGTCCGAGACCTTATTTTAAAACGGCCATCAAAAGACATCGACTTTGTTTGTGTCGGCAGCGGCACCGACTTTGCTGAAGCGCTTGCGAAAAACCTCGGCAAAAATGTTCAGGTAAATGTTTTTAAGAACTTCGGGACGGCACAAATTCGGTACAACGACCTCGACCTTGAATTTGTTGGTGCAAGAAAAGAATCCTATCGGAACGATTCCCGAAAACCCATCGTGGAAGACGGCACGCTCGATGACGACCAGAAGCGCAGGGATTTTACCATCAACGCGCTGGCGATTTCTGTAAACAAAAAATCATTCGGTGAACTTATCGATCCGTTCGATGGAGTTGCTGACCTCAGAAAAAAAATAATCCGAACTCCGCTCGATCCGGATATCACATTCTCGGACGATCCGCTCCGCATGATGCGCGCAATCAGGTTTGCCTCCCAGCTGAATTTCGACATTGAAGCGGATACGTTTAATTCATTGATCAGGCAGAAGGACCGAATCAAAATTGTGTCGATGGAGCGCGTCATCGATGAGCTGAACAAGATCGTGCTGAGTCCCGTTCCTTCGTATGGATTCAAGCTGCTTTTTCACAGTGGACTCTTGAAGGAGTTCTTCCCGGAAATGGTTGCGCTTCACGGGGTCGAGTATGTCGGCAACAATGCGCACAAGGACAATTTCTTTCACACCCTCCAGGTGTTGGACAACGTTGCCAAAGTCTCGGACGATCTCTGGCTTCGCTGGGCTGCCATCCTTCACGACATTGCAAAGCCTGCCACCAAACGCTACGACAAAGCACATGGCTGGACGTTTCACGGCCACGAGGACAAAGGTGCGCGCATGACGCCTGGCATTTTCAGAAGGCTGAAACTTCCAATGGACGAGCGCATGACATTTGTGCAAAAGCTCGTTCGACTTCACCTTCGCCCAATTCCCCTCGCTAAAGAGGTGACTGACTCAGCGGTAAGGAGATTGCTGTTCGATGCCGGTGATGACGTTGAGGCCTTGATGAAGCTCTGCCGGGCAGACGTTACATCAAAGAATCTGGCTAAGGTCGATAAGGTCCTGAAGAATTTTGATCTGGTGGAAAAGAAAATGAAGGAGGTTGAGGAGAAAGACCACGTTCGAAATTTTCAGCCGCCCATCACCGGTGACGAGATTATCGCTATGTTCAACCTGCCACCGAGTAAAATCATTGGCGAACTTAAAGAAACAATCAAAGAAGCCATACTGGAAGGCGAGATCCGCAATGACCGGGAAGAGGCGATGGCACTATTGATGCGGGTAGCGAAGGAGAGAGGCATCGAGGTAAGCACCAACAATCAATTATCAAATCGCAAATAGAGATGTCGATAGGTTAATGCGTTGTCTTGGCATTACAGGCATTCGCCTTTTAAAGTAGAATAGCGTCCTTATCATCCGGAAAATTATTTCTGTTCCCGTGCAACCTTGAATTCGTTACCTTGTCTTTAAAACGTGGTCGTGGAGCAACCGGTGCTGAACATTCATGCGGATTTGATCGAACGGTGTAAATCGGGCGAAAGGGATGCGCATTATCGGATTTACAAGCTGTATTCCAGGGCGATGTACAATGTTGCGTATCGAATCACCGGCCGGGAGGAAGACGCGGAAGATGCTCTGCAAGAGGCATTTATCAGCGGTTTTCGGAATCTTGAGAGTTATCGGGGCGATGCTGCATTTGGCGCCTGGATCAAAAGAATTGTGGTGAATAAGGCGATCAACATCGTGAAAAAAAGACGGTTTGAATCGATGCCTGATGACGACCGATTCGATGTTGCGGATAGTGATGACACGGCTGAATATAAGGACGACCTGACGGTTGACCGCGTAAAGCACGCGATAGCGCAACTTCCGGATGGCTACCGTTCCGTTCTGACACTATATTTGCTGGAAGGTTACGACCACCAGGAAATTGCCGAGATCATGGAGATCAGCGAGTCGACCTCGAAGTCGCAGCTGAATAGGGCAAAAGCAAAATTGCGGGAATTATTAACTGCACGGATATGAGCGACAGATTGAAAGATTTTATTGACAACCACCGGGAGGCCTTCGATGACAAGGAGCCATCCGACAAAGTCTGGAATCGGATTGAAAAGACGATTTTCGCTAATTCGGTTCGGCCAGCATGGTACAATTCGCTAGGATTGTGGAGAGCTGCTGCGGTCATCTTTATGGGGCTGTCAGTTTACTTGATGGTTCCAAAAACTCAGGTGGCGCAGAAACTGGCTGCGGAGAATGAACTGGTGCTTCGCGAGTTTACGGATGTCGAGAACTTCTACGTGCAACAGATCTCTGAGAAAGTTCGCATGATCGATGGCTTCGAGCGGAGTGAGGGGCTCAACGGCTTTACGAAGGATTTTCAACAGCTTGAAGCAATGTACAACGTTCTCAGGGAGGAAATGAAAACGCGGCCTTCGCAAAAAGTGAAAGATGCGCTTGTCCTGAACCTCTTAGTACAAATCGATTTGCTCAACCAGCACCTGCACAAGCTCGAGAAGGAATCGAACCCTGAATCAACCGAGGCGAAATCGAAGGCGAGTATTTAAGTTCGCAATGGCTTTTGGCGCTGGCTATTGCCCTGGTAGATTTGGTAGTGGGAATCGCGAGAGACCAAAAGCGTCTAAATCACTCCACGCTGATGTCGCACGGCAAGGCTTGAAGCTTGAAGCCTGCAGCCCTCTAATAATCGTTTGTCAACTCAAATTTCTCCACAGCCGAGTCATATACTTTCCCTTCTTCACATTTGAGAATTCGTGTCGGGAAACGCTTGATCAAGCCGTAGCTGTGGGTAGCCATCAGGATGGCCGTTCCACTTTTATTGATCATTTGGAAAATTCGCATGATGCCATTGGAAACATCTGGGTCCAGGTTTCCGGTGGGCTCATCGGCCAGTAAAATCTGAGGTTCGTTGAGCAATGCCCTCGCAATGACAATTCGTTGTTGTTCTCCTCCAGAAAGCTGATGCGGCATTTTTTTCTCTACCGAACCAAGTCCGACCTGCATTAACACTTCTGACAAACGTGCTTTCATTTTTGCACTGTCCGTCCAACCGGTGGCTTTCATCACGAACATGAGGTTTTCCGCCACGGTGCGGTCATTGAAGAGCTGAAAATCCTGGAAAATGATCCCCAGTTTTCGTCTCAGCAGGGGCACTTCGTTATTCTTGATTCCGCGAATGTTGTGCCCCGCGATGCGCACATCACCGACACGAAGCGGAAGGTCTGCGTACAGCGTTTTTAGCAGAGAAGATTTCCCCGACCCCGTTCTTCCTACCAGGAAAACGAACTCACCTTTTTCAATCTCAAAATTGATATTGTTCAGCACCGTGTGGTGGTCCTGAAAAATACTGGCATCGGTGACTTTTACAACAGGGTCGGAGGAAAACATAGACAGATCTAAGATTTAAAATTTAAGATTTTAGATTTAAATGCCTCCAAAATCTAAATCTAACCATTTACTTTTTTGTGGTCGGCCAGGAATTTTTCGAGTCCGATGTCGGTGAGAGGGTGTTTCAACAAACCTGTGATTACGTTCAACGGGCAGGTTACGACATCAGCACCGATTTCGGCACACTGAATCAAATGCACTGCGTGTCGGACAGAGGCAGCAAGAATTTCGGTATCGAAGGCGTAGTTGTCGTAGATAATTCTCAATTGCGCGATCAGATCCATACCTTCATGTGAAATATCATCGAGGCGTCCGATGAAAGGAGAGACGTAGCTTGCACCTGCTTTTGCCGCCAGAATAGCCTGACCTGGCGAAAACACCAGCGTGCAGTTTGTACGAATGCCTTCGGCTGTAAATTTCTTGATCGCTTTCACACCATCCTTGATCATTGGCACTTTCACCACAATCTTATCATCGATCTTTGCCAGGTCCTTTCCTTCTTTAATGATATTATCAAAGTCGGTTGCGATCACCTCGGCACTAACGTTGTTGTCCACAATATTGCAGATAGCCTTGTAGTGTGCACGAACGTTGTCATTGCCTTTGATGCCTTCTTTGGCCATCAGCGATGGGTTGGTGGTTACACCGTCAAGAACGCCCAGGTCGTATGCTTCTTTAATTTCGTTAAGATTGGCAGTATCAATGAAGAATTTCATGTTTGTTGGAGTGGTTATCGGGCAAAAATAAGCCAAAGTGGAGAGTTCTCAGCCGCCCGGATGGAGAAATTTGGGCTGGATAGAAAAGAAAAAAGGCAAACCGAACATCGCACCGCTACAACCGCCTACCCTTGCTACCTTCCGATCCTGGGGGAGTTCAGCAGGAGCTGGTCGTGCCGGCTTGCCGGGGGGCAAAGGTAGAAGATTATTTGAGATTTGAGATTTTAGGGCTGAGATTTTTAAGCAACGGTTTAGAAATGACGAATTACGAGTTACGAATTACGAATCGGTGGGGTATTTATTCGGAACTCGTCATTCTGACATTCGTCAATTCATTATCCGGCCAAGCCGGAGAAGTATAGGTTGAATTCGAGCGGACTGGCCTCTGTAAACTCATCTGCTTTCAAGTCTTCAAAAATGTCCGGGTCGAGTTCGAGCTCGCGTACTGATGGTTCTTCGCCATTTTTCGGCAGGGTGATTTCCATTCCTTTGAATTGAATCGGATTCACTCGTAACAGAATTGTTACATCTTCGAGCTCCTTGCGGAAATATTGATGAACGATGTTACTCTCTTTAGGCATTCTTTATTTTCTTTGATTCATGGTTCACCTCGACCTTCCCGAAAAAATCGAGACCGAAAGGCTACTGCTTCAGCGGCTAAGGTACGAAGATGCGGAAGAAATTTTTTATACCTATGCCAGCAAGCCAGAAGCAACAAAGTACTTGTCGTGGCCGATGCACCGAAGTGTTGAAGATACCCGGGCTTTTATTCGCTATGCGATTGATGCGTGGAACCTTGGCCTGGACTATACGTTCTCCATTCGATCAAAGCGGTCGAACAAGTTCATAGGCAGCTTTGGCGTGATTCATGAAAATGGACGGATTCAATTTGGATACGTCTTCACGCCAACCGAGTGGGGGAAAGGATACGCCACCGAGGCATGCAGTAAAATGATGTCGGTATTGAAAGAATTTCCTTCGCTGTTCAGGATTGGAACTTTCGTTGACGTTGACAATACCGCGTCCATCAATGTTTTGAAAAAAAGTGGCCTTGTTGAGGAAGCAAGGCTTACGCGCTGGTATCGATTTGTCAACCAGGATAATCAGCCAAAGGATTGTATTTTGTTCAGACTTCCGTAAGCATTTTTGCAGAAATCATTTTATAGAGTGGAATTTTTTCCAGCAGTTTCATTTCAAGAAGAGATGTCCATGCTTCGAGATACTTTACCACGTCACCTTTTGAATTTTGTTTTAGGTTTCGTTCCATAATCGGAATTGTTTGCAAAATTTCGCGTGATGAAAGGCGTTCGAGGTGCTTTAGGTCGTCAATATCAAACCCGGCCATCAGCAAATTGGTGATCAGGTCATCCATCGGCAATCCGCTCGTTGGGCAGTAATCATTGAGTTGTTCGTTCCAGTCACCGGTGCCGCGCATTGCCCGCGCGTGGATTTCAGATTTTTGAAGGTGTGTAACTTCCTGCGCCAGGAAGCCACAGTTGCACGCTCCCATATGTCCCCACTGATAGTCGTTGCTTGCAGCTATCGCGCGGGTTGTGTTGCGCAATATGGTGATGATTTCAAGTGATGCCTTTGCCATATTGTTTTAACAAACTTGTGTCCGTTTATGTTGCCATTTATTAAAGAAATCAATCTCACTTTGGGAAAGAAATTCTGACGAAAAGCTGATTTTCAGTCTGATTTGACGCGTTTTGTAAGTTGGTACACCGTTAGCCACGCATTGTCAAACCCATAAGCTCAATATATGAAGAATGCCTGGCTCATCGGAGTGTATACAACGGATGTCGACTGCCGCATTGAAGATTTAGGATATACCGTGTCCCAAGTTTATGCAACCCCCGAAGCAATTGACTCATTTCAAAGTGGACCCGAGCTGATCGTTTTTTCGGATGATGGGCTCGGTAACCTCGACCAGATGGAAACCTTGCGCCATGTCTTTCCGAACTCTCTTATTATAAGTGTTCCTGTTAGTCATTTTTTCCTGGAAGATTGCCTGTCGTATTCGGACAGACGCTCAAGCGAACAATCGGTAGCGAGACTCTTGTACCAGATTCACGAGCGGGAGCACCGCTGGGATAATTGATTTTAATGTCGTTTGTCCGGAAAAATTTTAGGTCCTGTTTGTAATCCATCAGGACTTTCTTATTATTGCCCCATAATTATTTGAAACCTAATGGGACGCGGAGACAAAAAGTCTAAAAAAGGCAAGATCGCTAAAGGATCTTACGGCAAATCAAGAAATAAGAAGGCCATAAAGGCGAAACTGAAGAGAACTGCTTCGAAGAAAGGAGCTACTCCAGCTGCAGCAAGCGCAGCGAAACCAAAAAGAACCAACACGAAGAAGAAAGCTGAAGCTTAATTTTTAATGGTAAGATTTTCAAACATAGCATGGTGGTGGCATAAGTCGAGATTCGATTTGTGAACAGCCTTGTTATGACTTTACATAAGCCCGAAGGCCTGCTGTTCACAGCAGGCCTTCGTTGTTTTACAGGGTTTTTGATTTAATGCAATGAAGTACAAACTAAAAACGAGATCGAAGAAATTACTGGCGGACACACTCACACCGGTGAACATTTACCTGAAGCTGAGAGACGTTTTTGCCGGCAGCATTCTGTTGGAGAGCTCTGACTACCATGGAAACGAGAACAGCTTGTCGTTCATATGTTGCGACCCGATCGCCAGCTTTGAACTGAACAACAACACGCTCGACATCCGCTTCCCTGATGGGAAACAACGGTTAACGTCTGTCAAACAGAAATCGGACGTCATCGATGCACTTGAAAATTTTAAGGGCTCGTTTGAGGTAGTCGATGCACCACAGACAAAATACGTTAACTGCGGATTGTTTGGATATCTCGCTTACGATTCGGTTCGCTATTTTGAAGATGTAGACCTCACGTTGACAAAGCCAATGATCCCGGATTCGATTTATAAACTTTACAAGTATGTGATCGTTGTCGACCATTTTTCAAATGAGCTTAGTCTCTTCCGGCATTCTCTTCTGGACGCGAATGAAGACATTGAAGAGGACCTTCGGAAAATGGAGCAGATCATTTTTAGCAATCGATTCGCTACTTACAAGTTTACGCTTGTCAACGGAGAGGAATCAAATTTCACCGATACCGAATTCCTGAATGTGATCGATAAAGGCAAACAACATTGCTATCGCGGGGATGTGTTCCAGATCGTGCTCTCCAGGAGATTTACGTCCACTTTTAAAGGTGACGAGTTCAATGTATACCGGGCCCTTCGATCCATCAATCCATCACCTTACCTTTTCTACTTCGACTACGGAAGTTTTAAGTTGTTTGGATCGTCCCCCGAGGCGCAGCTGCAAGTAAGTAATAACACGGCCTACATTTATCCCATTGCCGGAACGTTCAGACGGTCAGGAAATGACCAGGAGGACGCGGAGATCGCAGCACGGCTCGCGGCTGACGAGAAAGAAAATGCCGAACACGTTATGCTGGTTGACCTCGCGCGAAACGATATGAGCAGGAATGCGGAGCACGTCAATGTTGAAGTCTTCAAGGAAATCCAGTTTTACTCGCACGTCATTCACCTGGTGTCAAAAGTTTCGGGAAAAGTAAAAGGGGATTCCTCGGTTTTAAAAATGGCATCCGATACCTTTCCGGCCGGAACGTTGTCTGGAGCCCCGAAGCATATGGCCATGAACCTGATCAACAAATTCGAAAATGTAAATCGGAGCTTTTATGGCGGGGCAATCGGATTCCTCGGTTTCAATAATTCATTCAATCACGCGATCATGATCCGCACGTTCCTGAGTCATGAGAACAAACTCATTTACCAGGCTGGCGCTGGTGTAGTCGCAAAATCAGACGCGCAGTCGGAGCTACAGGAAGTGAATAACAAGTTAAGCGCCCTTCGCAATGCCGTGAAGCTGGCCGAAAAAATTTAGACGTAACAAAATGAAAATACTGGTTCTCGATAATTACGATTCTTTTACCTACAACCTTGTGCATATCATCCGCGCGCTTGGATTCCCTATGGATATTCACCGCAATGACAAGATTTCGATTGACGATGTTAAACGGTACGACAAGATCCTGCTATCACCCGGACCAGGAGTGCCGGACGAAGCGGGCATAATGAAGGAGGTTATTAAGACGTACGCTCCCACAAAAAGTATTCTCGGTGTATGCTTAGGGCACCAGGGAATCGGGGAAGCATTCGGAGCTAAACTCTTTAACATTCCTAAAGTCCTTCACGGTGTTACAAGCCAGACCGAGGTGAAAGATGAGGCCGAATACCTTTTCAAAAATGTTCCGCGAACGTTTCAAGCAACGCATTACCATTCGTGGGCAATTGTTCCTGACACCATCAAAGGGGATTTGAAGGTAACGGCTGTAAACACGGAAGGTCTTGTGATGGCGGTCAGTCACCAGAAGTACGATGTGAGGGGAGTGCAGTTTCACCCGGAATCAATTATGACACCGGAGGGGCCGAAGATGATTGAGAATTGGCTAAGACAGTAATTGTTGCGCGTAAGATGCAAAACCTGGGTCGCTCTTCATTTTTAGATTGAGATTTTTAATTTGAGATTTAGATGCGTAGCCAAAGGAGCTCGCCACGCTGATTTGGTTTTTTGGAAATAGGAGTTTGGATTTTGGAATTTTTTATGAAAGCAATTTTAAACGAACTGATCGATCACCGATCGCTCACAAAAGACACCGCCCGCCAGGTGTTGATTGATCTGGCATCGGGAAAATATAATCCCAGTCAGACGACTGCATTTATGACGGTGTACATGATGCGGAGCATTACCGTAGATGAACTCCAGGGCTTCCGTGACGCCATGCTTGAGTTGTGCATCCGGGCAGATTTCGACCAGCCTGTAATGGACGTATGCGGCACCGGGGGCGATGGAAAAAATACTTTCAACATTTCGACACTGTCGTCCTTTGTTGTGGCGGCAGCTGGTCAACCGGTAGCGAAACACGGCAACTATGGGGTTTCATCTGCCTGCGGGTCCTCCAATGTGCTGGAATACTTCGGGTACAAATTCACTAACGACCTCGATGAACTGAAGAGAAGCCTTGATCGGGCAAACATCTGCTTCATGCATGCACCGCTTTTTCACCCTGCCATGAAAAACGTTGCACCGATCCGCAAAGACCTTGGAGTCAAAACATTCTTTAATATGCTAGGTCCAATGGTGAACCCCGCATTCCCTAAACGACAGCTGGTTGGGGTGTTCAGTCTGGAGCTGGCGCGTCAGTATGGATACCTTTATCAGGATTCTTCAAAAGATTTCCTGATTCTGCATTCGCTTGATGGTTATGACGAGGTATCGCTAACAGGTCCCGTCAAATTCTTTTACAACGCTGGTGAGCGTGTTATCGAACCGAAAGATCTTTCCATGAAAGTACTTAACCGCTCCGATATCCGTGGAGGTGATACTGTCGAAGAATCTGCCTCCATCTTTATGAACGTTCTGGAGGGCAAAGG
This sequence comes from Chryseosolibacter sp., assembly GCA_036402075.1. Classification (GTDB taxonomy): domain Bacteria; phylum Bacteroidota; class Bacteroidia; order Cytophagales; family Cyclobacteriaceae; genus Chryseosolibacter. Next base: position 36,912 of record DASWTP010000017.1, on the reverse strand, counting down.
GACAGAACAGCAGAACAGTGCTGTGATCGCAAACGCAGCCATGGCGTTGTTTGCCGCAGACCAGACGGCTGGGCTCACATCCGCGGTTGACAAAGCCAGGGAAGCCTTGTTATCCGGACAGGCGTTGAAACATTTTAAAGCGTTGCTTAATAATTGAGCCATGAACATTCTCGATAAGATCATTGAACATAAACGGAGTGAAGTTGATCAGATGAAGAACCTGGTCTCGGTTGCAAGGCTTGAGCAGCGACCAGATTTTACTCGGGCGACTTTAAAGATGACAGACTTCATGCTAGACAAGCAGCATAACGGGATCATTGCTGAGTTCAAGCGGAAGTCCCCATCCAAAGGCGTGATCAATGCGCATGCTTCAGTTGAAGACACAACGAAGGGGTATGTCGCAGGCGGATGTTCAGCTCTTTCGGTGTTGACGGATTCGAATTTTTTTGGTGGCAGCAATGACGACCTTAAAAAGGCAAGGGCTGTGAACCGCGTTCCTATCCTCCGCAAGGATTTCACCATTGACGAGTACCAGGTGGTGGAAGCAAAGTCAATTGGGGCCGATGCAATCTTGCTGATAGCGTCCGTGCTCGATCCAACACAGTCGCGTAAGCTTTCCGACCTTGCCCATTCGCTGGGACTTCAGGTGTTGCTGGAAGTCCATGACGCGGTAGAACTCAAAGCACATACAGGATGCGGGGCGGACCTCATCGGTGTGAACAACCGCAATCTCAAGACATTTGACGTAACGATCGAAAACTCGAAACGGCTTGCAGGGCTAATTCCAGATTCGGTCGTGAAGGTGTCGGAAAGTGGTATTAGTTCGCCTGATACAATTCTCGACCTCAGGCAGTTTGGCTTTCGCGGATTTTTGATTGGCGAAAACTTCATGAAGCAATCGGATCCCGGTGAAGCAGCCATTTCATTCATGCAGGAATTGAAGGATAGATCGGAAAAATTGTAACCCCAATGGATCTAAAAATCTGCGGCATGCGCGACTCAGCGAATATCCTCGAGGTGGCCAAGGCCAAGCCTCAGTACATGGGTTTTATCTTTTATCAAGGGTCGCCAAGGTTTGTCGGTGATAATTTTGTGATGCCGGAGCTGGATCCTGAAATCAAAAAAGTTGGTGTGTTTGTAAATGCACCAACGGGTGCGATACTGGAAATCACCGCAAGGTATGCGCTCAATCTAGTACAGTTGCACGGTGACGAGTCAGTTGAACAATGCGAGGAGTTAAAGAATCATAACGTGCTGGTTATTAAAGCGTTTCCTATGGATGAGAAAGTTGAATTTCAAGACATAAACGGCTACCATGCAGCAGTTGACTTCTTTTTGTTCGACACAAAAGGCAAGTACTTTGGAGGTAATGCGAAGCGTTTTGACTGGCGTGTGTTAGCGCGGTATAATCAGCAAACACCGTTCTTTTTAAGCGGTGGCTTGGCTCCAGAAAACATCGCGGAGGCTAAAGCCTTGAGAGACATGAACATCGTTGCACTGGATGTGAACAGCGGAGTGGAAATCCGTGCCGGAGTAAAAGATATAGACAAAGTGAAACAGGTTGTTTCGCTGATACGAGATTAATAACAGGTTTTTATCAACGCACATAGATATGAAATACGAGGTCGATCATCGCGGTTATTATGGACAGTTTGGAGGCGCTTATATCCCGGAGATGCTTTATCCGAATGTTGAGGAGCTCCGTAATAACTACCTGAATATCATTCAGGAGGAAAGTTTTCAAAAAGCGTTTCATCATCTTCTGAAAGATTATGTCGGCAGACCAACACCGCTCTATTTTGCGAAACGGTTGTCAGACAAGTACAAGGCGCAGATTTATTTGAAACGCGAAGACCTGTGTCACACGGGTGCTCACAAAGTCAACAACACGATCGGTCAGATCCTGCTCGCGCAGCGGCTGGGCAAAAAGAAGATCATTGCCGAAACCGGGGCAGGGCAGCACGGAGTTGCAACGGCAACCGTATGCGCGTTAATGGGAATGGACTGCGTGGTATACATGGGTCAGGTTGACATGGAGCGGCAGCGGCCCAACGTAGAGCGCATGAGAATCCTGGGGGCGAAAGTTGTTCCGGCAACCAGCGGAAATATGACGCTGAAAGATGCTACCAATGAAGCGATGCGTCACTGGATTAACAATCCGTCAGATACGCACTATATCATCGGCTCTGTTGTCGGCCCTCACCCGTATCCCGATATGGTGGCGCGATTCCAGTCTGTGATTAGCGATGAAATGAAAAAGCAGCTTACAGAAACTATCGGCAATCCGTTTCCTGATTACGTTTTTGCCTGTGTGGGTGGAGGTAGCAATGCAGCAGGAGCATTCTATCATTTTCTGGAATCTGAACATGTAAATCTCGTAGGCGTTGAAGCGGCAGGCAAAGGAGTTGATTCCGGTGAGTCAGCAGCTACCACAGCGTTAGGCAAACCTGGTGTGCTGCATGGAAGCAAAACGTTGCTGATGCAGACCGATGACGGGCAGGTCGTAGAGCCTTATTCTATTTCTGCGGGCCTTGATTATCCCGGTATCGGTCCGATTCACGCACATTTATTTGACACTGGTCGTGTGAAGTTTGTGAGCGCCACAGACGATGAGGCGATGAATGCTGGAATTGAATTGAGCAGGCTCGAAGGCATTATTCCAGCCATTGAGTCTGCGCATGCGGTGGCCGTGTTGACTCAGTTTGAGTTCGATCCGGACGATGTGGTTGTGATCAATTTGTCGGGCAGGGGAGACAAGGATTTAGAGACGTATATCCGGTGGGGAAAATATTGAAATTGCTGCAAGCTGCGGCCTTACAATACCCAAGCAGTCAGGTCAGTCATGAATCGAAATAAATTAAGTAGGAATTAACGATCGCGCAGTTTTCCCGATGTTTTCAGCTTTAAGTCTTTAGCATTTAAGTTTATGAGAAATAGAATTACATCATTGTTCAGTTCAGGGAAGAAGGACGTGCTTTCCATTTTTTACACCGCTGGATTTCCAACGCTAAACGACACTGTTGAAATTGCGAACGAACTTGAAAAGGCAGGAGCCGACATCATCGAAATTGGAATTCCGTTTTCCGATCCGGTTGCTGATGGTCCAACCATTCAGCAAAGCAACAAAGTGGCGCTCGACAATGGAATGAATGTTAAGCTATTGCTCGAGCAGGTACGGGAAATTCGGAAAACGGTAAAGCTTCCCATCATTTTGATGGGCTACCTCAACCCGGTAATGCAGTACGGAGTTGAAAAGTTTGTCAAAGACGCTGCGGATGCCGGAGTTGATGGATTGATCCTTCCGGATATGCCAGTTTATGAATTCGAAGAGCGATACAAAGCGTTGTTCCAGCAAAATAATATGTGTAACACATTTTTAATTTCTCCGACAACGTCAGAAGACCGCATCAGGCGGATAGACGCAATGACGGAGGGGTTTATTTATGCAGTGTCTGCATCCAGTACAACCGGGGCGAAGAAAGAATTTTCGGCTGAGCAGGTTACTTACTTTGAAAAACTTAAAAACATGAATTTAAAGAATCCAATTTTGATTGGCTTCGGCATTTCAGACCGCGAGACATTTACAAAAGCATCGGGCTATGGTGCCGGGGCAATTGTGGGAAGCGCCTTTATCACCCTGCTGCAAAACTCCAGTGCCCTCTCATCCGATATTGCCATGTTCATCACAAAGTTAAAGGGCAACATTAAGGGATAATACTCAGTTTTGTAACTCGAACCTGAAACTTCAAACAATCTGGGCTAATCTTAAACTTTTTACATCCGCTATGACATTATACGGCATTAAAAATTGCAACACGGTTAAGTCAGCGCTCGACTGGCTCAGGAAAAAAAATATTGATTTTGAATTTCATGATTACAAAACGAAAGGGATTACGGCTGACAAACTAAGAAGCTGGAGTAAACAGGTCGGGTGGGAGAGTCTAGTGAATAAGAACGGAACCACCTGGCGTCAGTTAGAGGATGCTACGAAAGAGAAGACGACCAATGAATCTGCCGCGATTGCGTTGATGCTGGAAAAAACCAGCGTCATCAAACGCCCGCTCCTGGAGGAAAACGGAAGAGTGATCACGCTTGGTTTTAACGAGGAACAATATGCGAAGCTACTGCTGTAACGATACCTGTGCGATGGGTGCTGCCGGTGCCGTTTCAATAGGTTTTTTGACTGGCCGTTTTGGACCGATGTCCCAATGCAAAACGCTTCTGTACACAGACGCCAGGGTCAATTGCGAATAGCCCAGTCGGTGTAGAACGAACGCGATCCCCTGGACAATTCCGGTTTTCACAAATCCATAGCGAACATATTTCCGTGCGGAGCTCAATACAGCTTCACGAATCAAGATAAAGTTTGTGTAGCGCTTAAGGCGTTTGATCATTTCCTGATTGATCATCACTAAATGATCTTCGCAGAACCCGCCCGTTTTTTCAAATAACTCCTTTGTCATGAACAAACTCTGATCGCTGAGCTTAATGAACGAGTTGTACCGATTGGAAACCCATGCCATCGCGTTCAGCACCCAGTGTCTGTCCTCAAATTTTACTGAAAACGCTCCGCAGGCGAATCCCTTGCTTGAGGCCTTCACAATTTCACTCACGAAGTTTTGAGGAGGCAGGCAGTTTGCTTGTAGGAAATAGAGAATTTTCCCGGTTGCCTGGCGAGCGCCAAAATTCAACTGGGCTGCTCTTCCCTTCACCGGACTTCTCATCACCGTTGCACCGGTCTTCTCAGCTTCTTCCACAGTATTGTCTGTGCTTCCGCCATCCACCACGATCACTTCTTTCAGCAGTCTCTTGTAAGACGCGTTTGCATACACATAGGCAATAGTATTCCGAATCGTATCCGACTCGTTATACGCAGGAATGATTACGCTTATCATATTGAGAAAATTTCTGGCCCCCTCAAGTCAACACAGGAAAGCATGCCTACAGCCGTTAAAAACTTATGCCCGCTTTCAGACGATGCTGTTGGCAACCTTCGATCCTTCGCGGTGCTCAACCGGCTGGCGCATAAATTCTTCCGCCCGTTTGTGGATCATCGGCAATTTTTCCATCGAAATCACCTCTACAGCCGGTACACCGAAATCTTCAACGACTTTACCAGAAAGCATATAAAACCCTCGGCCGCGAAAAGGAAATTTTCGGGCGATGTCCGGAAAATGCACCGAATCAAACACTTCCCCATTTTTGTCGAGAAATGTTCCGAAGTGCATCACGTCTTTGTTCTTTGTCCAGGTGTCCTTGGTAGTGACGACATAGCCTATGATCTTAACCGTTCTCCCGAGTTTGGCTAACAGTTCGGAAGCGACTGTATCGCCACGGTCGGTTGACGCAAGCAGCCGGAACGGATCGGACAGCGAAAAGCCGAGCAACTCGAGTTCATCAAATGCGTCTTCGCTTTCATTTCGCATAAGGGCCGGCAGCGGATATTCTTTGGGCTCCGTTTCAAACAGGCGGGAGGATTGCTCCTTAACTCTTGCGTTGCTAAAGAAAAGCATCGCTTCCCACAAAAGTCGTTGTTTACTTTTGCCTGTAAACCGAAGCGCGCCCATTCGAATAAGCATCCGCGCTTGCTCGAGACCCATCGGAATTCGTTTTAGAAGATCTTCGAGCGATTTAAATTCGCCCCGCGAAGTCCGCTCTTCCGGGATTCGCTCTGCGATGCGCGATTCCAGGCTTTTCAGATGAATAAAGCCGACAAAAATTTCGTCTCCATAGAGTGTGGTCAGGTGTTCACTTTTGTTAACGCACGGTGGTTGAATTTTGCCACCGCTCATTCGTGCCTCGTGAAAATAGAATTCCGTTTTGTAGAAGCCCCCGAAGTTATTAATTACACCTACCATGAATTCCAGCGGATAATGCGCTTTCAAATACAGACTCTGATAACTTTCAACGGCATAGCTCGCTGAATGCCCCTTTGCGAAACTGTATCCTGAAAAACTCTCAATCTCAAACCAAACGCGGTCAATGACGTGCTGGGGATATTGGCGTTTCTGACACTCTTCGAAAAAACGGTCTTTCACCCGTTGAAATTCTTCCCGCGATCGATACTTTCCAGACATGCCCCTGCGCAGCACATCCGCCTCTGTGAGCGAAAGTCCCGCAAATTCGTGAGCCACTTTAATCACATCCTCCTGGTATACCATCACCCCGTACGTTTCCTTCATCAGTTCGTCCATTTTAGGATGAATTGCCTCGTAGGATCCGCCATTCTGCACCGCATGAAAACGTTCGATGTAGGCGCGCATCATTCCTGAGCTTGCCACACCTGGACGGATGATAGAACTTGCAGCCACCAGCGTGAGGTAATCTTCGCACTTGAGTTTTGCGAGAAGGCCTCGCATGGCAGGAGATTCAACATAGAAACATCCCATCGCCCGACTGCTACGGAGAAGTTCTTTTACTTTTTCATCTTCCTTGAATTTTTTGAATTGATGGACATCCACTGAAATGCCCTTGTTCCGCTTAACGAGTTTTGCCGTTTCCTTGATATGCCCCAGACCCCGCTGACTTAGAATGTCGAATTTGAATATTCCAAAATCCTCTGCGTTGTGCATTTCAAAATGCGAAACCGGGTACCCTTTAGGGGGAAGGTCAGTCGCTGTGTAGGAATAGATTGGGTTTTCTGTGATCAGAACTCCGCCTGCGTGAATTGAAAAGTTAGCAGGCAACTCTTTCCCAACGATATAGGAAGCGTAGCGAAACACGAGGCTGGCAATGTGATCGCGCTCCTTCATCGCGGGAGGATTTTCCACCAGCTGGTCAATTTCTTCTTTTGGCAAACCAAACACTTTTCCAAGTTCGCGTAAAATAGACCGCCATTGATACGTTACATGGGTTGCGAGGAGACAAACGTGATCATAGCCATACCGTTGAAAAATGTATTCGTAAATGGCGTCACGATTGTCCCACGAAAAATCAATGTCGAAATCCGGAGGGCTCGTGCGCTCTTCATTTAGAAATCTCTCGAAGTACAAATTCAATTCTAGCGGATCTACATTGGTGATTCCAAGACAATACGCTACGATGCTGTTGGCTCCGCTACCTCTTCCGACAAAGTCGTAACCTTTTGACTTTGCAAATGAAATTAAATCGTAGGCGATCAGGTAGTAACTGGTGAATTCCTTTCGCGCAATGACCGCCAATTCTTTTTCGATTCGCTGCCATGCGGTTTCATCTTTGTCTCCGTAGACACGCAGGTAGCCTTTCCACGTCTCTGCCTTCAGATACGCAAGGTCAAGGTCGATCGAGTTAGTATAACACTTTTTGTTTTTGTCGGTGCCTTGGGGAATATTGATGGAACATTCGGCAACCAGCGCCCGGGTGTTCGCGATAAGTTCCGGCATGGCTGCAAAACTTTCCTCGAGCTCGCCTTCGCGAATCATAAACTCATCATCGTGGGCTTCTTCCTGCTTGTCGAGCTTACTAAGCAGCGTATTCTTCGCGATCGCCCGCAGCAGCCGATGCGTATTAAAATCCCTTTTGTCGATTTTGCCATCCGGAAGTTTTTTCTCAGGCAGGAACGTAACCGGATGGTGGACCACAAATTTTGTCATCCAGTCTCGGTAATCGCTATTGAAGGCGAAGGACTGCAGCTGCGATCTCCGTACTCCAATAAACTCCCAGTGCCGGAGATTATAAGGCTCGGCTGCTCCATACGGATAAATCACAAACACATCGTTTTCAAAATCAGGCGCTCTCGCAGGAAGCGGTTTATTCTCGCGGTTGTGATACGACAGGAAGCGATTTATTTTTTCAAAGCCCGCGTTATTTTTAGCGATGGCGATGAAAAGCAGCTGGTTGTCCTTCCTGAATTCAATACCCACCGCAACCTCAAGCAGATAAGATGGCTCTCCGTACTTTGTGAATCCCTGTTCAACCGGGCGACTCTTCGCACACAGCCGGAGCATCTCCATGTAGGAGGCCGTGTTGTTGATCTCGGTAAGCACGAGCTTTCGAACGTTGCACCGCTTTGCCTCCTCAAACAATTCGCGCACCGACATTGTGCCATACTTGAAACTAAATCCCGTATGGCAATTGAGGAATAGTCCCGAATTGTCGATATCGCCCAGCCCTTTAGCCATAATCTTCCTAACACGCTTCGCGCAAATATTCCAACTCCATTTCTTCTGCCATGTTCAGTTCAAACACCTCTGTGATATAGTACTGCAGCGCTTGTTCACCCACATCATTGCGATGAATGTGAGCAATTACGTACCGGATCTCTGAGAACGAATAGTCATCGCCAAGAGCGATTTTGATCGGGGTAAGGGCATTATCGCCCAACTTTTCAATTGCTTTTTGAATGGAATCGACTTTCGCCTCGGAAACCATTTCAGAGATCTGCAGTTGTTTATGCTGGATATAGTAAGCCAGATGGTTTTCGATAGTGGACGGACTAAGATTCCGTTTCTTCGCGATTTCGTCAACAGACAATCCATCGCGCAGGAGTTTAAGGGTCATTTGTTTGGTTGGCGAATCACGATCGGGCGAGGGCTTTCGAATATTTCGTTGCACCTTCAGGTCAATTTTCGATTCTACCTGGTAGTCATGGCAATACTTGTTGATAGCGGCTATGAATGCAGCCCCATACTTTCTCATTTTGACTTCGCCAAATCCTGTAATGTTCGAAAGGCTGTTCACATCACGCGGCAAGTAGGTGGCAAGCTCGGTTAGAGAGTTGTCGGCAAGCACTACAAACGCGGGCACCCCCTCCTTTGATGCAAGGTCGCGTCTCACTTCCTTCAGCGTCTGCAGTAGGATGCGCGATGCCTGATGCGAGGTTACCAGCGCAAGCGCCCCTGACTCCAGCTTGACGCGCGTGAGCATTATTGACATACCCGACTCCAGGGCGGCCAGTCCCTTACTGGTCAGTTTTAGAACAGGATAGTTACCTTTCGATTTCGAGATGTAACCTTGCGTGACAAGCCCACTCAAAACAACCTGCCACTGGGATTTTGATGTGGCATTTCCCCGGGCATACGATGAAATGATTTTATGATTGGGATGAATTTTTGTGCTCGTTGATCCCCAGAGCACATCTATTACGTACCCCGATCCGAATTTTTCATTTAACTCCCGAATGGCACGCATTGCAAGCTGCGCCTCGGTTGTGGCGTCATAAAGATCTATGTTAGCAAGGCAAAAGTCGCAATTACCGCAAAAATCTGGCGCCTGTTCATCAAAGTAATTAAGAAGAAATTTTCTCCTGCAGGAATTTAACTCCGCGAACCGGGCCATTTCGTTCAACTTGTTCAGTGCAATGTTGCTTTGCTCTGGATTGTTTTCGATCATCACAAACCTCTTCAATTTCACAATGTCTCCCGCTGAATAAAACATCAGAGCAATGCTGTCGAGGCCATCGCGGCCTGCACGCCCTGTTTCCTGGTAATAGCCCTCGATATTTTTCGGAACGTCCATGTGCACGACATATCGAACGTTTGATTTATCAATACCCATTCCGAATGCGATCGTGGCAACAATTATCTTGACATCGTCCCTAAGGAATTGTTCCTGGTGGCTTGCGCGCGTGGCTGCTTCAAGGCCCGCGTGGTAGGGCAGGGCATTGTAGCCAGCCATCTGCAAATCTTCCGCAAGGGTTTCGGTTGATCGCCTCGACAAGCAATAGATAATGCCTGACTCATTCTTGTGTTGATCAAGGAAATTCAGAAGCCTGTCGAAGCTGTTGACTTTGTGTTCAACGAGATATCGAATATTCGGGCGATTGAAACTCGAAATGAAAATGTTCGGAGATTGCAATGCCAGTTTCTCCAGAATATCTTTTCGCGTGAATTTGTCCGCTGTTGCGGTCAGGGCAATTACCGGAACATTTGGAAGCACGGCTTTAACTCTTGCGAGCATCAGGTATTCGGGTCGGAAATCGTGTCCCCATTGGGAAATGCAATGTGCTTCATCGATCGCGACCAGGCTGATCTTTTCGTCTTTCAAATGATCGAGGAGGGCTGTTCTTTTTTCGTTGTTTAATAATCGTTCAGGCGCAACATAAAGCAACTTGATTTTCTTCTGCCGCACCCGTTGCATAATTGACTCCTGCACGCGTGGCTCCAACGTTGAGTTCAGGTATGCAGCGTCAATGCCGTTTACACGCAGAGCATCGACCTGGTCTTTCATTAGTGCAATCAGGGGCGAAATAACGATGGTCACCCCGTCCAGCATGAGGGCTGGCACCTGGTAACAAATTGACTTCCCGCCACCTGTTGGCATCAGGACAAACGTGTCATTGCCGTTAAGCACCGATTCAATTACCTCTTCCTGATGTAGCCGGAACGAGTCGTAGCCAAAGTGCGTCTTAAGAATTTCCAAAGGTTTCATATAGCTGTTTTTGTTGATTACATGCAGTTGCCTTTGGTGGATGAAATTTTAAAGCTGTCCTTCGAACATGATGTCTTTATAGAACGTCCATTTATTTTCGGTTTTTGCCAACACTGTGATGCGGTCGCAAAGAAAATGCTGGTTGCTGTAATTAAGCCCTTTGAGATACGGCCAGCAACGGAGAAAATCGTCCATCGCCAGGTTCCGTGCAATTGGAATGTGAGGCGTATATGAGGGATCTTCTTTCACAAGCGTTTCAAAGATTTCCTGGATCGAATACTTGTTGACAATGTCCAGGAAGACCGTGCGCTTCGAGCCGTTGTAAAATACACCAAAGTCCTTCAGAAACACGTTGAACGGTTTGAAGCCGATAGCCCGTGATTCGACAAACCGGATCATGTCGTCCATGTGTTCGTCATTGTATTTGAACAACGAAATGTGTGCTTTGACATGACGGTCGTCTAACTTGTGACCGATCAGGTAATGAACATCGTCCTTTAAAACAGAAACATCGCTGGCAATGTGCCGCGGTGGCGCGATCATAAAAAATAGTTCCGAGACCGATTCGCGTAATTTTAATTTTGTTTTCATAATACACCCCGATTTTTAATACATGGGCAATTAATTAATTGTACCCGTCAATTTGTGTCACATATCTCCATAGACCGCATAATCATGTGTCTCTGCACCAAACCGTTCCCGCGCCTTCAATGTTTTATATGTTTTCATTTTTTCAATCCATTTTGCGGGATTGGATTTTATATGATTTGAAATGATTTCAACGCGTTTCTCCGATTTAACAACATTGCAATGGTACGATGGTTGCCATTTAAACGGCATTCGATTCAGTGTTGCGAATGTTTGAACCGCGCCTTTGAAACCACGCACTGCTGAAGCGAAATCTTTTGATTGTGAACCAAATGAATTCGTCTTTTTCTCTGAAAATGCCGGTCCATCAACCCTCATTAACCCGTGAACATGGTTAGGCATAATTACATGCGCTTTGATTGTCACGAAAGGGAAATGGTCCGGAATCTGTATGAAGAATTCATCTGCAACTCGTCCCAGTGTAGTAAGGCGAACGCACGAATCACCTTCAGACAAGTCGCCAAAATAATACCTCCGTTGGTCCGTGCAAATTGTCACATAATACCAGGCGGGTGCTGAACGGTCCCGGTCTTGCAATCGACTGGATTCGGTTCGATATTTATTTTGATAACGTTCCATATGATGTCTTTTCAGGGGTATTTTAAGACTTAGGTTTATTTTAGGTTTCCCTTAAACATATTCAACTCCATTCGAACTCGCTTATTCACATCGATCGTGTTTGACCGGATAATTTTTTCTGCACCGTATTTATGTTTTATATGATCTATTGCCTGGTAGAGATTAATATGCTCAGCCGTGTCATCGAACAAACTGATCTGATGGTTTCCATGAACTAATCCACTCAAACGCACGCCTACTAGTCGGATGAGCATCCTTCTATTGTATAGCTTGTCGAAAAGAGCCGTCACTACTTTCAAGATTGCGTGATCGGATGATGAATACGGAATGTGAATTTGTTTGGTCTCCGTATCAAAGTTGGCATACCTGATTTTTACAGTGACACACGATGCGAGTTTTTTCTGCTCGCGGAGTGTGAACGCGACTTTTTCCACCATGGCGATCAGGATATTCTTCAGACGTTTTACATCGATGGTATCACTTTCAAAGGTGCACTCGGTGGAAATTGATTTTTGCTCGGAGTAGGAAACAACGGGAGAGGAGTCGATTCCGTGCGCCTTATTCCAAAGTGAGATGCCGTTTTTACCAAATGCGCTGACCAGGAATTGTTGTGGCATTTCACGAAGGGTCTGAACGGTGCGCACCCCCATATCATAGAGGAATGATGATGTTTGTTTTCCAATCATGGGGATCTTTTCAACCGAGAGCGGACCCAGAAAATCTTTTTCCGTGCCCGCAGGAATGAGTTTCTCTGCGTTCGGTTTGAATTCACCTGTCGCAACCTTGGAAACGAGTTTGTTCACAGACATGCCCAGCGAAATTGGCAAGTGACTTTCTTTTACAATCTTCTTTCGCAGTTCCACGGCCCATTTAAAAGCTCCGAAGTAGCGATCCATTCCGCTGGCATCTATATAGAATTCGTCAATCGATGATTTTTCAAATGCAGGAGCCTGCTCTTCTATGATCTGGGTCACATCGTGTGAGGCCTGGCTATAAGCTTCCATATCCCCTGAGATCACCTTCGCCTCAGGACACAATTGAAGCGCCAGGTACATTGGCATGGCCGAGTGAACCCCGAATTTCCGACTTTCATAACTGCACGCAGCAACGACCCCGCGTCTGCTGCTCCCGCCAATAATCAAAGGTTTTCCCTTGAGCTTCGGATTCTTCCGGCACTCCACTGCTACAAAAAACGCATCCAGGTCGAGATGTATGATGTTTCGCTCCACGGTGCTAATTAACTAAAATAATTAGTTACGTGTTGCAAATATGAACTAAAAATTTTAGTTTTACAGCGTTGTTTGCCATAGCAACGTTTATAGTTGAAAAATTACACTGGTGACGGTTCCGCAGTATATTGCGGGACTTCACAGGGTAATTCTATTGTGAAACCAAAAAACCAGTTCATGGCAACCGTCAATAAAAACCTGAAATTCCTGCGCGTTCAAGGAGGCTTTACTCAGAAACAGCTAGCCGAGAAACTTGGACTTAAACAAGCTGCGGTTGGCGCTTACGAAGAAGAGCGATCCACTCCTCCGGTGTCGTGCCTGATGGAAATCTCCAGGATTTTTTCCGTGAGCCTCGATCACCTTATTAACAGCGATCTCAGCACGCTGCCGCAAAAAGAATGGAAGTCCAAAGCTTCGCGTGGCAAGGAGGTCCTCGCTATTACGGTCGACTCAAATAATAAAGAGAACGTTGAGCTGGTGCCGCAGAAGGCTTACGCTGGATACACATCCGGATTTCAGGACCCGGAATTCGTGAAAGATCTTCCGAAGATAAGTTTGCCAATGCTTCCGAAAAATAAGACGCATCGGGCTTTTGAGATCAAAGGGGAGTCCATGTTGCCCATTATGCCCGGCAGCGTGATTTTCGGGGAGTACGTTGAAAATGTCGAGAGCATTAAGAACGGAAAGCTGTATGTGCTGGTCACAAAACAGGACGGGATTGTTTTCAAGCGCGTGTTCAATTTTGCTGATCAGCAGGGAAAGCTCCTGCTGGTATCGGACAATCGTTCTTTTGAACCCTATTCTGTCAATACCGATGACATCCTGGAGGTGTGGGCCGCAAAAGCATACTTCTCTAGTCAATTCCCGGAAATTGAAGGAAATTCATCACTGGTCGATCAACTGGCGCTTCAACTCTTCCAGTTGCAGCGTGAAAAGGGAAAAGCCAAGCGATAGTCGATCTATCTAAGTGGTTGGCAGAAAAGATTCACGTTTGACGGGAGCAAAATGTACTTTTGCGGTGTTGAAACGTGAACTCTCAGCGGGTGAAGCAAATTCAGGTATTTTTAGTCTTTCTAGCGCTCTTCGCAGGCCCTGCAAATATTTTGCATGCCCAAAAACTCGTTGCAATTCGCGACAGCGTTCCGCAATACATTTTTTCCTTTTCCGAAATCGAGTATCTCGAAGACGCTACAGGATCTATCTCCCTGGAGCAGGTAACGACCGGGGTATTCAATAACCGTTTCGTGGTGAGCGAAACCTTTAGCCCGGAGAATTATGACCGCGAATCATTTTACTGGTATCGCATTAAAATTCATCACCCTGCTCAAACCCAGAAAGAGTGGCAGCTCGAGTTCTTCGACCAGACGATTGATCAAATTGATTTTTATTACCCTGATGGCAACGGCAGCTATGAAAAATACCTCATTGGTGATCAGTTCCCGTTTCACGAACGCATTCTTCAGCACAAAAACTTCCTGGTTCACCTCCCTGACCACCCGGAAGGAGACTATACCTATTACTTTCGGCTAAAATCACGGCAGCAGGCAAACATCCTTGTCGTGCTTCGGGCAACCGACTACTTTTTCAACTATGCCCTTGACGAATATTTTTTCTTCGGAGTGTTCTACGGGATGATTCTCGTCTTTTGCTTCTATAATCTGCTGATGTTTGCAGCGGTCCGCGAGCGGCAATACCTGTATTATATACTTTATCTCCTGGGTATCGGCCTTTACGAGATGAGTGCAGACGGAATTGCTTTTCAGTATTTGTGGCCTGACTCCGTAGGATGGAATCAGTATGCAACCGGTTTTTCTCTTTTCCTCGCATCTACGGCTTCATTGTTTTTTGCCGGCTCGCTCTTAAATCTTAAGAAACAACACCACTGGCTGCAATGGGTTCTGTTGGGTGCGCTGGTCTTTCGCGCCCTTTTCCTCGTGATTAGCCTGACCGTTTTCCCGTCCTGGTTCTACGTACGCTTCATCGAAGTAATTCCCTTCGGTGCTGCGTTCTTTGCAGGAATCTATTGTTTAAGAAAAGGCTACCGGCCAGCACGTTTTATGGTAGTGGGGTACTCATTCTTGTTTCTGGGTATCCTTATCAAGGCTATTCAATACCTCCAGATTAACTGGCTCCCGCTGGGTGACCTGACCCATTACAGCCTCGGGTTCAGCTTCATTATGGAGATGATGTTTCTCTCGTTTGCTATCAGCGATAAAATAAAAGTGTTCCGGCTTGATACCGAAATTGCTCAGCAGAAAACAATCGAGCAGCTTCAAATAAACCAGCGCTTGAAAGACAACCTGAATTTTCAACTCGAAGAGCAGGTGAAAATCAAGACACGCGAATTGACCTTAAAGTCTGAACAAATTCAACAACAGAATTTTCAACTATCCCAGGCGAACCAAAAGCTGGCGCGCCAGGCTGAAGAGATTGCCGCAATGAATGCACTGCTATCGCAGGACAATCTTCAGCTGAAGCACGATGTGGAGCATGTCACTGAGGCACGCATTCTTTCCCGGGATGTCGACTTCGAAGAATTTAGTTTGATGTATCCCGATGATGACAGCTGCCTGAAATTCCTGGCCAACATTAAGTGGCATGATGGTTTTGCCTGCTCAAAATGCAGTAGCAAAAATTTCGGTGAGGGCAGGAGCCCATACAGCCGAAGGTGCTCGCGGTGTGGATATGACGAATCGGTCACGGCTTACACGTTGCTCCAGAATTCACGCTTGCCAATCAACAAAGCCTTTTACATGATCTTCCTGGTGTACTCGTCAAAAGGAAATATTTCATCGCATAAGCTTTCTCAAATTCTCAATATTCGTCAAAGTACCTGCTGGAGTTACAGTTCGAAGATTAAGAAAGCAATGAAAGAGAAACATAAAAACCGGAGCGTACGGGAAGGGTGGGACTCGATTCTTCTTTCAAATGTAGTGCATGAGGACAATCAAAATGATTGATTAAAGGCATCGAAAACTGCGCCACAAGGTTTTGTCACATCATATAAGTAACGATTGATCACCACGTTACGCCACTGAAAACATTTTTTAAATTTTTTTTTATCGACCCTGAAGTTTATAACTGCTTAACGCTCTATTTCTTACGATTGCGGTTTCCGTGCCGATCGTTAGAAATAAGGCGTATCAGCGCTTCTTTATACCTAAACAGCATCACCCTGATACTGAGCAGTTAACCTGTTGCATAAGCTTGTGATTGAAGCGTATCAAAATCTACAAGTACTTATAGGTCAAATACTTAGGTTGTGTATGAACGCGATCGTTTCAATATTTGAGCATTCAATTAATCTAATAGTAACGTATGAGAAACATATTACGAATCGTGCTGGCTGCACTGCTTTGTACCTCGCTGAACGCGTGGGCACAGACCGGTGTAAGCGGTAAGGTAACGACCTCAACAGGCGAGACGCTCCCGGGCGTAAACGTGCTGGTGAAAGGAACGAATCAAGGAACCATTACAGATTCTGATGGTAACTATTCGTTGAGTGCAACGAAAGGCACGTTGGTATTTTCATTCATTGGTTACAAACCTGTTGAGGCTACCATTGATGGCCGCACGACAGTGGACGTAACGATGGAGGATGACGTAACAACACTTGAGCAAGTGGTTGTTGTAGGATACGGAACGCAAAGACGTAAAGACATCACAACAGCCGTTGTAACGGTTGATGAAAGCGCAATCGCTGATCGTCCGATGGTGTCTGCAGCAGAAGCATTGCAGGGGAAGGCAGCAGGTGTTCAGGTTGTGTCACCATCAGGTAAGCCCGGTGGCGACATCTCAGTGCGTGTGCGCGGAGCAACGTCAGTACTCGCAGGCAACGAACCGCTTTATGTTGTGGATGGCGTGCCCACCACTGACATTCGGGGATTGAACCCAAGCGACATTGCCTCGATGAGTGTGTTGAAAGATGCGGCATCGGCTTCCATCTATGGTGCCCGTGCTGCCAACGGTGTTGTGCTCATCACAACTAAAAGAGGCAAAGCAAATGAGCCTTCAATCAGCCTGAACGCTTACACAGGCTTTCAGAACTTGAGAAAAACGATTGATGTATTGAATACTGCCCAGTACCGAGACCTCATGGAAGAGGTAATCGGCCCAGGTACCGTTGATCCCAGCATCACTCGCAACGCCAATTGGAATGACGAAGTATTCGGTACGGGTAAGATCCAGAGCTACCAGCTTTCATTTGCCGGAGGATCGGAAACATCGCGCTACATGGTGTCTGGAAACTATTTGAAAAACGATGGTATTGTGAGACCCGCCAGCTTCGATCGTTACTCTGTTCGAATGAACCTCGACAACGATGTGAAAGACTGGTTGAAAATCGGAACAAGCCTGAATTACTTGCGTTCGAAGACCAAAGACACGCCTGACAACCTGAGCTCAGGTCGTGGTGGCGTGATTATGAGCGCGCTGAATACCCCTCCATTCCTTGAAATCTATAATCCGGATGGAAGTGGTCAGTTTGCACCGAATCCCTTCCAGCCGTCATGGGAAAACCCCGTTGCCTACATGGAAGGCCCCGACCAGGAAGTAACGGACAATCGTCTGTTTGGAAACGTGACCGGTGAAGTTAAATTCATGGAAGGACTGACTTTCAAAACGAATCTCGGTATCGACTTGAACGTTCACCAGTGGGACTACTACCTCGATCCGGTTAGAACGGTTTACGGGCGCCAGCAAAATGGCGTGGGCCAGTCTGACAAGACAAACTCGACCACATGGTTGTGGGAAAACACGCTGACGTATGCTAAAACGGTTGGAAAGAATAATTTCTCGGTGCTTGCCGGAACAAGTGTTCAGGAACACCAGAGCGACAACTCTTTCCTTTCCGGGAACGACTTTCCGGCTGACGTATCGGTGAGAACAATTAATGCAGCGAACACGATCTACGGTAGCACCGGAAGCCAGGAGTGGTCTCTTGCTTCCGTGTTCGGTCGTGCAACTTATGATTTTGACGGTCGCTATTTGCTTACGGCCAGTGTCCGCAGAGATGGTTCATCGAAACTTGCCAACAAGTGGGGGACGATGCCTTCGTTCTCAGCGGGCTGGAGAGTTTCATCCGAATCATTTATGGAAAACATAACTGCGATCGATGATTTGAAGCTGCGGGTCGGCTATGGTGTTAACGGAAACCAGGAAGGCATTTCAAACTATGCTCAATACGGATTGATCAACTACGTCAGAAGACCTCCGACAACTCCGTTGACTGGTCCTGCAACGCAGCAAGTGTCGTACGGTAACCCTGACCTGAAGTGGGAAACGACAACACAGACGAACATCGGTATCGATCTTTCAGTATTGGAGTCGCGCTTGAACTTTACGTTTGACGCCTATGTGAAAAAGACAGACGACCTTCTGCTCGATGTCCAGCTGGGTTCAGGTGCCGGTGATATCACCAGCATTCAGACCAACGCAGGCGCTATTGAAAACAAGGGTGTCGAGTTGAACATCTCGAGCATCAATGTTGACAAGGAAGCGTTCCGCTGGAACACAGATTTTAACATTTCGTTCAACCGAAACAAAGTGACTGACCTGAAATTTACTGATGTCTACTACTACGGCCGCATTTACAGCAACAACCAGGATGTAGCCATTGTGCGCGAAGGATTGCCGCTCGGTTCATTCTTTGGATATGTTTCCGAGGGTGTTGATCCGGCAACCGGTGACCTGAAGTTTACCGACTTCAACGGCAACGGAACCCTCGATCCTGATGACAGGCGAGTTATCGGAAGCGCTCAGCCTGACTTCGTATACGGCTTAACAAACAATCTTTCGTACAAACGTTTTGACCTCAACATTTTCTTCCAGGGTAGTGTCGGAAACGACATCTACAATGCAACACGTGTTGACCTTGAAGGAATGTTTGATAGCAAAAATCAATCAACTGCTGTGCTTAACCGATGGACTCCGGAGAACACAGACACCGATATACCACGTGCAGGTAACATCAACAACGTGAGAAACTCAACACGCTTTGTTGAAAGCGGATCATACCTTCGCTTGAAGGCGATTACGCTGTCGTACAACTTCTCGCCTGATTTCCTCCAGAAGGCTGGCATCAACAAGTTGTCACTTTACACCACCGGACAAAACCTGTTGACTTTCACTGATTACTCAGGATTCGACCCTGAAGTGAACGCCTTCGGAAGAAGCGCTACCGAGCTGGGTGTTGACTATGGGACGTATCCACAAGCAAGAACAATTACTTTCGGTATCAACGTAGAGTTCTAAAAAATTGAAGAAAATGAAATCTAGATTAGTATATATTTTAGGATTGGGATTGTCGGCAGCGATGATCCAGTCCTGTGACGACTTCCTGGACAAGCAACCGGTTTCGCAGGGAATCGCAGTTGACAATACAGGCGATACGCTCTTGTACAAAACTGCCGATGAGGTGGAAGGCGCACTAAACGGTGTGTATGGCGATTTCAAGAACGAGTATTTTATGCTCGACTACTTTGTGATCGGTGATGCGCAGTCTGACAACGCGTATGCAGGTGCTGACAACCCGGCAAATTTCCAGATCGATGAGTACGAGATCGAAGCAACAAACTCCAATGTAAGCCGTGACTGGGCGTATCTCTACAGCACCATTGGAAAAGCTAACCGTGTGATTAACAACGTTGATGACGTTAAGGATCCCGCGCTGAGTGAAGGGCGCAAGAACGAGATCAAAGGTGAGGCGATGTTTGTTCGCGCCTTCATCAACTTCCAGCTTGTGCAATTGTTTGGCGATGTTCCGCTGGTGACTCAGGAAGTAAAGTCGATCTCTGCTGCAAACTTGGAAGAAATTTATCCGCTGCTGTTCCCCGAGCGCGTTGCCCAAGAAGAAGTATATGAACAGATCATCAGCGATCTCGAATACGCACGGACCCATGTTCGCACGGTTGCGCCAGACAAAGGCTACGCTACGGTAGGTGCTGTGAACGCATTGCTTGCAAAAGTATACGCAACGCGTGAACCGAAAGACTGGAACAAAGTCAAAGAATATGCGGATGCGGTAATTGCTGGCGGGTATTCTTTGCTTCCTCAATATGATCAGCTTTGGAACAACTCACAGGAGAATTCTGCTGAGTCGATTTTCGAAATCAACTGTTACAACTGGGATACTGGTGGAAACTGGGGCATTTTCATGTTTGCCGGTGACGACTGGAAAAAATTCAATACCCCTACAAATGATCTGATTGCTGCATTCAATGCGGAGGGTGATGCTATTCGCAAGAACTCTTCGATTACGACTGCCAACGTTACAGGTAAATGGAACGATCCATACTGGCCGGCAACGTCATATCCGTTCATCAACAAGATGAGAGACTACAGTGGAGCACAGAACATCATTATCTACCGTCTGGCCGATATCCTCTTGCTGAAAGCAGAAGCATTGAATGAACTCGGTGATGTAACAGGTGCAGCCGCGCTCGTTAACCAGGTGCGTGCTCGCGTTAAGCTTGCTCCAACAACTGCTACAACGCAGGATGCAATGCGCCTTGCAATCGAGAAGGAACGCAGACTCGAGCTGGCCTTCGAAGGACATCGCTGGTTTGACCTGAAGCGAACAGGCCGTGCCATTGCAGTGATGAACGCTTTCAAAGATGGAAGTGGCAACAGCCTGGGCTATTCGCTGAACGAAAATAAATTGGTTTGGCCGATTCCGCAGTCTGAGCGTGATAAGAACACCAAGCTGACCCAGAACCCTGGTTACTAAAAAGAATTTATTGAATCCATATGTCGTCTTCCTGGACTTTCGGGAAGACGACTTTTTAATACACCAAAGATGATAAGAAATTTTAGGGCAATACTAGCCGTTTCTGTCGCGGCTGGATTAATGTGCGCTGCATGTTCGACTGTGGAGACCGGAACGAATTCAGAACAAACGTCAGGCACCATTGAGGCTTACGTTACCACCGGTGACAAAACTTCATTGTTCCAGAAATCCGCAACCCCGCTTTCCTTTACCGAGCCAGGGGAGTCTTCCGTACCGGTCCTGCAAATCGACTCAACACAGCAATATCAATCCATTGATGGGTTCGGCTATGCACTGACTGGCGGAAGCGCAGATCTGATCAACCAGAAGCTGACCGAATCACAAAAGAACGACCTGCTGAAAGAGTTGTTTTCAACTGATGGAAATTCAATCGGCATCAGCTACCTGCGTGTTAGCATCGGAGCTTCGGATCTTGACGATCATGTTTTCACGTACAACGATCTGCCAGCGGGACAAACAGATCCTGAATTGAAGAACTTCACTTTGAAGGAAGATCAGGAGAACCTTATTCCCATCTTGAAGAGAATTCTTGCCATCAATCCAAACATCAAAATCATGGGCAGCCCCTGGACTGCTCCGGTGTGGATGAAGACCAACAATCTTCCGAAAGGAGGCAGTCTTAAGCCGGAGTTTTATCCAGCTTATGCCCAGTATTTTGTTAAGTATATACAAGGCATGGCTGCGGAAGGTATTGCCATCGATGCGATCACCGTGCAGAATGAGCCGGAGAATCCGAACAACACGCCAAGCCTTGTGATGACTGCGGATCAGCAGCGTGATTTCGTCAAAGGTCACCTTGGCCCTGCATTCGAGAAGGCGCATATCAAGACGAAAATTGTGTTGTTTGATCACAACTGCGATCATCCGGAATATCCGATCACAATCATGAATGATGCGGAAGCGAAGAAATATGTGGACGGATCCGCGTTTCATTTGTACCTCGGCCAAATTGATGCAATGTCAAAGGTGCACGATGCACACCCTGACAAGAATTTGTATTTCACCGAACAATGGACGTGGAGCAAAGGTGAATTTGCCGGAGACTTACGCTGGCATGTGAAAAATCTCATTGTAGGAGCGACCCGGAACTGGAGCCGAAACGTACTTGAATGGAACTTGGCAGCTGACCAGAATTTCGACCCGCATACCGATGACGGTGGATGCTCGGAGTGTATGGGCGCGCTCACCATTGGAAACACGGTGACCCGAAATGTTTCATATTACATCATCGCTCATGCTTCGAAATTCGTACGTCCCGGATCGGTGAGAATTGGATCAACGATCGTTGATGGCCTTCACAACGTAGCATTCCTGACACCAGACGGAAAAAAAGTATTGATTGTTGTGAACGACAACGATGCGCAAAAAACGTTCAGCTTTAACTACAAAGGAAAAGTATGTACACCGACAACACTGCAAGGTGGCGGGGTAGCAACATACGTTTGGTAGACCAACACGCGATTAGTTGAAAACAAGTTTCCCGTGCTCTACAAATTCAGCGTAATAATGCTCATGCTGCGGGAAGGGCTTCTTGATATTGGGACTTAAGAATTTTGGGTTAGGGTAAAGAGTATGTGTTCCCCGGGCGAAAACCCGGGAACCTGCTCTTGAGCTTACAATGACACTGTATTTTTTTGAATGTAGGTCCTGATAAAACCATTCACCATATCCTTAAATCCGTCAAAAGAATCTGGTTTCGTCACCACTTCCTCAGCGCCCAGGTTGACAAATTCACTCACCAGGGAAGAGTCGGGATAGGTAGAATAAATTATCACTGGAATATTTTTGTAACGATCGTGCGCTTTCAGGTAGGCCAGCGTTGCCTTCCCGGTCATCTTTGGCATGTTCTGGTCCAGGATAAAGAGGTGAGGAAGTTCATCATCGTTTTTAATTTCCTTTAACCGGTTGATCAGGTCAATTCCGTCTTCGACTGACTCCAGCCGGATGGCAGAATTGCCAAGCTCGCTGAAGGTTTCATCAAAAATATCCCGATCATCCTGATCATCCTCCGCTAGTAAAATCATTTTTTTATTCATCTCCGATTCGGTCAACTACTCACCTTGGTTAAGAGGAATAATAAATGAAAAAACTGTGCCATGGTCTTTTTCGCTTGTCGCCTGGATTATACCGTGATGTTTTTCGATGATCTTTTTTGTGATGGCCAACCCAATGCCCGTCCCTTCGTATTTGTCCTTTGAATGCAGTCGCTGGAAAAGCTGAAACACAGTTTCGCTGAACTCTTTTTCAAACCCGATCCCGTTATCTTTTACAGCGATCTTCAAGAACCGCCCGTTGATATCTTCTTTCGCTTCAAAGCTCTTCGCAACAACGCGCGCCCTGCTCACATCGACCACGGGTGGAACTCCCGGCTTTGAAAACTTCAGTGCATTGCTAAAAAGATTCTGGAATACTTGTCTCATCTGGCCCGGGATTACTTCGGCCTCAGGAAGCTTTTCAATGTTGATTTTCGCCCCCTTCTCGCGAATTACAATTTCAAAGTCGTCCAGCAGCTCATCGGTGATTTTTGAGAGGTCAACTCGCTCGAATGGATTTTTGTCGCCTGATAGCTTTGAAAAATTCAATACGCTGGAGATCATCGACTTCATGCGCTGGGAAGAGTTCAAAATCTTTTCGAGCAGGGCAGTGGCCTCCGGCTGTTCTTTAACGTGACGCTCTTTGACAAGTTGGGCAAACATATGGATTTTGCGAAGAGGCTCTTGCAGATCGTGCGAAGCCACCGAAGCAAATTGTTGCAAGTCGTAATTACTCCGTTCAAGCGCTTCATTCATCTCCTTCAGCTGGCGGGTTCGTTCGGCAACTTTGTTTTCAAGATACTGGTTCAGGTTTTTCTGTTCGTGGATGTCGATCGTGGTGATCACCCAGTTGATCAGATTTCCGTTTCCCTCCCTTCGGGCCTTTGCTGACAACAGGTTCCAGTGATATTGGCCAGAAGAAAGTTTTATACGCACTTCTGTCTGAAAATCCTTCTTGTCATGACTTGCTTTTTTCCATTGGGTCATGAGTACGGGCAGATCATCAGGATGAACCACGCTTTGCCAACCATTGCCAATAGCGTCATGCTGGGATAGCCCGGTGTACAATTCGAACTGGCGATTGGCGAAGTTTACATTCTCGCGCGGATCGGTTGTCCAAACGATCAATGGCATTGATTCCGCAAGAAATTTGCGCTGCGCTTCGATCTGTGCGATTTCCTGTTTGGCGAGATTCTGTTCCGTAAGGTCGAACATCGAGCCGAGCATACGGTAGGGAATATCATGCTCATCGTGCAAAACATATCCGCGGTCAAGTATATCGGCATACTCTCCGTCCGCCTTCATGAACCGGTATTCACGCACCCACTGCTTTTGGTTGCTGTTGATTACATGGTACAGACTTTCTTCAACGCCTGGGCGATCATCTGGGTGCACTTTCTCCAGCCATTGTTGTCGCGACAACGGGTTGTTTTGTGTATCATACCCAAACATCGAGTAAAACGATTCACCCCACCACATTTTATTGTTAATGAAATCCCAGTCCCACAGCGCATCGTTTGTGGCTCTACCCACGAGGCGAAACCGTTCTTCACTGATGGAAAGCTCGCGCGTTCTTTCTGACACTTTTTGTTCGAGCTCGGTATTTAGTTTCTTCAGATTTTCTTTTACGGTCACCAGCTCCGCATAATTCTTCTTCAGTCGCTGCTCCGAATGTTTTTTACTCGTGATATCGGTGAACGTGGCCACAAATCCGTCAGTCATTTTTACTGCTGTAACCTCTACCCATTGCTGATTTCCTTCCAGCATGATGTCAGCCAACACGTCTTTGTCCTTGGTCACCGCGGACACGTATAAATCAAACATGTGGTGGGGCGCCAGGAAACCAAGGTCTTTTCGCAATAACTTGTTAGAGAGGTCGGCCACGTTATCCTGGAACATGATATTGGCGGAATCGTTTGCCGTAATCACCCTGAAATCAACAATTGCCCCATGACTGTCGCGCACGCTTTCGAAGGCAATGATGCCGCTGCGACTCGCGTTGAAGACTCCGCGGATGATATTATTCAGCTTGGTGATAGTCGTAATATCGACAAATGAAATAATCACACCACCAATCACCTGGTCTCGCGTCAGGTATGGCATGATTCGCATCAAGAGGTTCTTTCCGCTGATAAGCTGCACTTCCTTTTCTACCGTGTGGTTTTTCCGCAGCACGACCTTAATATCATCAACCAACGACTCGTGAAGGATGTTGTTGGAAATGTGCGTTATTGGCCTTCCAACGTCCGAATCAATAAAGTTGATCATCTTGGCGGAAGCCGGATTAAACTTGCGAATATTCAGGTCGGTGTCCAGGAAGATCTGTCCGATGTCTACGCTTCGGAAATAATTGTTGAGGTCGTCATTGAGTTCGAGCAGCTCCCGGATCTTAAGCTGGTGCTCGGTGTTCAGCGTGTGCAGTTCTTCGTTTACCGATTGCAGTTCCTCGTTGGATGACTGCAGCTCTTCGTTTGCGGAAAGCAACTCCTCATTGCTCGACTGAAGTTCTTCATTGGTGGTCTCCTGGTCTTCGATTGCCAGCTGAAGGTTGTATTTTGTTTCCTGGAGTTCATCCTGCAACGAAAGGATGTATTCGTTGATACTCCGGTTGTTCTCCGGATGCTGAGCGTGCATCGTGCTCTTGGTCACGGTGTGATTCTCAACAATAGTGATCAGCGTCAGGTTATCGAGGTAGGAACCTTCCGGTGGTTTGATTACGATGTTGAAATGAGCGACATCGTTTTCCCTCTCGAACCGGATCGACCGAAGGTGCACTTTCTGCTTGTTGCGCCAGGCGCGTTTGATTTCTGCCCCTATCAGCATGGCGTTTTCTGCCGGAATCATCTTCAGCAGCTGAAATTTGAAATCTTTGTTCGGCAATGAAAGTATCTTGGAGTAATTTCCAATTGCTTTCTTGATTTCAAAGTTATGGTCGATGTGAAAGGCTGCGCAATGCAGGTCTTCGCTGAGCACTTGCTCAAACTCTTCCCATATGCTTCCCTGCCGCGAGGGCGCTTCACGTTCGTAGATCGGGGTCCTGGTGCGCAGCGGAGTCTCTGTTCGCTTCTCAAATGCACTGAGCGTAAAGTGCATTGACTTTCCTTCTGTAGCTTTTCGGAAAATCTTCCATTTAGCGCTTACATCGACAACGTGGTTGCGGATGTAACTCACATGCTCACTTGATCCCAGGAAGAGGTATCCGTTGACCCGGGTGGAGTAGAGGAGTATAGCATACACCTTTTGCTGAAGAACCGGATTCATGTAAATGAGCATATTCCGGCAGGTTACCAGGTCCTTTTTAATAAAAGGCGGATCCTTCGTGATGTTGTGGCGCGCAAATACAATTTGCTTGCGAATCCTTGAATTTACGGTGTACGTATCGTCAGACTTTGTGAAATATTTCTCCAGCACCGTTGGAGGAACATCGTGCACGATGCTCGCGGGAAATTGACCGCGTGCAGCGATATCGATGTGGACTTTATCGAGGTCGGTAGCAAAGATCTTCACGTCAAGTTTCCGTTTCATGGCGTCAAGCGCCTGATCAATGGCAATGGCCATGGAATAGGCCTCTTCTCCTGTGCTGCAGGCGCTCACCCATACCTGGATGAGATCGTCTTCCGTCTTTTGTTCAATGATTTCTGGTAAGACCTTCGTTCGAAGAACTTCCCATGCCTCCGGGTCCCGAAAGAATTTCGTAACTCCAATCAAGAAGTCTTTACCAAGTTGTTTGCATTCTTCCGGATCACTGCGAAGGATGGCAAGGTATTGTTCCACCTCCTTCACTTTCCTCTGCACCATTCGCCTGGAAATTCTGCGAATGAGTGTGGGCGTTTTGTAGTAGTGAAAGTCGTGGCCGTTATGATGATGGATAAGCTCGTAGATCTCTTCCAACTCGTGGTCGCTGATTCCTGAAGCGGATGAAAGGAGAGGAGGTTCATTCAGGTAAGTGATCAACTCTGCTGGCATATCGGCAGGTGACAGAATAACATCTACATTGCCTGCATTGATTGCACTGTTCGGCATGCCGTCAAATTTGGCGGAGGCCGGGTCTTGGACGATCACGAATCCCCCCGCTTCTTTTATAGCCTCAAGGCCCTTGGTCCCATCGGTGCCAGTACCGGATAGAATAATGGCAACCGCGTCTTCTTTTTTATCTTCGGCCAACGAGTAAAGAAATACATCGATTGCATTGTTCGGAAACTTTGCCGGTGGCTTGTCAGAGAGCACGAGCTTGTTCCTTCGAATACTTAAAAACTTGTTGTTGGGAATTATGTAAATGCAATTCGCCTTTACTTCGGCCTGGTCCTTTGCTTCGAGCACGTGCATGTGCGTGTGCCTTCCTACAAGCTCAACAAGCAGGCTCTTGTGATCGGGTGAAAGGTGTTGAATGATGACAAACGCGCAATTGATGCTTTCCGGCATGCTGTCGAAAAACGTATGGATCGCCTCCAGGCCGCCAGCAGAAGCACCGATGGCTACAACCGCGTGGTTATCATTATTCTTCTTCCTTGCCTTAACAGGAAGTTCCTGTGACTCCTTCATCAATTTCGGTACGGTGAATTTACGGACTTGTATTCCATAATGAATGCGCGCAATTTTTCGGCCACCCGTAATTCCTCAGGCAGCCAATCCGTTGATACGCCACTGACTTTCTGTTGCCATTGCTTGAACGAATTTCGCGGATGATAGCTCTTTTCGTCTTTTTCAAACTGGATTCGTTCATCCGGATTTCCTCCCCAGTTAATTACCCGCACCACCTCGGGCCTGAATAGAATGAGGTACTCCTCTTCGGTGTAGTCCATGCGGATGGCCATGAAACCGCTGGCGATGTCTTTGAAATCCGACCCCTGATCGTAGATCGCCCCGAGAGATTCGGTGACGAAAATTGCCGGAACATCGCGGGTTTGGAGCCATAAGATCAAATCATCGAGGTAACTCTTGTCGGGCACATCACCCACGGTGGAAAATTGGTCGCCCTTCGTTATCAACGCTCCCGTGGCATTGAATAGCTCAAGGATACCTGGTGTTGAAAAAAACGCCTCCTGAAGCGATTGCTTTTTATATACTTCTTCAAGCACGCGGGTGTAGCTTTCTTTTATTCTCGTATCGAGTTCATGCGACTGAATATTGAGCAGCGTTGTGACTTTCGCAGAGATAATGTTCGATAGCAGCTCGAGCACCGAGCACATTTGAAAGCTTGGATTTTTTGCCGTACGGTGATGGCAGGCGATCAATCCCCACAGCGTATTGTTGCGCATGATGCGAATGGACATCGAGGAAGTGACGCCCATATTTTTCAGATATTCCACATGAACAGCCACTACACTTCTGAGGTTGGTGTCAGACAGGTCGATGAAGCTTTGTGTGATGGGGTTGATAACAGGGTACAGGCGCACCGGTTTGTAGTTTGCATCTGGAATCAATCGATACGGATTTTTCAAATACATCTGCCGGGCCTGCTTGGGGATGTCCGAGGCCGGAAACGTAAAGCCAAGATACGATTCCATTTCGGGCTCCTTTTCCTCGGCAAGAACTGTCCCGTTCCAGTCATGGTCAAAGCTGTAGATCATAACCTTGTCAAACCCCGAGAGTCTTTTCAATTCGCTTGCGGTGATGCGGCATACTTCGCTGATATCTTTCCCTGATTCAATCGCAGACATGCTTTGACGAGTTTCCTGGAAAACCTTCACAAATGTCTCCTGCCGTTCACGTTTCACCGGATCCAGGTCAACTTCCGCTACGAAATATTTGTCACGGCTGTGAACCATTACGAGGAAATCGTTTGTGCCGATTGTCCATGTCATTGGTAAACGGTTTTCGTACGCTCCCGAGAATTTATGTAACGTTTCGACATCCGCGTCTCCTATGTAACTTTGCAGGGTGTTGTTTAGAACTTGCTGGTATGGTATTCCAAACACAGACGCAGCGTTTTCACTCAGTTGAATAATTTTTTTTGTTTTTCGATCTATTACCACCAGCACGCCATGCGGCTGAATGGAATTCGTTAAATGAATCGGGAGACTCCCGCAAAGTTCGGAATCATAATTTACCTGCGTCATGCTGCTCTATCCAGATTTTAAATTTTACAAACGTTTCCTTGGCCGCGAGTTGCGCTTCTTCATGATGAACTTCATCGATCATCTGGTGAAGATATTGTTTGAACTTTTGCCACATATCCATGGTCTGATCCTGGTAGCCCCGAAAGAACATTAGCGCATCACTCAATGCGGGCACCTGTTTCAGCAGCATTCTGGAAATGATCGTTCCACCAAGCGTTGACCCTTCCAACACATACATTGAACCGAACGCCTCGGGAATGGAATTAAGCACGGGAATATTCTCGCATAGCCGGATGGCTTGAGCAGACCGACCTAGTTTTCCCAGATCGTGAATAATAGCATGTGATTTTCTTCTTCGGTCGTAGTCAGGAATAGCATGGCGAAAAGAATCCAGCCGATTTTCCAGCGCGGCATAGTATCCATACATCATTTCAAGCAGCGCACCATAATGGTTCGTGTCATGAACCAGCTGTATATGTGATAATAGCTTTTTTTCCAGGGCCGTGTGCACGTCTCTGGTTCTTTCTTTTAGGTCATCTGCAAGCATGCAACAAAAGGATCAACAGCTGTCCGTTTAGTTCACGCCAGTGGGGTTTCAAATTTAGAAAATATTGGCAGAACGACTAATTTTTCGGAGACCGGATTGATCGAACCTCAAGCCCTGACCCAATCAATTCCCTTTTGAAGTAATGACAAAGTATTCGCTTCCTCTGATCCAGCTTGTGGTTGATAGTTATAAAGCCAGTTGGCCTGGGGCGGCAAGCTCATAAGAATGGATTCTGTGCGGCCGTCCGTTTCAAGCCCGAACTTCGTGCCACGATCCCACACCAGGTTGAATTCAACATAACGCCCTCTTCTCAGGAATTGCCACGTTTTATGCGATTCATTAAACCGGATGTCCCGATTCTGGTTCATAAAATGTACGTAAATAGGAGCGAAGGCCGAACCGACCGATCTCACAAAATCAAAACGATCTTGTCGCGAGTGACGTTCATCCGCCTTCAGGTTGTCAAAGAAGATTCCACCGATGCCGCGCGTCTCATTTCTGTGGCGTATAAAAAAATAATTGTCCGCCCAATTCTTGAACTCAGGATAATACGATGGGTCAAACTGATCGCAAACCTCTTTCAGCCTGGTGTGAAAGTAGCGTGCATCTTCCGCAGTCACGTAATGGGGTGTCAGGTCAATTCCACCACCAAACCACCACACGCCATTTGACATTTCAAAGTACCGCACATTCATGTGAATGATGGGCACAAATGGATTATGAGGATGCAGCACAATGGAAACACCTGTTGCAAAAAAATCAATTGCTTGATCAGGGGCAAGATTAAGCGTCTTCAGCGTTTGTTCAGGAGTTTTGCCCCACACAGCCGAGAAATTGACTCCGCCTTTTTCGATTACGCTGCCAGCAGTGAGCACACGCGAAACACCACCGCCACCGCCCGGGCGTTCCCAAGCATCAGGGATGAACTTTCCGGAGCCATCCGCCTTCTCAAGCGCCTCACAAATCTGATCCTGTAGGCTGACAAACCAGTCTTTAATTTCTTCCTTGGTAGGTGATTGTTTCATGATTGCTGTGCAAGTGATGGCAAATATGGAACGATTCATCTATTTAACCAACGGGATTATTTCAATCGATTGTTTTTCAAAAAACTGTATCTTTATGCCGAGACAAACTGTGTGAAAATGCCCTTTGCTGAGCGAACGAAAGCACCCTCCAAAAAACTGAAAACCGAAATCCCTCTCGATATCCTTTTGAAAGCGTACCAGCTCATGTGTACGGCCAGGCGAATGGCAGAGACCTACGATGAAAATCGTGAGGTCTGCAGCAAATATGTGCACAGCACCTCAGCCGGCCACGAGGCAATCCAGATCGCTGCGGGCATTCAATTAACAGCCTCGGATTTTGCTTCGCTTTATTACCGTGATGAATCAATGCTGCTCGCCATGGGGCTTCAGCCCTTCGAGCTGATGCTTCAGCTCATGGCAAAAAAGGATGATCCTTTTTCGGGCGGTAGAACCTATTATGGACATCCTTCTTTAAGACGCAATGGATTTCCTGTAATTCCCCACCAAAGTTCAGCGACAGGTATGCAGGCAATTCCTGCAACCGGCATGGCCCATGGCATTGCCTACCTTGAGTCTCAAGGGCTGCTGAAAGACAAAAACAATCCGGTGGTGCTCTGTTCACTTGGAGACGGATCTGTCACCGAAGGTGAAGTTGCCGAAGCGTTTCAAATGGCGGTGCTTAAACGGCTGCCCATCATCTACCTGGTGCAGGATAATGACTGGGGAATCTCTGCTACGGGAAAAGAGATGCGCGCGATGGATGCTTATGAATATGCGGCTGGCTTCAAGGGAATGGAGCGGATGGCGATTGATGGTGCCGATTTCATAGACTCCTTCCTCGGCATGAAAAAAGCCATCGAGTTTGCAAGGAAAAAACGCGCTCCAATTTTAGTTCACGCAAAATGCCCCCTATTAGGGCACCACACGTCTGGCGTGCGCAGAGAATGGTATCGTGCAGAGGACCTGGAAGTACATAAGAAGCTTGACCCGCTTCTCAAGTTAAGGAGCTACCTCCTCGAGCATGGAAACGAGAAAAATGAATTGCAGCAAATTGAGAATACGGCTGCCGCAAAAGTCGCCAGCGATTATCAACGCGCGCTGTCATCTCCCGATCCTGATCCGAACGACTTTGACTCGCACGAATTTGCACTGACACCCATAACGGAAGAGCGGGGCGAGCGCGCACCAAAGGGTGCAGAAAAAGTTATTATGGTGGATGCGGCATTGCATGCGGTAGACGAAATTCTCAAGAAGCATCCCGAAGCTTTGTTCTATGGGCAGGATGTTGGCAGAAGACTTGGTGGCGTTTTCCGTGAGGCGGCAACACTTGCACAAAAGTATGGCGATGAGCGCGTGTTCAATACCCCGATACAGGAAGCCTACATTGTGGGCTCGACTGCCGGCATGACCGCGGTAGGAGCAAAGCCAATCGTTGAAATACAGTTTGCTGACTATATCTGGCCCGGTATTAACCAACTTGTTGAAGAATTATCGAAGAGTTGCTATCTGTCGCGCGGAAAATTTCCGATACAAAGTTTGATTCGTGTACCGATAGGGGCATACGGTGGCGGAGGCCCTTATCACTCGGGCAGTGTCGAGTCGGCCCTACTGACCATTCGTGGAATTAAGATCGTATATCCTTCCACTGCTGCTGATATGAAGGGACTTCTCAAGGCATCGTTTTACGATCCGAACCCGGTTGTTTTACTTGAACACAAAGGCTTGTATTGGTCAAAAGTTGCGGGTACCACAGATGCAAAAACGGTTGAACCAGATGAAAACTATGTAATTCCGTTAGGCAAGGCGAACATTGTGCAGCACGCTTCGGAAGAAAAAATTTCAGAAGGATCATCTGCCGTAATCATCACCTATGGCATGGGCGTTTATTGGGCAAAAGAGGCTGCAAAGAATTTTACTGGCCAGGTAGAGATCATGGATCTTCGAACATTGAATCCGATCGATTGGGAGGCCATAACAACATCAGTGCGAAAGCACGGAAGAGCATTTGTACTTACTGAAGAGCCGCTGATGAATTCATTTGCAGAATCGCTTGCCGGACGGATATCAAAAGAATGCTTCACGTTTATCGATGCGCCCGTCTGGACGATGGGAGCTGCCAACCTTCCAGCAGTTCCGCTAAACGTTGACCTTGAACGGATGATGCTCCCGAATGCCCAGAAAGTCCGTGCTGAACTAACGCAGCTGCTTGCTTTTTGATCAAGGCAAGCTGTAATAATCAGACGCGCTGAAAACTATTTTTACTTTAAGAAAAGTTAGTTTGCCACCAGTTTCCCACTGTTTCTGCCTGCAGCTTATTTCCCTAGAATGGATACCCAATCCCGATATTATACACAACCGGTTCTTTGTAATTTGTGAAAACATCCGGTGCTATTTCTTTTGCGTACGGCTTAAAGAATCTCACTTTATCAAGCACGAAGCGTTCATTTGCATCGCGGGCCGGATCATATACCTTCATTCCCACGTCAAAGCATAAAATCAAGAAGGTAAAGTCAAAGCGAAGGCCAACACCGGTTCCGACACCAAATTCTTTCAGGAATGAATTAGCGCGAAATTGGGAGTTGCCAAGATAGTTCCCTTCGGCATCCTGTGGTGCACGTTGCTTGAAGGACCAAACGTTTCCCGCATCGATGAAGAGCGCACCATCAATGAACCCGACAAGCTTACTCCGCAGTTCGATACTTCCTTCAAGCAAGATTTCACCTGGCTTTTCAAATTGATAGCTGTAAAGTCCGTCTTCACGGGGTTCGGTGGAAAGTTCCCGTTGAACGGAACCGATTCCCAATCGCCTTGGGCTCCACGCTCTCACGCTTCTGCTTCCGCCTGCAAAATAGAATTTTTCATAAGGCAACGTGTTGTTCCCGCTGTAGTCGTATGCAACCCCGGTGTTAATCCGGTACGCTAACGTTGCAAATTTGTTCAGGATCCGGTTTCTCCGAAAATCTACACTCAATCGAAGGTATTTGAAGTATTGTAATCCTTGTTTGGTAATGATGGCCGGGTCTACGATGTTGAGGGAAGTGCCACCGGTTTCAAATTGGCCCCGGATAAAAACCGAATTCTTATCGATACTGCCGTAGTTATGGTTCCAGGTGATACCGAAAATCATGCTGCTCACAAAAGAAGGTCTGAATGAGTTTACGAGGTTGTAATTACCGAGTGAGTCTAATCGTTCAAGCAATTCGCTAAACTCATCCGATTTTTTTGAATTGATCAAGCTGGCATTTACGAGCGCGAGCGAGTATTCCGTGGTGCGCTGATTCTGCCATGAATATGTGTTCGAAAGGGTAGTGGCAATTCGATTATACTCGGGTCGGTCAGTAAACGTATATCCGAGAGAGAGCCTTGTCTTTGGGTTGTATTTGGCAAGCCTGATCTGGACGGGTTCCCGCAGCGGCCAAATGAATTGAGGGAAGATAATCGAAGCATTCGCACCGGCTTCGATACTCTTATACACGTTTTCAGAAAAAGTCGCGGAGGCAACACCTTCCACACCAATTCGTCCGTTCAATTCGAAATTTTCAAGACCCCGAAAGATATTTCGTTTTTTAAAGTTCAGGTTGTAAAACGGACCGGGGAAGCCTTGTGTAACGTTCACGCCAACTTCGTTCGACCATTCGTAACGATCGAGTGGGCTAGTGACGATAGTCGGGATGAATTTTCCGCCAGACGTATCATAAACAATATTTACAAACTTGAAAGCATCCAGATTAGCAAGCTGTCGCTGGGTTTCAAAGGCCTTCGACCGGCTATATAAACTTTCATTTTTCAAGAACACGCGCTGACTCAGGATCTTCAGGCTATAGTAATTGTCAAAATAGTTATACTGAATGTCGCTATAGGTCCTCTGTTGGCGAGTCCGACCAGGTTTCTGTACCCCGGCATCCGTGAGAAATCGCACGGAGTCAATAACGAATTGCTTGTGCTTGTCGCGTTTGGCAGGATCGAGGATCTGAACCATGATAGCCACACGCCTTTCACCCAGCAGGCTTGTGTCTGTCGGAAAATCAACGTATTGTCGGCTGAAGTCGTAGTACCCGTTGTCTTTCAACAAAAGATCAATGCGTTCAGCTTCCTTATCAATGTCTGCGCTGCGAAGGCGTTGATTGACTTTGATGAAACTCGTAGCTTCATTTTGCCTGATCAACCTGTACACTGTTGAGTCAGAGATTCTGTACAGGATCGTATCAATGACATAGGGTTGCGTTGTCTCCACCCGGTAGGCGAGGGTTGTAAACTTTCCGATGGTGTTGGTGCGAGTTGTCACTGTATGCTGGAAATATCCTTCCGATGCGAGATAGTTCTTGAACCGGTTGACAGTGATCTCCACCAGGCCAGTGTCGAACACGGCAACTTTTTCGCCCCACTGCATCCGTTGATTTCCATTGGCGATAAACGATTCCATCCGGGCGACCTTTTTTTGCTTTTTAAAAGTCAGGTTGTTCTTTTTCCGAATGGAATTTGTTTTTTCAATTTTGGCGTTGAATTTCTTTTCGAACTTCTCTTTTTTACGGATGTATTTTTCCTGGTCGTAATTTCGCTCGCCCCAATAGTACATGGCGACCAGGTGGTAAATGGGTAATCCGAGAAATCTGCGGTTGGGACGTTGCGCGTAAAGTTCACGAAGCGCCTCTTCGTCAATGTGGGCAGGAGCTTTTACCGATTGCTGAATAAGACGTTTCTGATTCTCCTTGAGGTGTTGCGTACCCAAACAGCCTGTGAGTAGCACAGGCATAAGAATCAGGATAAAATATTTACTTTTCGTACTCAAACGTCCAAAATGCTGTCCAAAGCCGATATCAGGTACATCAAATCCCTGCAAGTAAAGAAATACCGAAAACAGGAGCAATGTTTTATTGTAGAAGGAGCGAAAAGCGTGCAAGAATTATTGCAGTCTGATTTTCATGTTGTTACTCTTCTTGGCACCCCTGATTTCCTGACGACAATTGATCCGAAGATCAATGCGCGAGTTGAGGAAGTTTCTGAAAAGGACTTGGAAGGTTTGGGCGAGTTTCAGACCAGTAACTCGGCCGTTGCCGTGGCCCGAATGAAGCCCAACAGGCCGGTGATGCTGCTGGACCACCAATATGCGCTGGTGCTTGATGACATCCGGGACCCGGGAAATCTCGGGACAATCATCCGAACCGCAGATTGGTATGGAATCAACAGCATTATAGCTTCCAGTGAAACCGCAGATTTCTATAACCCCAAAGTGATTAACTCAACAATGGGATCATTTACGCGAGCCTCAATCTACTACACGGACCTCGTTTCGTTTCTGGATTCCGTAAAAGGTCGGCCGATTTATGGCGCTTACCTCGAAGGACAAAACATCTACAAGACAAAGTTTGCCGCAGGAGGCTTCATTGTGATCGGCAACGAATCCCGAGGAATCAACGGTGTGCTTGAAAAGTACATCTCACAAAAGATCACCATTCCACGGGTTGGCAAAGCTGAGTCGCTCAATGCAGCAATTGCCACTGCGGTGATCCTTGACAATCTGCGTAGACCCTCTTGATCAAAAGAATCCTTTACTTTCTTTCGCTGCCTCGGTCGACAGTGCATCGGCATTCTGCTTGCCAAGGTAGTTGTCAATCATTGTGTGTCCAAGGTAGATGACGGGCGTAAGCAGCAAGGCCACCGAAAATTTATAGATATAGTTGGTGATACCGATGGCAATAATCTGCTGGGTTGGAAACACGCCATAGAAGGCGATAAACAACACGACAAAACTATCGACAAGTTGCGAGATGAGCGTAGACCCCGTGGCTCGAAGCCACAGCATCTTACTACCGGTTGCGTGTCGCAGGCGCTGAAAAACATAAACATCCACCAGCTGACCGATCAGGAATGCAGAGAGAGAGCCAATGATGATTCGCTGACCCTGGCCAAGGATTTTGTTGAACGCAATGTCCATGTTCACATCATTTCCATTGGCATCTTTCCCTATGATCCACCAGTCTGCCGGGGGAAGCTCCATGGCCAGGAAGATGATAAGGAAAGCATAAAGAATCAGGAATGCCGTGAGGTAGCTGATACGTTTGACACCGGGTTTCCCAAAATACTCGTTGATCAGGTCGGTGGTGATGAATACAACGGGCCAGATCAGTGCTCCCGCTGTGAGGTTAAAGTCCATCTGAAACCCGAGGATGTTCAAGTGAGCGGGGGCAAGGCCCACGGTTCTTTCGGC
The DNA here is from genome assembly GCA_036402075.1 of Chryseosolibacter sp. Classification (GTDB taxonomy): domain Bacteria; phylum Bacteroidota; class Bacteroidia; order Cytophagales; family Cyclobacteriaceae; genus Chryseosolibacter. The sequence goes on along the minus strand of DASWTP010000017.1, from coordinate 451 downwards.
TGAGAATATTTTCACGCCAATAATCTCAGCAAGCAAGGCGTTGGTTATAAATATCCCTGACAGGATAACAAACAGTCTGTTTCGCTTTTGCTCGAGTGTGGGTTTCATAGGATGCTAAAATAACAATCCCCAGCTATTCGGCAATACTGAAGACTTCCGCTTCCGATTACTTTTATACCTGCCTATAGCCCGCAGGTGGCGTGCATGAAGTGGAGGCGCTATTTTCACGATTGCAGTTGCACGCTGTTTTAACCTGCTTCAATTACCACAGGCTAACGCCTGTGATAATTGATTCTGCAATTTTCCAGCGCGGCCTGCGCGACAATTTGGATTCACTAATCTCTCTTCCGCGCTGATGCATCCAAGTTCGAAAAAAGTGGTTTTTCATAACAGTGAGGTTTGCTCTTACCTTTGACGATCGGTATTGTTAAACTTGAAGGTGCGCCCTAAT
>DASWTP010000016.1:0-11025 GCA_036402075.1 Chryseosolibacter sp. | reverse complement strand
TGAGAGATCAGCCTTCTTTTTTAGGACTTGTGTGGCCTGGCTTTAGCCGTTTTTGTGTTAATCCCCAGATAATAACCCTGGGCTTAAGCCGAGGGTTATTATCTGCCCGCGCTTAAGCGCTTCAGAGTGCATCAGCACTATCATTACAAAGTCAAAGGTTTGGAAATTCAACTAAACTACAGCGTGAGATAGCTGATGGAAAATCAGCCTTCTTTTTTTTAGGACTCAGAAATTTCGTGGCTTTAGCCTCTTCGGTGCTTGTTAACCCTCGGCTTAAGCCGAGGGTTAACTAAGGGAATGTGTACGGAGTCGCCAATCTGATGCTAAAGCGTTTAGAGACCGATAAACTTCGAGATAATGAAAAGGCTGATTGAGAGATCAGCCTTCTTTTTTTTAGGACTTGCGTAGCCCGGCTTTAGCCGTTTTTGTGTTAATCCCCAGATAATAACACTGGGCTTAAGCCGAGGGTTATTATCTGCCCGCGCTTAAGCGCTTGAGAGTGCATCAGCATTATGATTACAAAGCCAAAGGTTTGGAAATTCAAATAAACTACAGCGTGAGAAAACCAGATGGAAAATCAGCCTTCTTTTATTTCTCTCCGCGAACTCCGCATCTCAGCGGCCGCGTGTTGAAATCTCTATTTGTCTGCGCTTTAATTGCTTGTCGAGAAGGAATGTCCCGATGGGAATGAGTGACGCAGCCAGCGCAACCAGCACAGAGAACCAATTCCATTGCATCGCGCGGGTAGCAGCAAATACCGCCACGATGTAGGCGATAAATAAGACACCATGAGCCAAACCAACATACTTCACCACTTCCGGAATCCCCAGCATATATTTGATCGGCATGGCTATCAAAAGCAATAGCAGAAAAGAGATACCTTCCGCTATCCCGATCCATCGTAAATTTCGAATGCTGCTCATACTTACTTCACCACTAAAATACCGGTTGCCGTGAGGCGGATTTCTTCCTTCGGCTCAGTGATGGCCGCAACTTCTTCCTTTGATTTCTTGGCATCTTCTGCATAGTGCTTCAATTCATCTACTGAGGTGGTGATCTTCTTCGCTTCTCCATCAATCACAACGGTTTTACCGATCATTTCCAGTGGCACAAAGAATCCGTAGTCTTTCATTTTTACGAACACCGTAGTCTTGTCGGGCATCTCAAGTGACATCCAGCAACCCTTCTTTGGACATACGTCAGTTACCTTGGCAATAACCTTTACATTTGCGCTCTCCTTGTTGTCAAGAACGCCTGGAAGTTGTGATACATCTATTGCCTGGTCTGCACTGGTAGGGGCTCCAAATGTTGCACCTGGTTTCGCTGGAACCTCTGGCGGCTGTGCCTTCGCAACGACCGCAGTCAGACAGAATAAAAAGATCAAAAGTGATTTCATGATTGGAAAAAATTTCTGAAAGATATCCCAAAACGCCCACATATAAAACCAGTCCGCGCCAGCTGTCACCGAAGAGTTTCCGCTAGGCACATCATCGATCAGTCCCGTTTGCAGGGTATGTTTATAATTCAGTAGAATGAATGTAGTCTAAAGAATCTCGCGCAAAATCATTCTTAGTTCATTTACCATCATTGCAGTAGCCCCCCATACCACCTCACCTTCAATTTCAAAATGTGGCGCATTCATGCGAAAGCGACCTGCTGCAAGAATCTCCTTCTGCTTCATCGCCTCATCTTTCACAATATCGTCAAGATCGGCCCTGATAATCCGTACCACTTCGTGCGGATCGGGTTTAAAAAGTGCACGGCCATTTACTGAGGCCACCACTGGCGTGACCATGAAATTGCTTGGCATCACAAAAAAATCGCTCAGCCTTCCTAACACATTAATCGCACCCCTGTCAATCCCAATTTCCTCCTCACATTCCCGAAGCGCGGTAGTGATCACATCTTCCCCTGGTTCAGACTTTCCCCCTGGCAAGCTCACCTGGCCGCTATGCGCACCAGTGTACTCAGCCCGTTTTGTCAATGGGAATCTGATTTTCCCATCTTCCTCATACAAAAGAATGATAACGCCACCGGGTTTAGGTGGAAGTTTATGATCGAACAGGGGTTTCACATCTCCCACCGGCTGCGCCCTGAAAAGCTCGTGCGCATCCCCTCCCGGCAATGGATGTTGAAGGCGTTCGTACAGAACCTTATTTAAGTCACTCAGAGATGGCAGCATCGAGTTTGCAGTGGTCGAGTTTGTAGTGGTCGAAAGATACAAACCGTTCGAATGTTAGAAAGCATCCTCGAATACATATTCATTATCGGTCGATGCCAGCCGTACGTGGTCGATACTGCCCGCACCCTGGAACCTGAAAATCATCCCAACAATCTTTTCTGAGGAATTCCAAGGGCTTTCGTAGGCAAGGTTCTCATTGATATAGATCTGGCCCTTCTGGTTTTTAACTTCAATTTTTACGTTTACCCACTGCGAAAGATCGGCACCAAAGGCAGAGAGATCAGCTGTTTTACCATTGACGCCTTTGCTATTAAAAAAAAGACCAATATCGGAGACGCACCCTTTAATCGACAGTGGAACGACAATGACATTTCCTTCCGTTAACAAAAGGATTTGCGAGAACTGGCAGGCTCCTGCTCCTTCCGCGTAATCGTTTCGAACACGGGCTTCAAATTTGAAGTCGTTGGTGTGAATGCCACCGAAGTCCTTCACATTATAAAAGGATACTACAGGTGGCTCTGGCTGGAAAGGAATGTTTTTCGATTGAACTGTACTGGCAGACAAGCTTAACATCTCGCCCTTGCGAAAATCTTCGTCCTTAAAATAAACTGGAACAGGGCCTTCAAGTTTAACCAGGGCCAGCCAACCTTTCGAGGTAATCATCAAATTGTGTTCGCGTACAATCTGCTTATCGACAACCAGCTTCGCCTGAAAAAACCCAGGCGTGTAGTAGATCGAGGTGTGCTGATGCTGATCTTTTGAAACCTGTGTTCGCAAGCGCTCATCCCATGACTGTTGAATGAAGATCGAATCCGAAGTCGATTCAGAGGCGTCATAGTCAAAGACCACCGAGTTCGGGACACCTTCGGAGACGACTTTCTTGCTCGTAAGTTTGTAGGACTTCGTTTCCGGAGTCGCATTACGGTTGAATCCGTAAATCAGGAACAAGACAATGACGCTACACAGGGCTGTGCCGATTAACCCTGACCGGACGAAGTGCTTTCGTCTTGACGGAACCGAAGGTGGCGGGTCCACGGTCGGCTCAACCATCGTTTTTTCATTGGTGCGCTGGCCGGAGTTTGCCTGCCGGAAGGCTCGCCAGCCTTCGTGGCCCAGAAACTTTGCCAAGGTGTTAAGGGTGGTTATGGTAGGCTTACTGTCGTATTTTACCTTTCCCCAAATCCGCTTCAGCGTGGCGATGCTGAGGTTGACACCAGTTTCTTGCTGAATTCTATCACTCAACGTTTGAAAATCATGATTGGTCCATGATTCACTATTTTCCCAGCCAATCTTACGCTCAATCTGGTTTTTACATTCCTGCAATAAAAGGTCTTCAGCATCCATAGCATTCCGTGTTTGCCCTTGCACAACTTTGAACAACCAAGTTCTGCTTTTGAACAGCCATTTCCAATCCTGGGCTGGGGTATTTGAGTATACTGCCATACAAAAGTTACGATGAAAAATATCCATATGAAAAAGATCTTGTTTGCATTCCTGTTCGGCCACACGATCGCTGTGGCGCAAGTCGTACCGTTCACTTCCGACCGCTGGAAATTCGCGACCTCCGATTATTCACTTGAAACCTACAACGGCAAAGAGGCCGTGAAACTGAAAAAGAATTCGGCCATGCTGGAGGGCGCAGCATTTGAAAACGGCACAATCGAATATGACATGGCATTCCCACAGGGGCGGGCGTTTATAGGCTTTCACTTTCGGATTGCTGACGAGAAGAATTACGAAGAGTTTTACGTGCGCCCGCACCAGTCTGGCAATCCCGATGCAAACCAGTACACGCCTGTATTCGGTTCAAACGCAGGGTGGCAACTCTATTATGGCGAAGGCTATGGCGCGCCAGCAAAATACGATTTCAACAACTGGATTCATTTCAAGCTCATCGTGTCGGGACAGTACATGGAGGTTTACATCAACGATATGGAGACGCCTGTGATTTTTGCCGAATTGAAACGTAAACCTCTAAAGGGGAACGTTGGCATTCAGAATGCTATCAACGAGAGTTATTTCGCCAACGTGAGCGTAACTCCCAACGATAATGTGGTTTTAAAGAATAAGCCAAAGCCAGCGCAAGCAATGGCTCCCGGCACAATTGAGAAATGGGCGGTATCAAACGCGTTTGCAAGAGCCCAACTCAATACAATTACGAAGTTGAGCGATCTTCCCGTCAAACTCACCTATGCATCCCACAAAGTAGAACCAACCGGCACATTAAACATTTCATCGGTAGCGGAACTTGGCGAAACCAGTGATGCGGTTCTGGCAAAGTTGGTCATCGAGTCAACCACCGACCAGGTCAAAAAAATTCAATTTGGCTTCAGCGATCGTGTGAAGGTGTTTGTAAATAATGTTGTTGTTTACTCTGGAGAAGATGACTTCAGTTCCCGGGATTATCGGTTTCTTGGAACAATCGGATATTTTGATGCGCTATATCTGCAGCTAAGGAAGGGGAGAAATGAAATTCACTTTGCCGTGATCGAATCCTTTGGTGGCTGGGGAATCAAGGCGAGGATTGAAGACATGAGTGGAATCAAGATCATATACTAGCAGACGCAGACCGACCAGGTCCCGGTGCGCCAGTAAATTGCAGGCGCTATGCCATCGACTCAAAGTAACCGCGAAGTTGCTTTTCAATCATGCCACAGCTGACAAGGAAGGGCTTGGTTGCGATTGAAACGTGAATGACAGATTGTTCTATGGTATAAGTTCCCCTAATATCACCCAGCGGTGTAGATACGCCAAATGTACCCGCTGCTGCGTCACCCTGGAAGGTGCCTCCTGCCGACATAATTGCTTTTTGCGCTTGTAATGAAAGCGTTTCCGGGGAGGAGCTAAAGGGGATTGAGAAATTGCACTGTGCCATGATTAACGTTTAGCGCAGCTGGTTAAATTCTTATGCCTGGAGGGACAAAAAATCTTTTGCACCTCGAATCGCGGATTCCACGGAGTCGAAGATAATAACCTCACATTGATCATCTGTAACGGCAACGACATTGTGAAACTCTTCGTGCTTCCGGGCAATTTCCCAACGACACTGATATCCCTCGCCCTGAGAGAAGGTATAGAGATGCTGGTTGTTCGGACTGGCCGCTTCTACGTTCAATTCGTAAACAAATCCCTCGTCCTCAAACCGCTCCACATACTTCATATTCTCCTTATTTTTCATAGACTTAACCCATTGGAGCCATGGATAGGTTCATCGATTTAGAACAGCAAAACAATGTTTTCATACATCTGTAGTGACATATCGCAAACGCAACAATTACCCTGCTGGTTAGTATGTATTACAATGCTCAAGTTAGTCAATTATACTAAAAGATAATCGCTTCTCAAACAAAAAATGGCCTGCTTCGAACAGCTGAATTTTAACTAATTTCGCTTCCGATCCATCAACAATGTCATGTCGATAACATCACAGTCGGAACTCTATGGAATGCAACGCATCAGCGAAGTCGTGGGTACTACGCTGCAAAAGATGACACAATACGCTGCCCCTGGCATGTCAACCAAAGCCTTGGATGATTTTGGCGCCAGTATTTTAAAGGCATACGGTGCAAAATCCGCTCCCTTTGTAACCTATGGTTTTCCCGGCTGGACGTGCATCAGCGTGAATAAAGCGGCAGCGCACGGCATTCCATCAGACAAAATCATTTTACAGGAAGGCGATCTCGTTAACATCGATGTGTCTGCGGAACTCAATGGCTTTTTTGCAGACAATGGTGGATCGTTCGTTCTTGGGCGCGATGTTCATTCACACCAGCGCCTGGTTGATTCATCAAGAAAAATTCTTCATAAGGCCATTGCAACAATCAAAGGTGGTATGCGCATCGCTGACATTGGCTGGTTGATCGAGAGAGAAGCGAAGGATCACGGCTACACAACCATAAGAAACCTGGTTGGGCACGGCATCGGCAGGTCCCTGCATGAAGAGCCGAAAGAGATTCCCTGTTTCAACGACCGTTCAAATAGGACACGCTTCCGCAAGAACAGCGTTGTCGCTATCGAAACTTTCATATCGACAAAGGCGAATTACGTGTACGAAACAGACAACGGCTGGACGTATACTACGCGTGACGGCAGTTATGTCGCGCAGCACGAGCACACTATCCTGATCACCGATACGACTCCGGTAATTCTCACCAGCAGTAACGGCATCTGAGTGGCACAGTCTTGTTACTTTATAACGCCAAAAAAGCGTTATGAAGATCATTTATTTCCTTTCATCCTTTTTGTTCGGAGCAATCGTTTATGCTCATGGACAATCCCCCGTTCCCGAGCCTGACACATTGAAAAACCAGGTGCGACAGGTTGACCCTGTTCCTCAAACCATGCCGCACGATGCAAATTATACAGCAAACAAAATAAAAATTACATCCACAGAGCTTCCTGAAGGCGTGAAGCGATCGCTCAATGCTGGTTCAGAGTATGAAGGGTGGCAAAAAGGAACCGCATATAAAAGTAAAGACGGCAAAGAATTCATTCTTGAAATGCGCGAAGCGGATACCTTGAGAATTTTTCGATTCGATAAAAATGGCAAGCTGCTGATCGAGTAGCGGTGTCGTAGACAAGAATCTACACAACCGAAGGGCAATACAATTTTTGACGGTTGTGCGCCCTATGGTACAAGTTTTAAATAACTAGAGTGATAGAAAGTATCAGCAGCAATACGGGGAGCTGAGATCCTCGTAGATATAAAACTAAACGACAAATACTATGTTACGCTGGTCGATTATCTTTTTCGTCATCGCCATTATCGCGGCCATCTTTGGATTTGGTGGCATTGCAGAAGGCGCTGCTTCGATTGCAAAAGTGTTGTTCTTTATTTTCCTGGCGTTATTCATTATCGCTATTCTATTTGGAGCTAGTCTCTTCAAGAAGTGACGTGCCCAAAGTTTAATAAATGAACAATGACGGGAGATATTCAACGCTGAGTATCTCCCTCTTTTTTGAGTTTTCAATTTTCACATCGCATGGAAAAATATTCTCCCTCCCAACTCCAAAAAACGCTCGGCTGGATCGGCACGGGCATCGGTGTATTGATGGTGGCCAATGCTGTATACCACGAATTAACGCGATTTAAAACTGCCGGAAAAGTTGTCTTGATAACCGGTGGCTCACGTGGGTTAGGCCTTGTACTAGCACGCGAGTTTGCATCGCGTGGCGCCAAGCTTGCGTTGTGTGCACGTTCGGCCGATAAACTTGAGATCGCCAGGCAAGAACTCGAAAGAAGCGGTGCAGACGTAATGGTGCGCCCGGCCGATCTGACCAATCAGCACGAAGTGAAAGCTGTTATTGACGAAGTGGTTCGACACTACGGAAAAATTGATGTCCTCGTGAACAATGCCGGTATTATCCAGGTGGGACCCGTTGACAACATGGAAATTGCTGACTACGAAAAAGCAATGCAGGTAAATTTCTGGGCACCGCTCTACGCCATACATGCCGCCCTCCCCTATTTTAAACAGCAAGGCGGTGGAAGAATTGTAAACATTACGTCAATAGGTGGAAAGATTGCCGTACCCCATCTTTTGCCTTACAGTGCCAGCAAGTTCGCGGCAGTAGGATTGTCTGAAGGATTGAATGCTGAGCTCAAACAACATAACATTCACGTAACTACTGTGGTCCCAAACCTGATGCGGACAGGAAGTTCTAGAAACATTGATGTTAAGGGTGACCACGAAAAAGAGTACGCAATGTTCAAGATTGCCGGTTCATCACCGTTGCTATCGATGGACGCAGACTCCGCTGGTGCCGCGATCGTCAATGCGATGGAGCGCGGTGAGTCTGAAACTGTCCTCTCCCTTTCGGGAAAATTCGCTTCTATTGTAAAGGGCATTGCGCCAGGATGGGTTGGAACAATGATGACGATGGCGAACAATTTCTTGCCGAAACCCACCTCCACCATGCAGACAAAGAAAGGATATGAAGCGGAATCAGCTTTATCTCAAGGCCCGACAGCAAATTACTCGGATCGCGCTGCCGTGAAGAATAACGAATTGTAGAAGAACCAAGATTCAAGATCCAAATTACCAAAGTCCAAGACCGAAGTGCCAATGATTCCGCTCGGGATTACATCTTGAGTTTTGGATCTTGGTATTTGGCTCCTGGTTCCCGGTAATTTATTTGGCTATCTTTTGTAACATTCTGCCGGTGCAAGCCGTCAAGACCCTAATCAACCTGGTATGTTCAAAAAGATAACGGGCTCGTTCATCCTCGCCCTACACAATATTCGCTCGCATTTCTTTCACACCATCCTTTCGTTGCTGGGGATTGTTATCGGAGTAGCTGCCCTCGTTTCAATACTGTCATTGATCGATGGTATGGAGAAATTTGCAAAAGACGAGATAACGAAGACCACCTCGCTGAAGTCGATCATGGTTAATACAAACACCAACAAGCGTGTAAACGGTGTCTGGATCCGCAAAGACTCTCTGCGCTATCTCACACCTGACGATTTCAACGAAATGAAAACTTCCATTAGCAAGCCGGCTGAAGGAGTGCTGTGGCAAATTCTCGGAAGAGAACTTTCGATTAAAGGTGACACAACCAACACAGCGTCTCACACCACCGCGCTCTCTGGTTTCGACACTTCCTTCCACGTGCAGCATGGAAGGATACTTGACAACACCGACTTTACAGACAAAAAAACAAACGCGGTTCTCACCGAAGAGCTTGCTAAAATTCTTTGCGGCCAGAATAATCTCTCTTCGCTCCTCGGAAAAACCGTTGTGTTGGGCGGTGGTCGCGAGCTTTCCGTTGTCGGGATTGTGAAGAGTACCCGCGCCCCAAGGCCGGAACTGTTTTTCCCAATAACACTTGTTTCAGAAACTGACTTGCGGAGCGCTCCACCCAATTGCGCATTTGAAGCAGGTGAGGTTACCGATGTCCCTAAAATCAAAGAAGACATCCAAACATGGCTGACCAAAAAATACGGTGCAAATCACGACTTCACAGTACTCACCAACGAATATCGCGTTGAACAAGCAGCGCGCGGCTTCAAGCTTTTCCGGATTATCATGGGTTTGATCGTTGGAATTTCGGTTCTCGTAGGCGGCATCGGGGTTATGAATGTGCTGCTCATCTCCGTAACGGAAAGAACTTCAGAAATCGGTGTGCGAAAGGCCGTAGGAGCAAACAAGCGCGACATTATTCTTCAGTTTCTTTCCGAATCGATAACAATATCTCTTTTCGGTAGTCTCCTTGGACTTGCCATCGGAATTCTTGGGACCATGGTAATCGTACCGATTGTGAAGTCATTGACTGGTGTGCCCTTTCAGGCCGCATACACATTAAATACGCTTGTCGTGGTTTCAGTTCTTGCTGTCGTGATTGGAATTGTTTTTGGAACCTACCCTGCCATGCGTGCAGCGAAGCTTGACCCCGTAGAGGCCATACGGAGAGAATGATTTTAAAATACCGAAAACCAAACAAGCAAAAATCAAAGGGCGAAGAAGTAAACCAACGAGTGGCGTATCAGTCTTGCCTTATGCGCACAAATCGTTCAATTCAACTACTCCAAGTTATTTTCCAGTCGGCACACATTGTCCATGCCGAGATGCATCAACGCATCACCAGCGTTAATCACCGGACTGTTGTTCATGCCTATGACGTATGCGGTTTCGTGTGACTTCACTTGTTCCTTAAACTCGCCAAACGGGTCAGTAATGGTTCCTACTACGTCTCCCTTATGAACCATTACACCTGCTCCAATGGCGGGTTGAAAAAGTCCCGCATGTTTGGCGCGGATCCAGGAAGTTGTCCAAATCACTTTAGTTGATTCTTTCGGTTCCGGGGCCACATCGATCATTCCCAGGTGCTTCATGATTCTGAGCGTGCCAGCTACACCTTCTTCAATGGCATTGTTATCGAAGCGCAGCGATTCTCCGCCTTCATAAACGATGATACTTTTTCCTTTCCGGGCTGCCTCCCTCCTTAGTGAATTCGGCCGAAACGGAGCATCGATGGTAAAGGGCGCATGGAACGCGTTTGCCAATTCAACGTTAACTGCTTCGCGCAACACCGCCCTAACCTGGGGAAAGTTAGTTCGCATGGCACCGCCCGTATGGAAGTCAATCCCAATATCAATAAACGGAATGACGTCATGCATGAGGTGATAGGCAACACGGCTAGCCAGGGAGCCACTTTTGGAACCAGGAAACGAGCGGTTCACATCTTTACCATCAGGGACATCACGCGAGAAGTTGAGAAAGCCGTATACGTTGATGATGGGCATGCAAACCACGGTGCCACGTTTCACCTGGTGAAGACCGCGGTCAAGAATCCTTCTCACAATCTCCATTCCGTTGATCTCATCTCCATGCATGCCTGCGATAAGGCCAAGTACCGGCCCATCTTCCGTAGATCGGGAAACGTAAATTGGTGTGTCGATCTGAGTGTGAGACGGAAGCCGGGCAATATTGATGTTGATTTCCTTAAACTCTCCGGGCTGAATTTCCTGTCCTGCGATCGTGACTTGTCTCACTGGTGAAGTAATGGTTCGATTTGTATGCTAAGTTAAGGGAAAAAAGTTGATCCGTTGATCCGTTGATTAGATGATCCGTTGGAGATCGAGCAAAATGAGTGGGCAATCGGTGGTTTGTCCAATAGGCAAGCTGGTGAGCGATATCGGTGGGCTTGGATGGCGGGTAGATGCGGTAAAGTTGATCCGTTGAGTAGTTGATCCGTTGGAGATCGAGCAAAATCAGTGGGCAATCGATGGTTTGTCCGTTAGGCAAGCTGGTGAGCGATATGGGTGGGCTTGGATGGCCAGGTGGATGTGGTGTGCATGGAGAAAAGTTGATCCGTTGATCCGTTGATTCGTTGAAGATCGG
>DASWTP010000015.1:0-2778 GCA_036402075.1 Chryseosolibacter sp. | reverse complement strand
AATGCATGGTCGGGTTGAATGGAATAGCCATCGACCGGATTGGCGTTGGCTTTGGAGGGCCGGTGAACAAAGAGACAGGCGAGGTCTATACGTCCTACCACATTGAAGGCTGGCGCGCTTTCTCAATCAGGAAATGGCTCGAGGATCTTGGTGGCTGCGAGGTTGTAGTCGATAACGATGCCAATGTTGCCGCACTTGGCGAGACCTTGTATGGCGCAGGAAAAGGTTATCAGCGCGTTCTCTACGTCACGCTCGGAAGTGGCGTTGGAGCAGGACTTGTTATTGACAGGCAGATCTATCACGGAGCGGAGCCGGGTGAAATGGAATTCGGACATATCCGGCTTGATCGGTCGGGTGCAACGATCCAGGACAAATGCTCGGGATGGGCCGTCAACCAAAAAATCAGGGAAGTGCTGAAGCAAGAAACGAGCACTGTTTTACGAGAACTTTCAATACCCTTCGCAGGTCATGAAGCCAAAGCCCTAAGCGAAGCACTTTCACATAATGATCCGGTAGCCTGGAAAATCCTGTCGGAGACGATGGACGACTTTAGTTTTGGACTTTCGCATGCCGTACATTTGCTCCATCCGGAAGTTGTCATCCTGGGTGGCGGATTGGCGATGCTCGGAGAGATTATCATCCAGGAAGTAAAGAAGTCATTGCCCAATTATTTGATGGACGCCTTTCGGCCCGGACCACTCATTCAGCTATCTGCGCTGCAGGAATCTGCTGTGCCGATTGGGGCAATTGCTCTCGCTATGCAAAAGAACTAAACGACTATGAAAAATTTTGTTACCGAATACATCGCGCAGCAAAAACGGACGTTGGAGACGATCCCGGCAGAGCAGGTGGCGCGCGCCATATCAATTTTTAAAGCCGCGCTGGACGAGGAACGAAATATTTTTGTCTTCGGCAATGGGGGAAGTGCTGCAAACGCCTCGCACTTTGTTACGGACCTTGGCAAAGGTTCATCAGACAAAACAAGCAAAAGATTTCGTTGCCTTTCCATCAACGACAATACGCCCTGGTTTACTGCGATCGGAAACGACTACGCTTACGAGGATGTTTTCGTTCGGCAATTAATGAACTTTGCTCGCCCGAAGGATGTGCTGTTTACCATGAGTGTCAGTGGCAGCTCGCCCAACTTAGTGAAGGCGGTCGAATGGGGAAAGAAGAATGGGTGTATGACGATTGCGCTGGTGGGCAGGAAACGCGGGAAACTCGCTGAAGTCAGTGATCTAACCATCGTGGTTGACGATGACCATTATGGGCGCGTTGAAGATGCGCACATGGGTATTTGCCACATGATCGCCTATGCTTTTATGGAAAAGAAGGAACTTCAATAAGAAAGGTGGAGCAACCACTCCACCCTCCGTTTAATAATAATTGATACTATTTTCCTTCTGTAACCGGCTCTTGTTGTTTTCTCATTTTCTCAGCAGCCAGGGCATCCGGTGTGACGTTTGCCATTGCAACCTGAACTTTATTCATAAAGCCTGATATCACCATATCGTCTCCACTCATCAGTGCCTTGTATCCATCGCGTGCAACCTCAACTGCGCTGTCCAACTTGCCCTCCTGAACTAGCTTCGATTCTGTCATATTGGCTTTACGGAAGAAGTCGGTGTCGGTCGCTCCCGGTAGCAGGGCCGTAATGGTTACTCCGCTGTCTTTCAATTCACTTCTGATCGCCTCTGTAAAAGACTGAACAAAAGCTTTCGTACCATGGTAAACCGACTGCCACGGTCCTGGTGCTTTGCTAGCGATCGATGATACGTTTAGAATTTTTCCATCGCCTCGCGCCACCATATCTTTCAAAAAAAGCTTTGTGAGAACAACGAGGCTCGAGATATTTAAGTCGATAATGCTAAGCTCCATGCGAAGATCCGTATCAGTGAATTTTCCATAGTGACCATGGCCTGCATCGTTGATGAGAATATCGATCTGAATGTTCTGTGATACCACCTGGTTGTACACTTCAAAAGCATTCTCAAAATCAAAAAGGTCCTTTGCGATGGTTTTTACCTGAACGCCATACTGCTGCGCGATCTCTTTAGACACGCGCTCAAGGTCACTCTCTGTTCGCGCTACGATCACCAGGTTGTAACCGTCATTTGCCAGGAGTTTCACTAACTCATATCCAATGCCGCTGGTACCTCCGGTAACAAGAGCAAACTGTTGTTTTGTGCTATTCATGCCTCACGTTTTAGTTGGAATGACAGTCGGGAAAAATACATGCCTGTGAAACCTTTTATTCGTTTGGTACTCGAATGGGTTCATCCTTCATCTTGTCGGATGTCACCCGGTGGAAATCGGCTTCTTTGTCTATACCGGCTTCAACATCACGGGGAAATTAACCGGCTTAAATTATACTACACTGTGGCACATACCCCGCGGCAAAGGCATTCACAATCGAGTTGGGCGTAAGGACATCCAGGCTTGATTCGTTCGGCACCGGAAAACGTTCGGCATAACCGGAGGGCGTCCAGCGGTGAACGTTGCCTCGAAGAAAAAGGTAAGCGTTGCTGTTAAGCATTAAAAATGTGCCGTCAGCGATCTCCGAAAGGGGCCGGTGATGTACAACCTTTTGTTTATACGCATCAACACGTTCGTGGTGAATGACCTCGTCAATAAGGCTGATCGATGTCGACATAGAGAATTGATGGCTGGGATTCCCCTTGAGCCAGCATTCCTTAAATCGTTTCGCGTCTTCCCTTCTGCATTCAAAACAAGGGCGGTGACCGGCAGCGAATGCGGTTGCCTCATCCATAAAAAAAA
>DASWTP010000014.1:0-5972 GCA_036402075.1 Chryseosolibacter sp. | reverse complement strand
GTCGCGGTTGACTGCATGCATCACAAAGCCTTTGACTATGTGGTAAAAAGTGAAACTGCGTTTATACGCCTGCAAAAAATTATCACAGCGATCTTCAGCTATCGCAAAATCGAAAAGGAGTTGACCTGGTATATGCAGCGCATGTAGCGTTGGCACAGTTGAATTCATCCAAAACGCCATTTGAGACCCTCAAGGCTCGCGCGAGCTAAAAAACCAGCGTGGTTTCCGCTGCCTCTAAAAGCAGATCAGTGAATATTACAACTTGTACCTCTTCCTTTGCAAGACAAATCATTCGAAACAACATCACCTTTGACTGCTGCTTAAATTAATTCGCAGCATAACCATCAAAATATGAAAACTACAAAACTGGTTACAGCCTTTGCATTAGCAACGGCTGTGTTCTTCGGTTCGTGCAGCAATAATGATCCTTCACCTTCTGGAAATAACCCTCAGGTAATCCCGGTGCAATCAACTTCGCAGACAACGGTAGCGCTTGGAACGACTTCGACTTTGGCAGTACTGGCCGGAGCTTCTGTTACAAGCACAGGTGCAACCGTTGTGACTGGAGACATGGGACTGAGTCCTGGCTCTTCTATCGGAGGCTTTCCTCCTGGAATCCTGAATGGTGTTCAGCATATCAACAATGACATCTCAGCACAGGCAAAACTCGACCTGACTGCCCTTTACAACGACCTGGCTGGACGTACAGCGACAGACATCGTGACACTCTCTGGAAATATCGGAGGCTTAACGTTGACGCCTGGTCTGTACAAATCAACTTCTTCCCTTGCCATTTCGTCAGGCGATCTGACTTTTGACGCGAAAGGAAACGCAAACGCTATTTTCATCATGCAGATAGCAACCACGTTAACTACCACGTCAGGACGCCAGGTAATTCTTGCCGGTGGAGCATTAGCATCAAATATCTTCTGGCAGGTTGGAAGCTCAGCAACTTTTGGTACAACTTCAGCAATGAAAGGAACTGTAATCGCAATGCAATCAATAACCATGAACACAGGTGCTACTATCGATGGAAGGCTTCTTGCCAGAACTGGATCTGTGACTTTAGCCGGAAACACAATCGTAAAGCAATAGGTTAGTTTTTTACCCCACGGGAGCCTTGCCTGATTCGTCAGTGCGAGGCTTTTTTTATTGATCTTAGTTGCGAGAATCTCAGTGATATATGTAACAACACGGCATCATCCTATAACACACAGCGGCTGGTATCGCGTCATCTTGCATCACATTACAAAAGCCCACATCATGAAAAAAACAGGACTAATCATTTTCGTAATCGGAGCATTAATGACCGCTCTTTCCGGATTCAGCCTGATGACTAGAGAAAAAATCATTGACATCGGAAGCGTGGAAATTACAGCACAAAACAGACATCTTTTCGATTGGTCGCCATTGTTAGGTCTGAGTGTAATAGCTGTAGGCGCTGGGATCTATCTCTTTGCTAAAAAAAGCAGGAGTTACATAAACATGACTAAATAAAATAAAAAACTATATGAAACGGCTACTTACTATTATCACAATCGTCTTCGGGGCATTTCTTTCCATCACCGAAGCACAGGCTCAGGAAAATTACCGAGCATTAAATCTCGGATTTGGAATAGGTGGACATTCTGGTTACTCCAGGTATGCAGGTCGCCCCGTTCCGGTATTTCACATCAACTACGAATTTGATGTTGCCAGGAATTTTACCCTCGCTCCTTTTATCAGCTTTTATACTTACTCGGACAGTTACAATTGGTCAAATGACAATTACACGTATCGTGAGACTGTAATTCCAGTGGGTGTGAAAGGAAGTTATTATTTCGATGAGCTTTTCGATGCCAGTTCGAATTGGGATTTCTACGCGGCAGCATCATTGGGATTTGCGATTGTCAATTCACGGTGGGAAGCTGGTTATAATGGAGATAAAAACTATTTCAATCGCGGAAGAGCAGTGTTTGCAGATTTGCACGCTGGTGCGCAGTATAACTTCAGCCGCAAGGCAGGTGTTTACCTTGATCTTTCTTCAGGGATCTCAACGATCGGACTGGCCTTTCACCAATCAAGGTAGTCTCACTAACAAAATATTTATTCAAATGAAAACACGCATCGTAATTACGATCACATTGCTTCTTACGATGCTGTTTTGTGGAACCAATACAAATGCAGCCACAGGGCAGAACGATTCAACCAACAACGCATCGCTTATGAAAGCAAAAGCTCTCATGATGCGCCTTGACATTATCAACGCAACTGACCAGTCGAAATTCACGAAAGCAGAAAAAAGAATTCTGCGTAAGGAAGTTCGGTCTATTAAGGGAAATCTGAAAGAGCTTCGCGGGGGCCGTTACATGCCAACCATGCTAATTATACTGCTCGTTCTTGTTCCTGTATCTGTATTCCAACTAACTGAATAAAACTCACCTTCTAAAAAAATCATATTATGGGAAATCTACTTTACGTTATTGCTGTCATCCTTATCATTCTTTGGGCGATTGGCCTGGTCGCATTCAATTCGAGCCAAATCATTCACGGGTTGCTTGTCATAGCCATTATCGCAGTTTTATTCCGCGTAATCCAAGGCAGAAGAATTTAGTATATACGATGGACGGAGCTTTTAAAATTCCTTTTTATGCAAAAGCAGCGCTGATCTTCATCAGTGCTTTTGCTTTGATATACACATTATATATTGGAAAGGATCTTATTGTTCCGATCGTGTATGCTGGAATCCTCGCCATTCTCTTAAACCCGCTGGTAAATTACCTGGTACGCAAGAGAATGAACAGGCTCGTTGCCATCTCCGTCTCTGTTCTCCTGACAATAACGGTGGTCCTGTCAAGTTTATATCTGCTGTCCACGCAGTTGAGTATGTTTACGGAATCCTATCCCCAGTTAAAACAAAAGTTCAACAGTACCAGTAATCAGTTTGTTCAATGGCTTTCCGAAACCATGAACATCAGGATTTCAAAAATCAACGCATGGACGAAAGAAACGCAAACCGAAGCGATTGACAATTTTGCTCTCGGAGAAAGCCTTTCTGAGGCTGGCGAGATCATCATGGTTCTTCTCCTGCTACCGGTGTACCTTTTTATGATCCTATACTACAAGAATCTACTACTCGAGTTTCTACGAAGGCTTTTCCGTTCAGAGCACCGGACTGTTCTGGATAAGATATTAAAAGATTCAAAACGCCTGGTTGAAACGTACCTCGTTGGTCTTGTATTTGAACTTGTGATTGTGGCATTTCTGAATTGTGTAGGGTTGCTCATCCTCGGGATCGAATATGCTATCATTCTCGGAATCATTGGTGCATTTTTGAATCTTATTCCGTACCTGGGCGGATTGATCGCTATCGCCTTACCAATGATCATTGCGTTTATAACAAAAGATTCGTTGACCTACCCGGTCCTTGTTTTTTGTGTTTACATGTTAATACAGTTTATTGATAACAATCTGATTATCCCAAAGATCGTTGCATCGCGGGTCAAGATCAATGCGCTTGTATCCATTATTGCAGTTCTACTCGGTGGCGCGATCTGGGGAATTTCGGGAATGTTCTTATCGATTCCGCTGGTCGCCATCATTAAAGTGATTTGTGACCATATAGACGCGTTGAAACCGTGGGGATTCTTATTAGGAGATGTAGTACCTACCGGTGCATCATTTCCTTTCATGAAAAAGAAAGAGCCGATCATTTAAGTGAAGTATGTAACAAATCGCTTCTTTGATGTAAACCAACCCGGCCCAGACTACGGCACCTTTGTAACAAAGACAAACCAGAATGGAAGATTGGAACGTAGCCAAATCAAGGTTGAAACAAAAATTCTCTAAACTACTGGGCGATGACCTTCGGGCGATGGATGATCAACGATCAGAACTGATAGAGCGGCTCGAAAAACGACTGGGCAAAACAAGGGCTGCCATCCTGAAACTCATTTCAGAATTATAATACCTCAACTCATTCTGCAACAAATGCAAACCGTGATTTATGTAATTCTTTGAAAAATTGATGTAAACACGCGAAGCAGCAATACCGCATCTTTGTATTGTTAAACCACGGGAGAAAGATGCAAACTCTTTCTCATCCTCACTCTGGAGTAACCCAACAATCTTCAATAACACAAGTGCATACTGATGGTGACGAAATTTCGCGCGTCACTGATCTGCCTTTTTTTCCATGCGATTTAAAACAATTACAAATGAAATTATTAAGCTACTCACCCACTATTAAAATGCTTCCGCTGATAGCATTGCTCTTCGTTGCAATTCTTTCGGGTTGTAATAAAGATAAAGATCCGGGTGTACGCCCAACGGTCTTATCAACAGGACCAGTTAGCAACGCTACGGGTATTGCGCTAAACGCTCCAGTTACTGCAGTATTTAGTGTCACCATGGACGCAGCAACAAATTCCAAACTTACGCTAAAACAAGGCAGCACAAATGTCGCAGGAACATCCACCCAAACGGGGGCTACGGTTTCTTTTCAACCCGCTGCCGATTTACTGCCAAACACTTTATACACTGCAACAATCAGCAAAAGTGCAGCGAATGAAGCTGGCACAACCATGTTAAAAGATTACACCTGGAATTTTACAACGGGTGCGGCACCCGATAATGTGAAGCCAATCGTCACTCTAAGTAATCCTGTGAACAACGCTGTGAATGTGGTTGTAACTCAAAAGGTGGTCATCACCTTTAGTGAAAGTATGGACGCAAGTACGTTAAGCGCATTGAATTTATCACTGAAGCAAGGCGTAACTGCAGTTGCAGGAACTGTTACTTCAACAGCAACCTCAATCACGTTCACACCCACTGCCAGTCTTGAAACAGAGAAAGTTTACACGGCCACTTTAACCACCGGTGTAAAAGACATTGCCGGCAATGCTATCGCTGCCAACCACATAGTGACCTTTACAACAGCAGCGGCTGCCGATACAACTTTACCAATGGTACAGGCAACAAGTCCGTTGAATAACGCAACCGGTATCGCACTCAACCAATCGCTCTCGGTAACATTCAGCGAAGCAATGAATCCCTTAACAATTACAACCGCGTCCTTAACATTAAAGCAAGGAGCAAATGAAGTTGCCGGGACCGTGTCATACACTGACAAGACTGCGCAGTTTACACCTACCGCTCTTCTTACTGCCGGGCTGGTTTATACCGCATCCATCACAACTGCAGCTAAAGATCTTGCAGGAAATGCACTTGCAGCAAACACAACATGGAGTTTTACGACTAGCAACAACGCAGCCACACTTGCATTCGTCAACCTAGGCGAAGCCGGAAATTATGTGATCCTTGCAAAAACCGCGATCAACAATAGTTCAACGTCTGCTATCACTGGCGACATCGCATTGAGCCCGGCTGCAACGTCTTACATCACTGGTCTTGCGCTTACTGACTTTACAGGTTACGCAACTTCGGCACAGATTACAGGCAAGGCATTTGCAGCGGATATGGCAAGTCCAACTCCGGTGAACCTTACAACTGCAGTTGAAAATATGATCACTGCTTACAACGATGCGGCTGGACGTCCATCACCAGATTTTCTGGAACTTGGCACAGGTAACATCGGTGGCAAAACGTTAACTCCTGGTCTTTACAAATGGACAACCACAGTGACAATGCCGTCAGATGTTGTAATCTCAGGTGGCGCAAATGATGTGTGGATCTTCCAGATCTCAGGTGACCTTTCAATGAGTTCAGCCGTGAATATCACATTAACGGGCGGTGCTCAGGCGAAAAATATCTTCTGGCAAATTGCAGGTCAGGCTACGTTAGGCACAACCTCACACTTTAAAGGCATTATCCTTTCCAAGACTGGCATCACCTTTCAAACCGGTGCGTCTATCAACGGAAGAGCTTTGGCACAAACAGCAGTCATTCTTGACAGCAATGCCGTGACCAAGCCGAACTAAATATCTCAAACAGCACGCATCAGAAGCGTGCTGTTTTTCTTTTAAGAGACTAAA
>DASWTP010000013.1:0-8799 GCA_036402075.1 Chryseosolibacter sp. | reverse complement strand
CGGCTAAAGCCAGGCTACGCAAGTCCTAAAAAAAAAGAAGGCTGATCTCTCAATCAGCCTTCTCACAATCTCGAAGTTAATCAATCTCCAAACGCTTTAGCGTTTGGATTTCTTTTTTGCCACTACTTTCTTCACTGCCTTCGCCACTTTCTTTACGGCTTTTGTCAGCTTCTTCACGATGCCGTTTTTCTTCGCTGGCTTAGCCGACTTCTTAGCCGACTTGGCCGCTTTTTTGGCTGCCGGCTTGTTTGCCTTCTTCGCTGGCTTGGAGCCTTTGGTGGGTTTTGAAAGCACTGGCTTCACAACCTTCTTGCCTGATTTCTTCGTAATAATCTTACGAGACACCGGCTGACTAAATGTTGATGCTGCCGTGATTTGTTTTGCCATGAGGTTGAGCGCAGAACCTGCCTTGAACCATTCGATCTGTCCGGCATTGTAAGTGTGATTTACTTTGATCACATCTTTGGTGCCGTCTTTGTGATTCAATACAACAGTCAACTGCTTGTCTGGAGCAAACTCTGTAAGATCAACAAAGTCGATTCTGTCATCTTCCTGGATGAGGTCGTAATCTTCTTCTTTCGAGAAGGTAACACCCAGCATACCTTGCTTCTTCAGGTTTGTCTCATGGATGCGGGCGAAGGATTTTACAAGAATTACTTTCACTCCGAGGAAGCGTGGTTGCATGGCTGCGTGCTCGCGTGATGAGCCCTCACCGTAGTTGTGATCTCCCACCACGATCGATCCAATACCCGCTGCCTTATAAGCGCGCTGTGTTGCCGGAACCGGACCATATTCGCCAGTCAATTGATTCTTAACACTGTCAGGCTTATCGTTGAAGAAGTTAATCGCACCTGTTAACGTATTGTTAGCGATGTTGTCAAGGTGTCCGCGGAATCGCAGCCAGGGACCGGCCATTGAAATGTGGTCAGTGGTGCACTTGCCTTTTACTTTGATCAATAGTTTCAGGCCAGTAAAGTTTTTGCCATCCCATGGAGCAAAAGGAGCGAGCGCCTGAAGTCTGTTAGACTTTGGATCGATCTTCACTTTTACTTTGCTTCCGTCTTCGGCAGGGGCAAGGTATCCTGGATCTTTTACATCGAACCCTTTTGGCGGGAACTCCACACCAAGAGGCTCATCCAATTTAACAGCCTGGCCTTCGTCATTGGTAAGCGTATCCTTCATCGGATTGAATGTCAGGTCGCCCGCGATGGCGAATGCTGTTGTGATCTCGGGAGACGCTACAAATGCGTGTGTATTAGGGTTCCCGTCATTACGCTTTGCGAAGTTACGGTTGAAAGACGTGATGATCGAGTTTGCGCGGTTTGGATCGTTGGTGTGGCGGGCCCACTGACCGATGCATGGTCCGCAGGCGTTTGCCAATACAACACCGCCCATTTTTTCGAAAATTCCGAGGTAGCCATCACGCTCAACGGTGTAACGAACCTGTTCAGAACCTGGTGTGATCGTGAACTCAGCGCGGGCTTTTATTTTTTTATCCACTGCCTGCTTGGCAAGGGATGCAGAGCGGGAAATATCTTCGTATGATGAGTTGGTACACGAGCCGATCAGACCAACTTCGAGTTTCGCAGGCCATCCGTTCTTCTTAACCTCCGATGCGAATTCAGATAACGGAATTGCGCGGTCTGGTGTGAATGGTCCGTTTACGTGCGGCTCAAGTGTCGAGAGGTCGATTTCGATTACCTGGTCGAAATATTTTTCAGGGCTTGCATAAACCTCAGGATCACCCTGTAAGTGCTCTTTTACCTTGTCGGCCAGGTCAGCCACTTCCTTGCGTTTTGTACCGCGAAGGTATTCGGCCATTTTCTGGTCGTAGCCGAAGGTTGATGTCGTTGCACCGATTTCCGCGCCCATGTTACAGATGGTAGCTTTTCCGGTACACGACAGTGAGTCAGCGCCAGGTCCGAAGTATTCAACAATAGCACCGGTTCCGCCTTTTACGGTAAGGATGCCTGCCACTTTTAAAATAACATCTTTAGCTGACGACCATCCGCTGAGTTTTCCTGTGAGCTTTACACCGATCAGTTTAGGCCATTTCAATTCCCAAGGCATTCCGGCCATCACGTCAACAGCATCAGCACCGCCCACACCGATGGCTACCATCCCGATACCGCCTGCGTTTACGGTATGAGAGTCTGTGCCGATCATCATGCCACCAGGGAAGCCGTAATTTTCCAGTACCACCTGGTGAATGATACCAGCGCCTGGCTTCCAGAAGCCGATACCGTATTTATTGGAAACCGATTCGAGGAAACCGAAAACTTCACCGCTTGCGGTAACTGAATCTTTAAGATCTTTCTTAGCGCCATCCTTGGCGAGGATCAGGTGATCGCAATGCACGGTTGAGGGGACACGCACCTTAGGAATGCCGGCAGACATGAACTGCAACAATGCCATCTGGGCTGTGGCATCCTGCATGGCCACACGATCTGGAGCAAAATTAACATATGATTTTCCACGCGTGAAGGTACCCACGTTCTGCTCCTCGTGGAGGTGAGAATACAGGATCTTCTCCGACAGCGTAAGGGGTTTGTTTACTACTTTTCTGGCCCGGGCAATTTTGTCTGGCAATTGCTTATAGACGGCCTTGATCATGTCTAAATCGAATACCATAATGTTATTTTAAGCGGTGCTAAAGTACTAAAATTTTTCTGTCTGGTTAAGGAGTTCTAAACTATGCAACAGTTTTTCAGTCTCAGCGGTTTCAGCGTTGCGCACCTTGTCCAGCAGGTGGTTCAGCTCGCGGGCCTCGTCCAGCGAGAGTCCAGTCAGCACGCTGTCGAGTTCATCGACTTCCGGCTGCATTTTTCGTAACAACTCGAGCCCGGCCGGGGTGATGCTGATCTCCGCAGCCCGTTTATCACTCTTTCCGTCTTCCCGCTGGATCAGGCCTTTCAATCGTAGGCGCTCCACGATTCGCGAGGTGTCAGACATCTTTTCGAGCATTCGCTCTTTGATCAGGTTGATGGTTGCCGGGTCCGGATACTGCCCCCGGAGAATGCGCAGAACGTTGTATTGCTGTCGCGTTATGTCGAATTTTTTAAACACCTCGGTCATCCGGCTCACCAGGTAGTTCTGGGTGTAAATGATGTTTAAAATTGCTTTCTGGTATTCGTTTCTAAAGGATTTTTGCTGAATGTCGGTTTCGAGAGACATACACTTTTGGCTTAGGTTAGAAAGCTAAAATAGCCATTTTTGGGAAATCCAGGTATAGAATTCGGTGGGTGTTGCGTGGAGCCGGGGATTGGTGAATCTGAAGGGCTGCAGTGAGACCGCTTCCTTTAGAAGTTGATCCGTTATCCGTTGATCCGTTTCGGTCCGAACGGGGAAGCGTGATAAGCAAGAGGCTTACCGAACTTCCGGGCTAAGCTGAGTACCTTCACCCTTGGCTCTGGCGCAACGGATCAACGGATAACGGATTAGGATCAACCTATTTACTATTGATATAGTTGAGAAACTCACGCTTGGTATTCTCATCCTTGAATTTACCAGAGAAGTAGGCGGTGCCGGTTTTGCTATTTGTGTCACCTACTCCCCGGGAGGCAACACACATATGATTGGCATCGATGACCACGCCAACGTCTTCCGTGTTCAATACACGTTGAATCTCTTTGCCGATCTGCACGGTGAGACGTTCCTGCACCTGCGGACGTTTTGAAAAATACTGGACGATGCGGTTGATCTTCGAAAGACCAATCACTTTTCCGCTTGAGAAATAAGCCACATGTGCTTTGCCATAGATCGGAACGAAGTGATGTTCACAGTGCGAATAAAACGTGATGTCTTTCTCTACGAGCATCTGGTCGTAGTTGTATTTGTTCTCGAAAAGGCGTGCGTGTGGTCTGTTTTTTGGATTGAGCCCGCTGAAAACTTCTTTCACATACATTTTCGCAACCCTCCTTGGCGTACCGTTCAGGCTATCGTCATTGAGATCGAGGCCGAGAATCTGCATGATCTCGCGAAAATGCTTTTCAATGCGCGTGATTTTCTCCTCGTCATCGAGCTCAAAGGCGTCCGAGCGCAGAGGTGTATCCGCTGAAGAGCCTACGTGGTCATCGCCCATATCTTCGTGATCTTCGGGCTTAAGCGGCCGGATATTCAACGAAATTTCTTTCTGTCTCATACAAGGTGATTTTCAGTTCTAAGTTTGAATCTATCTTCTGTCTCAAAATCCTCCAGATGACGACAGCGATGTTTTCAGCGGTAGGGTTGAGGTTCTTAAAATACTCGGTATCGAGATTCAGGTTCCGATGGTCGAATTTACGTAAAACATTCTCTTTGATCAGGTCACTCAGCACCTTCATGTCAAATACGTACCCCGTACGGGGGTCAGGCTCGCCAATCACACTCACGATGACCTCATAATTATGGCCGTGGTAGTTTGGGTTGCTGCATTTTCCGAAAACCTTCGCATTCTGTTCATCAGACCAGTCGGGGTTAAAGAGCCGATGTGCTGCGTTAAAATGTTCTTTTCTCGAAACTTTTACCTTCATTCAGTAAAAGTAAACAGGATAATGATTAAAAGGTTCCGGAAAACGGAAATAAGTGGCCGGGGAGCAGCAAAGCTGAGGTATGCCCTGGTCGCCAGGCATTCGAAAGAGCAGTATTAACAAAGATCGCGGTTGCCGGTTTTGCCAGTTGCCGGGGCTGAATTTGCTCGGTTTGAAGGCTTTCGCGATTAGGACATATGCAGTCTTGCCGGCTGGTCCATGAACTCAGGTCTAAACACGTTGCAAGAACTTAGAATTTTGTTTTTTAGGATTGGACCTTGGGCCGTTGATCTTTAAAACGTTGACACGCTTACCCTGTCGTGAAAATTAAACAGCGAGAGGTTCATTCCGATCATGAATTCGTGTGATGTGAATTTTGATCCTACCGAACTATTGGAGGGCACTTCAAACGCATAGCCGAACCGATACATGTCGCTGATTTTCATTTGTGCCAGCAATCCATAGGTGTTGAAGCTACGTGTGAAGACGCCAGCGGTATATTTTTCATCGATGTTCAAAGCAAAGTTGAGGTCCGTTGAAAGTTTCGCACCTTTCACACCCTTCAGAAGCACCGAGGGCTTCAGGCGGATGTGTTCGTTGACGAAAATGTTGTAAGCACCCATGATGTAGTAGTGCTGACTGTAAAGCTCAGTTTCAATATCACCGATCTCGGCATTCGATTTCAGCATTCGCGGAACGGAAAGGCCAACGAAATACTTGTCGCTGTGCAGGATTGCGCCTGCGCCAAAACTGGGCTTTGTAAAATTGAAGCTCCCGGCAAATGCTGGATCGGAGGGGTCGTACGGATTAAGGTCACCGTTCGCGCTTTTGAAGTTGATCATGCCCGCCTGCAGCCCAAACGAGAGAAACTTACCATTAAGATCCAGCTTGTAAGCATAGGTTGCCTGTACTTCCGTGTTCGTGTTTACACCCACCTTGTCGGAAAGAATGATCAGGCCAAGCCCCATCTTGTTATTATTGAATGAACTGTGCGCATTCACATTAAACGTTGAGGGACTTCCGTCAAATCCTGCCCATTGCTTTCGGTATGAGGCCGCGGCATTGAAATTATTATGAATACCTGAGTAAGCCGGGTTGATCAGCAATGGGTTGTTGAGATACTGGGCATACAATGGATCAATCTGTGCGTTTGACACGAGAGCACAAAAAGCAAAGGCAGTGAGGAGTAATACTTTTCTCATGGCGGTCTATTGTTTGAGGGACAGATATCCGGTTATGGTTCGCAAAGTGTTCGACTGATCCAAATATTCAATTTTGTAGAAGTACGTCCCTGATGCCAACGCGCTGCCTCCGTCACCAAACCCTTCAAATTTCACGGCATCGTTATCATACTGGTTCGCATGATACACCACGTCACCCCAGCGATTGAAGATAGTCACTTTATTACCTGGAGGCAAATTCAGGATCCTGAAGAACTTGTTATCTCCTGAACTGTTCGGAGCAATGGCGTTGAAAATTTCAATGTCCGAGTTTACTTCAATCGAAATGATGTTTTCGGTGCAAGCTCCGGCTTCATCGCAGGCACGAATCGTAAGGTGATCGCTGCCCGAAAAGGTGAGGCCCGCGTAATTGATCGTGAGACGCACTTCTTGCGGGGAGATCACTTCGATCTGAGCCGTTGCCCCACTGCTTGGCCCCTGAACGATCACGAACGTTGACGCATCAAGATTGCCATCCGAATCGGATGTAACATCAAGAAGGTTCATTGATTTAGTGGAGCCCTGGCTTGTTGATATTGGTTCGGGTTGAATCACAGGCGCAGCGTTTTGGATGGTGACGGAAATGGTGGCTTCTGCACAGGCTCCTGCTGCATCACATACACGAAGTTGAACGTTGTCGCTCCCCGCAAAATTTACACCGCCATAGTCCAGTGAAAGTGTAGTTCCCGAAAGAGTTGCAATGCCACTCACCTTTGATCCACTCGCAATGGCAAGCGAAGTCAGGTTTACATTCCCATCCGCATCGGAAATCAGCGTACCGACATTGATCGTTGCGTTTCCATGGTAGGAGATTGTTGCTGAACTCGAATTGAACACCGGTGGCGTGTTCGAAACGGTGATCGATATGGTGGACGTTGTACACAGTCCCAGTCTGTCGCAAACCGATACCCGAACAGTCTCGGATCCTGAAAACGCAACCGATTGATAATTGACTACCAGGTTAGTTGCTGCGTTAACCGAGGCGCTTGCTCCACTTGAAGGATTTTGAGTGATGGATGCGGTTGCAAGGTCAATGTTATTTTCAGCGTCAGTGATCAATGGCTTAAGATCGAGCGTCAATGAGTTTCCCGCGACTACCGCTGCATTGCTGTTTGCAAAAACCGGTGCCGAGTTTGTGACGTTAATGGTAATGACCGATTGGTCACAAAGGCCACCAGCGTCACATACCCGCAGACCCACCGTAGTTGACCCCGAAAAATTTACGCCTGCAAATGATACTGACAGAATTCCAGAAGCATTCAAGGTCGCAGTTCCCGCTGACGGAGTTTGCGTCACAGTGAGTGTTGTCAGATCAATGTCGTTGTTCGCATCAGCCATCAATGTTTTTAAATCGATGCTGACCATGCCACCCGTGATCACCGTTGCCGTATGGTCAGCGAAGACTGGTGCTGAGGCGGAAACAAAATTCACAGTTCGGGTTACGATGGTAGAATTCGTTCGGTCAGCATCTGCAATCTGGATGGAAACAGTACGCGTAATCGTTGCGTGCTCAGCTACGGGCGTTCTCGTGCGTCCGTTTGCAGGCGCGGCAAGTTGCGTCAGTGTAACAGTGCGGAGTATTGCTTGATAATCGGCTAGTGGGGCTTTGCCAGAAAAAGTCAATACACCGGTACTGGTGTTGAACTGTCCGGTAATTCCAGGAACAGGATTGAAATCCAGCTCTTCCTGTCCTTGCACGTATCCAGCGATGGAGACTTGTGCAAAGACGATGGAATCACTGTCAGCATCACTTACGGTCAAAAAGGGGTCGATTGTAACCGGTGTTCCCGCGGGAACATTAAGTGAAGTTGTATTCAGCGCGATGATTGCTGCTGGATTAATGTTTCTATAGTAGACGAGCTCGCCCCCAATTGTACCAAAGAAAATGTCCAGGTCTCCGTCATTGTCCTGATCGATAAACGATGGTGAGGGTTCGTAAGGATTTCTTCCCTGTTGGGTTAAGTTTCCCCGGTAACGAAAGTTTGGCGCATTTGTGGTGGAGATGTTCTCGTAAAAATGGAACTCGTTTCCGTCAGCGTTCTCCACTACGTTACCGCTTTCCCCGATCAGGGCATCGAGGTCACCATCGTGATCGATATCGTGGAAGCGGGGGAATAATCTGAAGTCTTCTAACATTCCGCCCAACGGGTTTGATGTTCCCGTGCGTTCAGTAAAAGCGGGAGCCGTGCGCGTTCCGGTATTTTCGAAATAGCGGATGAAATAACGATAGTCACCCATTTCCCATCTCCGGTCGGTCGCAATAAAATCGTAGTCGTTGTCCTTGTCCAGGTCAGCAAAATCTCCTCTTCCTTCACCTACGTAAATGTCAACAAACGGACCTGCGAGTGCATCTTGCTTGACAAACGTTCCACCTTCATTCTTGAAATAGTCAACGTACGTCATGTCGCCATTGTCGGCTGTAGCCACCAAGTCTTTATCACCGTCTCCGTCAAGGTCGACAAACGATGGCGTGAACATGTTCCCCACGGTGGTGCCTGAAAAGGGACTGTTCTCGATCACTTCTGTGTATTTACTTCCGTCATTGCGGAAGTACTTCAGGAAAGGATCGGAATTGTCACTGCTTCCTACCACAAGGTCATTATCGCCATCGTTATCTACATCAATGAAATAAGGGGCCGATTCCGAAAGCACCGAAGCGCCACCGAAAGGATTTTCAAAACTTAATTTTTCTTCAAAGTTTCCGTTGCCTTTGTTTTCGATGTAAGCAAAGTCTAGTAGGTTGTCGGCCAACCCAACGACAAGGTCCTTGTCGCCATCGTTATCAAAATCAGCTGCGCTGGGCGAACTGTACGGCCCGCGGTAGAAGTTTAGAAATGGATTGTTTGAACCGGTCTGTTCTTCAAAAGTTGTCTGCCCGGTGCGTTTGAAGTAGTAAAGCTTTCCATCGGCAGCTCCCACAATGATATCCTGAGCTCCATCATTATTGACATCGAGGAATGTTGGCGTTGCTTCTGCCACAGCAGGATTGATGCCTGTCAGTGTTGACGGACTGAAATTGAATTGACCGTCATTTACATAATAATGTATGGATTTGTTTGCTGGCAGGTATG
>DASWTP010000012.1:0-2418 GCA_036402075.1 Chryseosolibacter sp. | reverse complement strand
GGTGTGTACCAAACCCAACCGATGGGAATTCAAGGCACCGTTGGTCGAAAGTATCATACGGTTATCTCTATTGGCGATAAACAATATGTGTCTGAGCCACAGGAGATGCTACCTGCAGGAACAATTTCAAATATTGACTACCAATTCAGAACGAGTGTAATCAATCAAAATGATATAAGTGAACCACAAGATGCGCTCGATGTGCAAATTGATTCAGAAGGTGTACCTGGCGCGCAGAATTTCTTTCGTTGGCGATGGTCTTCGGTTTATGAAGTGGTCACATATCCCCATTTGAAGACGATCGAAGTGGGCAAACCGCCTGTGGTTATGCCTAATCCCCTTCCTTGTAGTGGTTACGTGCCAGCAGCTTTTGGCACGATAGAAAAGAAAGATATTTGCACTTGCTGTAACTGCTGGGTTTCTGAATTCAGTTCTGCTGCCTTGATATCGAGCAACAACACGGTATCCGATAACTCATTCAATGGCGTGTTTATAGCACGCGTTCCAGTTGATCACTGGCGATTCAATGTGCGTTTTTATATGCTCATCGAGCAGTTTAGCCTGACGGAAGATGCTTACGCATTCTGGAAGCTCGTCCATGCGCAACAACAGGGCGAGGGAAGTTTGTTTCAGCCGAACTCTGTCAGGGTACGGGGCAATGTCGTGCGTGTAGATGATCCGAATGAAATCGTTCTTGGTTTCTTTGGTGTTTCTGCGGTTGCGCAAAAGAATTTCGTCATTGAGCCAGAGGAGGCTGCTACGCAAATTGAAATTGTGAGTGATACAGTCAAAGGTTCGTGCCTTGGATTATTTCACGGTTCATCGAACAAAAAACCAATCTTCTGGTGAAAATCAAGGATATCGTAACTCCACTTTTTTTTATACTCGTACTTGCCGCAGATGGATGCATCGATCGTTATGAAGTGCCTAAAGAAATAAAGGTGGCTCATCTTGTTGTTGACGGATTAATAACGAATGCGCCCGGCCCATATCAGGTAGAACTCTTCAGAGCTTTTGATCTCAACACATTTATTAATAAGAGGATTTCGGTCGAGAATGCTGTAGTTCAAATTTCCGATGATGCAGGAAACACAGAGACACTGACGGAGGTCGCACCAGGTATTTACCAGACAGCGGTGGCGGGCATTCGGGGCGTGGTGGGACGATCCTACCAGCTTTCCGTTAGAACCGAATCAGATCATTACATTAGTACGCCTCAGCTTCTGGTGGATGGCGGACAAATACCGGCATTGCGCTATGAGTTTGACGAATTTGCTGTGCTAAAGGCTTCCAAAGCACCTGAAGCCGCTGTTAATTTTTTTATTGATTCGAAAGGCACGCCTGGGGAGAAGAATTATTTTCGCTGGCGTTGGTCCAGTGTCTATGAAACGAAAAACAATCCGGAATTAAAAACGCGGGAGGAGGGAAGACCCCCGCGTCCTGTTCCCGCCCCGCCTCCGTGCAGCGGTTATCGAAGACAAGGTAACGGAATTGTTAGATTCGATATTTGTTCATGTTGCAATTGCTGGGTTTCGGAACAAGGTAGTAACGTCACGGTTTCAAAGAATTCATCCGTTGTGAATGACCAGTTTGTGAACGTGCAAATTGCAAGTGTTCCGATGGCTGATCGTAAATTTCACGTGCGTTATTATTTCAAAGTCGATCAACTCAGCGTTTCGGAAGAAGTGTACGACTTTTGGAAACTCGTAGAATCGCAGCAACTGGGTGAAGGAAGTTTGTTTCAACCAAACGCGGTGCGGGTGTTAGGTAACATTCGCTCCACCACCAAGCCGGAGGAGCAAGTGCTTGGAGTATTTTCTGCGAGTGGTATCGTAAGCCGGGAGGTTTTTATTCAACGTGAGGAAATTCCGTTTACGATCCCTGATGAACCTGTTCGTGAGTCCTGCCTGCTACGGCCAGGAGCAAGTAATACAAAACCTTTATTTTGGTAGACATGAGATTTCTAATATCACTTTTATTTTGCGCTATCGTTATTCCAACTACAGGTCAGGATCAGTCACTCCGTGAGCTTGATAAAACACTGAATGCGTACTACCAGAATACAGGCCCACTTAAAGTACACCTCGCCTTGAATCAGCCTTCCTATGTTGCGGGTGATACAATATTTTTCAGAACAACCGTTCTCAATGAGTTTGACCGCAAACCTATTGATAAGAATACCATCCTTCATGTGATGCTCATGAACGATGCAGGCGATGCGGTAGTAAATCAAAAAGTGCGACTGGAGAATGGCGCAGCAAATAACCAACTTGTGATTCCCGCTGCGATGAAGCCGGGACTATACGTCCTTGTTGCCTATCACGACTGGATGAAAAATTCTTCACCAGATTTCTTTTTCCAAACCTATATACTGATCCACGGTCAGCAGCAATTTAGTCGCTCTCGAGAGTCTAATTT
>DASWTP010000011.1:0-13150 GCA_036402075.1 Chryseosolibacter sp. | reverse complement strand
TGCGCGAAAAATAAAACCATCGGATTCAATCTCGTTGTTATAGTCTTCGCTGTTGATTTCTTCCGGAAGATAAATTTTAATGGTTTGATAAATTTCAGTGGGGTGAACGACCTTCAGCGGCATGGTTCGCAATTTGGTCTCGGGCTTTTTCAGGTATGTTGACAAAACGCGCGCATAGATGGACGCAGTTTCTCCATTCTTCTCATCATATGTCCAGAAGTTCTTTACGAGGTATTCTTCATGTGTAATGATCACGTTCGCCAGCTTATCGTCCTGGTAAGTAACATCGCCTACCAGGCTTATTTTCGAATAATCGCTTGAATAGAAGTTAACGAAATTCTTGTTTATCTCCTGCGTGGTGTTCCGCAGAAAATACGAACGCATTTCCTCCGCTTCATCGCCATAATAACGTGTCTCCACTTTTAAGCGCACGTCAATTCCGAATGCGTCCATGGCGTATTCTTCCAGCACTTCAATGCGCGAATCTTTATAGCCGAAGGGAATGGAATCAAGCTCATTTGCCTTTGAATTGATAACAAGCGCATATTCATAGCTTGGGATAAAATAACTCTTCAGCGTGCCCACTTGCGCATTCATGGTAGGGTCGATCCAATAGGCCGAATCGTGAGCAATGAACTGAACGATGCAATGATTGAATGCCCACGGATTGGGCAGTACCTCCTTCAGCGTACGCCCGTAGTCGGTTGAAACAAGGGCTGGATAACTTTCTATACCAATCTGGTTTAGCAGGAACGAGAGCAGAAACGATTTATCCTTGCAATCTCCATATTTCTGCTCATACACCTGCGCTGGAGAGTGCGGCTTGTAGCCATGGATGCCGTCTGAAAAGGAGAGGTACCGGATATCGCCTTGCGCAATGCGGATCGCCTCCTTGACCTTATCTTCCATAGATCCACCGGAAGCTTGTATGCGGTCAACCACATGCTGCAACTCTTTCTTGGTTTTCGGATCGTGCTGATAAAGGTTCAGCGCCCACTGCTTTAACTCGCTCCACGACTGAAAATCCGAAAACTGAATTTTTGCATACGGATCATACCACGAGGGAAGCGCATCGTCTTCCAGGACGGCTGGAACATTCTCAACGATTTTCTCAAACACATTCAGTTTACCTTCCGTTGTTTTAACAAATGGTTGACAGCCACCAAACTCTTTGAAAGCAAGCGGACGATCATTGCTTGCGACAACACGATGGGCAAACTTAGCAACCGGGAGGCCATATTGAAAATAAAACTTTCCAAAGCGGTGTTTTCCAAACGCTGGATTAAACCCTTTCAACGTGAACGAGTACTCAACAATATCTCCAACCCTTACATCGGGAAGATTGTAAATAGCGTTCAGGCTTTTATCATAAATGGCCCGGCTGAGATCTTCTTCCCGCCTGATCACTTCGAATTTATTGGGATCGAGCTTGTCGATTATTTTTCCATCGCGGGTGATCTTCAGCGTATGAAACACCAGTTTCTGATAGGAAGGATCGAACGATTCATTAACAGACGATACTACCGAGAGGCCTTGCTCGGAAACTACCTTCATGACATAGCGATAGTAATATTCGTCTGACTCAAGGTTCTTTTGAAAGCTGATCAGCAGGTAAGCGTATCCGTTAGCGCTGCCAAGAGTATCCGATGGCTGATTGTATTGGTAATTTGTTACCCAGCGCGGTTCTGGAGCGGTCTGAAGTTTATTCTGAGCAAAAACGGAGCATGTAAAAATGCTAAAAAGCAGGAGCAAAGGGGAGCGCATCAGGTAAAGGACTTTTTACAAAAATATTGGCTTACCCATGCAATTCCTAACCTAAACGAACGAAGAAATTACATACCGGCCCTAGTCGTTGCTTTGCCTAATTCTGACGACAACTCCGCAAACGAAAAGAATTGAAATCGCAGCCATGGCGATGTAAAGTCCATTGAGATTCTGTTTCGGGGCACGGACCTTTGAAAGCTTCCCGTTCATGGCCTTTTTTGCATAGACGATCCGGGAGCTAACCAACCCGGCATCGGAGCCGTAGATTTGTGCTTTCTCGTAAAGCAGGAGAGCATCGCGGCCTAGTCCTGTCAATAAAGCCAGATCACCCTGCGCAAGCATAAGGGTTGCAACAATTGGGTCTGGTGCTGGCACAAAACTGATGCGCTCATTAAGCTGGTAATACAATTCGGAACGCATGGACAGAAGGACTTTTTCTTTCAACGCGGAATAGGGGCCATCTGCTTCTCCAAAATCAACACCCAGCAGGTCTTTCGTTGAGGCAGCAATGCCGTCAACCTTGGTTTCAAGAATTTTGACGTGAATCCATTCGGAACCCTGGTGAGCGTGCGGATCAATTTCGACACTTTTGCGGATCCATTGTAGCGCTTTTTTATTGTCGCCCTGCAATTCAAAGGCGGTGCCGAGGTTGGAAGCTGTTGAGTATCGGCCGGGGAATTGCTTTTCAATATCGAGATAGATTGCGATGGCCTCATTGTATTTTTTGAGGATGATCAGAACCAATGCATAGTCCGACAGATATGCAATATCTTTGGTGGATTTGTAGAGCGAATCAAGAACAAGCAGTTCATCTTCAAGCTCGTTTACCCAAAATTCATGTCCATAGGGAATTACATTTCCTTTGGCATCCTCAAACAAAATGTATCCGCTTTTTAATTCCCGCGAGTCGCCATTGAGACACGCAAATGCGCCTATGGATAGAATAACGAGAAGGCAAGTGAGAATATGCTTTTTCATTGGTGCGATTCTTTAAAGATAAGGAATGACAACAAAAAAACTTCAAACACCGTTGATAAGGGAAAGGCGGCACGTATGTGTTACTGGTAAATCGGGGTGTATGTAAGAAAATACCCGAACATCAATTTAAAAAAACGCTCGTTCGGCCCTTTTAATTCTAAAAAGTCGCTTTATTTGCGCGCCAATAAATTTTTAATGATCAATATCGAAGAAGGCCAACAGTATCTCCTGGACGGAAAAATTGTAGTCACTGTTATCAAAGCTGTCACACGTTCTCGCACCACCTTTAGCGTGGAACTCCCCGGAAAAAGTATCGACACGGTTAGCAAGGAAAGACTCAAGGCGATCCCGGTCGCTGCCGAGTAAAAGACATCAGTCAAAATTGCAGGGATTGTTTCGCATTGAAAAATGCGTCAATGGAAAACGATTTTCTCTTAATTCAAAAAAAGAGCCAAAACATCCGTTTGCGAATGCTTTGGCCACGGTAGAGAAGTTCGCCCGTTACAATGCCGGCACTGGCACCTTCGGAGATTCCTGACCTTCGATCATTGCATTCGACAGGATCGAATAAACGGCAAGCCAGGCGGCTTCCGTCTTTGCATTCCAGCGATCGCCCAGACCCGTTTTCAAAGTGTAGATCAGGCATTCGCCAACAACTGCGTAATGCTCCTTTCTTGCTCCATATTTATTGTGGCGCTGCGCCAGGGATTTGATCTCAGCCAGGATGGTGTCCAGCTTGTCGAGTTTGGCGATCACGTATGTTACCATACTCATCAGCTTGCGCGATTGTTCCTTCACATCACCCTTGAACAGGTGTCTCACGCCAGGTGCAACTTCAAACAGTCGCGAATAGAATAATTGTCCAGCTTCGTCTGATTTAACGATTACGAAACCCCAGGTTTCTTTTACGAGTTGAATTTGTTGTGGGTTCATGTCTTGTATAGGTTTTGGACGAAGATACGGGCGTTTGCGAGGCGGGTTTCTTCTCAACCCGGGCAGATGAGTGGATGGCATGACGGTTGAGCAGATGACGAAAATTTTGAGAGAAAAACTCGTTAAAATCCTTCACGGTGATCGTTCAACATCGAATGGAATTTCGTGCACCTCATTAAGCATCCGTCAAATACTCGAAAATTCTGCCATTTGCTCATCGGATTTGAAAATGTAGGTGGGAATGTGCTTTTTCCTGAGAAAAAAGGAAATGGACGGGGCTGCACTACAACCTTTGACTGAAGGGCAGATCAAATTACTGAGGCAATCGCTGAGCGCCATGGATACGGATCGGCTCGCTATGCGCTTTTATACAAGCCTCTTCGTGAAACACCCTGAGGTAAAGCCACTATTCCCGGAAGACCTCACCGAATTGTCGACAAAGATTGTTAGCGTTTTTCAGCTGATCGTGCACAGCTTTGAACGAAATGCAAATGGCCACTACTACCTGCAGAAAGAAGTTTTGAGACCTTTGCGCGCGCTGGGCGAGCTCCATGAGAAAAAAGGTGTCGACAATCGATATTATGCATGGGTTAACGAGTTGCTGCTCGAGAGTATGCGGGCGGAATTGCGCGGAGATTTTCCGATTGCCAGCGAATTTGCCTGGAAGCTTGCCCTCAATCACCTGACCTTCGCGATGCTGAGCGAGCTGGAGATCCCAGCCGGAGAATTGCCGTCCACTATGCGGGAATCGTTTAACCAAATTCAAGCCCTGCTGTTCCGGCTGTAACCAGACAAGCCATCAGCGTCCGCCTGGAAGACGACATCCTGCAAAGCAATTTCCCGGAAAGTGCTAAAAATTAGCGCTGCACATCTTTTATGTTCACAGGTTCTGGCTAATTTAAGGGGTCTCTAAACCCCCGTAGACATTCCCATGAAGGCGATCATCATCGATGACGAAAAAGATTCGATCAAAATTCTCGAAGTAATGATCGCTAAGTTTGCGCCCGGTGTGGATGTCGTGGCTAGTTGCACCGATCCCACTGACGCTCTACGTAAAATTGAATTACTTAAACCAGAGGTTGTTTTTATTGATGTGCATATGCCACAGCTCTCTGGTTTTGAACTACTCGAACGCACGGACCGGTCACAGTTCGAGGTTATCTTCACCACTTCATCGGAGCAACATGTGCTCAAAGCGCTGAAAGCCGGAGCCATTGACTACTTACTGAAACCCGTGCAGGCTGACGAACTCAAGATAGCCGTGGAGAAGGTTGCTGCGAGAAGGGCTACTGTCCCGGCTGCACAACTCGAGGCACTGATGAATTACTTCAAGCCGCAGAAACCCAAGGTAAAACGAATCGCCCTAACGGCTACAGACCACCTGGTGTTCGTAGATACAAACGATATCCTTTACTGCGAAAGTGACAGCAACTACACCACGTTTTTCCTTGCCAATGGGGAGAAGGTCATTATTTCGAAGACACTTAAAGATGTGGAAGAGATGCTGGCAGGAGGAGATTTCTTCCGGATCCACGCCTCTTACCTGATCAACATGAAACATGTAACGAAGTTCACGCGTGGCGATGGTGGATTCGTAGTGATGTCGAACAATCAGCAGATCAATGTTTCGCGAAAGAAGAAAGACGAATTCTTCGACATGTTTTCAAGAATCTGACACTACCTCAGTTCTGCGATGGAACTCCGCGGGGCCTGGATCAATAAGGGATGTTTTGCCGGGTGGAGCCATGCCATTACAGTGAGCAGATCATCTTTGCTCATGGCCGTGCAGCCCAGCGTGCCAGCACCCCTGGCGCGCCAAACGTGGAAGAAAATTGCACTGCCTTTACCTTTTTCAACAGGTGTAACATTGTGATTGATCACAATTCCGTATTCATAAAGTTGATCAGCACGTTTCATTTTTTCAACCGACCCCCAAAATGCCTTTGGATTATTTTCTTTCCCAGCAGGAATAGTCACCCAGGTGTTGTAGGCAGGTGACTTAACATCATCAACAAAATAATCTCTTACAGTGGACTGCCGATACGGAAATCCCAACTTCGATGGAGATTGAGTTCCATAGCCGAACATAGTCCCGAGCGAAAAAACTCCTGCAGGCGCCTTTGCATCACCTTCTTTTTTCTTTGGCGCTAGATCAACCTTATGCAAACCTAGTCCCCACGCCAATCCATTCTTACCGAGGACCACCTCTATTGGTGATCCAACTTTTTTCCATTGGCCGCCCCCCCTGTCGTACCGTTGGAGCTCTCCTTCCGTTGAGTTCCAGCTTTGTGTGGTCACTACGATCAATTGCGCAGTGTTTTCCGGAACTGAAAAATTGAGCGAATCGATTGCTGTTGGCTGGAACTCAACAGCTGGCGTGAAGGTGAACGCGAGAAGTGTGAGTGCAACAGCGAATACCGCTGAGCCCGCACGGACAACCCCACCCAATCGATCAACGGCCATAATCATTATAATATTCCTCCTGGTACTCTTCGTAGTTTAACAAGAGGTCAATGTTATGTGCTTCGATGTCCGTGAGCTGATCACGAATATCAATAGCCATAGGGATGTACCAGTCTTTCTCATCAAAAATTCGCCTGATCTTGATATTGGTAAAGCTGTAGCCATGACGAGCGTATATTTCGTTGCGTATCATCTCAATCTCTTCCGGCAGCAGATTTTCGACATCGGGGACGTCAAGATACGTGGTTGAGGCTTCCGGGTGATCGCCAAGAGTTGGGTCGTACGTGAAATCGGTTTTTAATAAGATATATGTTTTCGCCCCGACCGTCTTCTTATACGGTTTCCACGATCCGGACAACTCCTGGCGGGCAGCATCAACTTCGAACTGGAACTCGCCATCATACTGATCATCGCCAGGCTCGCGCATTACGGCCTTGTAGATATCCTCGCCTGTTTTTTGGATGGTGCCCTTTATGGCCCTGAAATTTCCAGCGCAAACACTATGGCCAAAAATTGAATCGCCTTCAATGCGGGCGATAGCAATGTTTATTTTATTCTTACCGAATGACCCAACCCAGTAGCCATACAGCGGGTTTTCAGATGCGTTTATTGAATAGATATTCTGCTCAATAGTAATTTGATCTTTCGACTTTTCCGGCCCAATTTTCCTTGGATCCTTTGCCAGGACGACAGGTGCCTTAGCTGTCGTGTCAGGTGCTGTGCTTAATTGAGAGTCACTACTTTCTTTTGTCTTGGAACATGCAAAAAGCATGAGTGCAAGGGCAAGGCATGTGCAGGTATTCTTGATCATAGGTTTGTGGTCAGGATTATCTTCGATAATTTTAGGGAAGTTAGCGGATGAAGCTCATTATTAAAATAGTCCCTTTTCTAGTATTGGCATTTTTCTTCGTGCTAATGCTTCAAATCACCATTCCATACTTTGCTTTCGAGGATGGAGTAGGTTTTTTGCGAATAAAAAAGTGGATTATCCACAATCCGTTTTGGAAAACAGCATTCTACATCCACGTGGTCACAAGTTGCGTTTGCCTGTTTGCCGGATTTACACAGTTTTCAGGCAGTTTATTAAAAAAGCAACCTACGCTCCACCGAACCATTGGATGGACCTATATCGTGACCGTGCTACTGCTCTCAGGTCCATCGGGTCTTGTGATGTCACTTTTCGCGAATGGTGGAGTACTTTCACAAGCCGCATTCACATCGCTTTCCCTCCTCTGGATCTACTTTACGCTGAAAGCGTTTCTCTATGCGAAGGCCGGCAATTTTCCCGAACATCGGAAATTTATGATCAGGAGTTACGCGCTAACGCTCTCTGCCGTAACGCTTCGTGCGTGGAAATTTGCAATCGCGCTCACCTTACGCCCACATCCCATGGACGTTTATATGATCGTGGCATGGCTTGGCTGGGTCCCCAATCTCCTGGTAGCCGAATGGTATCTCCGGCTTGGATGGCATAGCATGAAAGCCAAACTGCGCTGGTAAATCTTTCCCTAAGACTTCTTAAATCTTAAATCTTGAATCTAAAATTTTTTACCCGGCTGCCATAATCACCGCAAGCCATCAAAGCTGTACCTGGCATCTTCCCAAAAGGTGTCGAGTGCAATAATCCGGGGCTTGAAAAATGAAATCAGTTCTGACCACTGTTCCTTGTTCAGAACGGAGACGCCAGGAAGCACCTTACAAATACGGCTCACCACTTTATCAGCCAGTGGCACGTGTAACTGCCAGTCCCATTCTTCTTCGACAGCAAGCTCAAGCATCACCTTTAATTCCCGAAACTGGTGAAAATACAATTCCTGAATTCCGGGATCACGATGCTCCAGCGAAATACAGATCGAGGCAGTTTTCGGGCCCGCGTCCATGCGAAAGTAAACGTCTTTAAGACGCGTATGATAGTTTACCCAATTTACCTTCAAGCCCTCTGCAGAATGTATCGGGCTCATGTAGCGGCCAAATACGGTCCAGAATTCTTCCCGGATTCGCGATGCTTCTTGTCGTGTGAACACGGACGCAAAGTATTACATTTTTGCCAGGAGTCATCGGCACCGTCTTCGCGAAGCCGGACAACCATCAAAACACTTTCTCATCAGCGGATGGTCCGTATATGGATGGAACCGCAATGTCATTCAACCGCATGTAGACGGTGAGCTGACCACGATGATGAACCCAGTGGTTTAGTGTGGACCGGATGTTCTCCTTCATTGGAGCCGAGTATAATACTTTCCCCGAATTTTTCAGAAAAAATGTCTTATCCCAAACGCTGGCTTGCATCTTTTTCAGACTACTCTTCGCATCCTCTACGTTGGCATCAAAGAACTGAAGCAGTGCTTCAGTAGTGGCGAGCTTAAATTGCGGGTACGTGGCAAAGTCCACCTCACCTTTTTCGATCGAATAAGTAATCCATCGTGGAATATCTGCAACAAGCAGAGACAGATAGCCGAGATTCATGGATTTCTCATGCGGTTTAAAGTCATACAGGCGATGCGGAATTGCTTCCAGGCACCTTCGGGTGGCTTTGACTTCAGATTCAAGTTCTTCATGAAATTCATTTGAGAGGTTGACTGCATCCATAGCTTCCCTTATTTGATAACACCTTTCACCGAAAACTTTTATACCACGGCCATTGCCGGTTAGTCATAGAAGGTCATTTCGGCTCCAGCTTGTAAATCGGCCGGGTCTATTCGCGGAATTCGTTAACTTGTTTGTCAGACAATGTTCACTTTATGAAAACAACCATCAGCCGAAGAGATTTTTTGCAAAGCACCGCGCTTGCATCTGCCTCCCTCCTGGCCATTCCATCGCTTGCCAACATGCCGGCATCTAAGTATAAAATGGGACTGCAGCTTTTTACCATTCGCGATGCCCTGGCGCGTGACCTAAAAGGCACCCTGAAGCAAGTTGCCGCTCTCGGCTTCGAGGACAGTGAAACATATGGTTTCGATCCAACATCGGGAACGTATTATGGAGTGAAAGCCACTGATTTTAAAAAACTGCTTGACGACAACAAACTCATAACAACCAGCGGTCACTACAATTTTTCAGAATTTCTGATGAAGTCGGACGATGAAGCCAAACGATTTGTGGATGCATGCATTAGCGGAGCAAAAGCGTTGGGTCAGAAGTACATTACATGGCCATGGCTGGCGCCCGAACTTCGCACAATGAACCATTTCAAGACGCTGGTTAAAAAGCTAAATCTTATCGGGGAACACGTCTCAAAAAGCGGACTCGGCTTCGCGTACCACAACCACGATTTTGAGTTCACCGATCAGAATGGCCAAAACGGTTACGACCTGATTATGCGCGAGACCGATGCCAGGAACGTGAAGCTTCAGATCGATTTGTACTGGGCCATGCACTCCTCGAAAGAATCACCGGCCACACTCTTTCGCAAACAACCAGGCCGTCTTGTAATGTGGCATATCAAAGACATGGACAAGGTGACCCGCGATTATACCGAACTAGGCAATGGGTCCATTGACTACACTATAATCTTGCCTGACGCGAAGCTGGCGGGGCTTGAGTATTACTACCTTGAGCAAGGAGGGAATTTTGCTACGAACTCGATGCAGAGCATTGCAGACAGTGCAGCCTTCTTCAAGAAGAATCTTGAAAGGTTCCTGGGCTAACGGTGGGCGACTCGGATGCGTTGGACATTCAACCCAAATTGTGTACCTTGACTTGACCTAACGCTAACACCATGCTTGCGCTCATCCTTATCTTCTTTGTTGGAAAATACTTCTTCGATCTTGCAGGAAGGTATGATCGAAGCGAATGGGGTTATGCCATCCTTGGTGTGATCTCGTATTATGCCGGCACTTTTCTCATCGGCATTGTTCTCGGGATCCTCGGTGAATTTTCGGTGATCACTAATGTTGATGAAATTCCTAACACTGTCCTCACTCTGCTGGCTGTACCGGCCGGAGCATTGACCAGCTTTCTCTTATATCGCTACCTGGAAAATCGCTGGGACAGGCCGCAAGAGCAGGCACCGTCAGAATTACTCGACTCGGAGCTGATCAATCAGGCGGCCAACGATGCGGACACACGTGACGTCAATGAAAACAAGCTGTAAAATTTATTCACGCCTCATGCTCTTTTCGTAGAGCGCGAATTCTTCCGGAGTTAAGTGAATTCTGTTTCTTTCCAGGTCAAGCAAATCCCACATCTCAGGGTTGCGCGGGTCTTGCTCAAATTTAGTAAACGCTTCTACATACCTGGGATGATTTCTATACTGCCATTTCACCAGCGTTAATGGTGACGTTAAAAGAAGAAAGACTGCCGGCAG
Organism: Chryseosolibacter sp.; assembly: GCA_036402075.1. Taxonomy (GTDB): domain Bacteria; phylum Bacteroidota; class Bacteroidia; order Cytophagales; family Cyclobacteriaceae; genus Chryseosolibacter. The sequence continues at coordinate 2,706 of DASWTP010000011.1, read as the reverse complement.
ACCGAAGATTAGCAGACGAGAAACACAAAGCCTGGCGGTATCGGATTTCGTTTTCAAAAAATAAACGATATTGACGGCTATCATTACCGCACTCTCGATAGAGCCTACCAATAACATTTCATCCGCACCGGGCATCAACAACAATTTGAACAGGATCCCGATTGACAACGTTGACAGCGAAATACCGGTAACAACACCAATAACTACAGTTGCGGCCGGCATTCCCTTGAATCCTCCCTTGAACGCGGACCGCAGCCTGACCTTTGAGAATAGGATGAATCCGAATGCAAAATAGACCAAGGCTAGCAACGTAAGCACCAGCATTAAAACGGTGGCCCCTCCTCCAACAAGGCCGAGAAACATAACGAGCGCCAGTGCTGTCAGCGCAAGCAAAACCAGTTCAAGAATTCGCATAGGTAAATAAATTGTAATCAACAGAGGCGGCCAGGTCGCCCGTTACAGTCCGTATAGTGTATTTTCAAATTCGATTAACGTATCCCGCGCTTCTCATTTTTCTAATTAAAGTAGAAGATAAAATATTCGCATTCCTTTTTTGGCTTCCCTTCATAGAGCTTCTCCTCAAGAAAATCCTGGTGTGTATACGTTCCTCCTGACACCACTATTTCGCCATTAAGAAAATTAAACACTTCCTTGCTGCTCACATTTAGACGCGCAAGAAACATAGGTGGGATATTGGGGATGCCTCTTGAAAGATCCGTTCCGTAAACCACCCAGCTGTTTGCCCGGGAATTGCTAATAAAGTAAGAGCTTGTTGTGACGCGATCCACTGGCACGGAGCAGTTGATTTGAAAATTTTCCTGTGATTTATCAGACGTTGTAATCGAAACATTGGGCCACGTGAGGCTGGTAATGGGCGCACCTACCTTCTTGTATTCGACTGCGGGAGCATCATCTCTGTCGATCTTAATTACACGCGTTGTATAGTAATCGAACCCGGGCGCGTAGCCAATGCTGACGGAGGTTTTTGGCGGATCACTGAAAGGCGTTCGCTGAATGACGTAATTTCCGCCCGTAAAATGTTCGTTGCTGTGACCCACGGTATAGGCAGTCTCAACATCATTGATCGTCACCAGATTTTCCAATGGAACAAAGTCGTTGAAGTCGAGTTTTAATACGAGACGCGTTTTAATACCTGACGTCAGGCTATACACCGGGATCCCCGCCCGATATCCTGAAACGAGAAGCTTGCCTGGGTCAATATAAACAGCAACCGGTGCTTTAAAGATCCCATTATCAAATGTGTAGGTGCCGTAGCCCGTGGATCCAAAACCACCGTCAATCGAAAGCGCATTATAAGGGTTGTCTCCTTCGCTATAATTGCTAAGCTCGAGATCGACCTGGTAGGAAATTGGAAATACCGGGTTATAATGATTTATGTTTATAGGACGGTCCGTGGAGACATCGCGATAGGTTGTAAAATGATGTGCGCCCTCGAAAACCTCTACGATCGTAAGATCAACCTTTGAGATTTCGTTACGAACTGATCGCAGGTAATTTGGACCCTTCTGAAGCTCCCGGATGTCAATCAGCTGACCGTTTTCATCATTGGCAAAAATCCAGAGCTCACGCCCGGGATCCAAACCGATGAAACCAACGTCAATAGTGAGGAACGGTGTCGGATCGGGTTCTTTATCACAACTACCGAACGCAGCGATCACGGCAACAACAATCAGCAAACGAAACGTTTTCATTTTAAAGAGGGATAGAACGAATTTACAGACAAATCACGAATCCATCAATGCAGCTGAGCGATTTCAGTTGAAAGCCATCGTATACATTTCATATTCCGTTTTCCGGACGTTCTTAAATCGATCCGCCAGCATATCGAGATACGTGTATGTCCCTGCAGAGCGAATAAAAGATCCGTTCGACAGCACGAGGCCATCTTTTGTCAGGTTCGGGTATGCAGTGGTGAGCTGTTGCGGAAAATCAAAGTCAATATTCGGATGGGTGTTTTTATCTGAATGAACAATCCATGTGGCCCTATGCAGGCCAGCGTTCTCACGCCACTGCGCCAGCTTGTAGTCATGGTCCGTGTTAATGGAAGCTTTAAAGCCAGATAGTGTATTGTTCGTTACCGAAGTATTGTAAACGGGTGCCACGAAGGATGCAACAGGCCCGCCAACTTTAAGAAATTCGAAGCCCGAGAAAGAGTAAACGTAGGTGAGATACCTTGGGAATCCGGGCACAGAGCCGATATAAAGTTTTCGTGGATCTGCCGATGATGATTTATCTGACACGACCAGTTCGAAATGCGAGTCATCCGCCTCAATACCGATCACGTATGCAAATCCGTAAAAAGAATTAAGGGGAACAAAATTTTCAAACGGCTCAAATGTATTGAAATCGACTGAGACGGCATCACCGGCATTCACGTTCGAGATCATCTTGTATACCGGCACATCAGCACGCAATCCATAGACCTGAACTTTATTGAACCCTTGATACAACGGTGTATTCACGCTATACGTTGTTCCGGAATAGTTTGCGCTGAAGACACCGGCTGCCCCATAAGGCTTTGTCGAAAATTTTATATTAGACCTGGGGTCGAGCGATTCCGAATAGTTGGTTATGGTGATGGCAGCATTGCCGGCCAGGGTGGCAGGTGTTCCGGTTATCTTTCCGAGCGTAAACGTTTCTTCCGCGGGCACACCTTTAAATGTTTCTATCGAATAGAATGTATAC
>DASWTP010000010.1:0-1563 GCA_036402075.1 Chryseosolibacter sp. | reverse complement strand
TTCCGCTTTCGTTTCTTTGACCACGATTTCAAAATCATCGAGCAACTCATGCGTGAGTCTCGATAAGTCAACCGGTTCAAAATAATTTTTATCGCCCGACAACTTCGAAAAATTCAATACGCTCGAGATCATCGATTTCATGCGCTGTGACGAAACCAGGATCTTATCGAGTAATTGCTTCGCCTCCGGTTGGTCTTGCATGTAGCGCTCCTGCACCAGGTGAGCAAACATGTGAATCTTCCGAAGCGGCTCCTGCAAATCGTGAGAGGCAACTGAGGCGAACTGCTGCAGATCGTAGTTGCTTCGCTCAAGCGCTTCATTCATATCCTTCAACTGACGCGTTCGCTCATCGACTTTGTTTTCCAGGTATTGGTTGAGGTTCTTCTGCTCATGAATGTCGATCGTTGTTATTACCCAGCTGATCAGGTTACCATTATTTTCTCTTCTTGCTTTTGCGGAAAGGAGATTCCAATGATAGTCACCGTTTGCAAGCTTCACCCGCACTTCGCATTGAAAATCTTTTTGGTCGTGGCTTGCTTTCTTCCACTGCATAAGCAAATGCGGAAGGTCGTCTTTGTGAATAACACTTTGCCATCCGTTTCCGATGGCCTGCTGTTGTGATAAGCCGGTGTATAATTCAAACTGACGATTGGCAAAGTTCACGTTCTCGCGGGGATCGGTTGTCCATACGATCAGTGGCATCGACTCGGCCAGGAATTTTCGCTGGGCTTCTACCTGGGCGATTTCGTGCTTCGCCTGATTCTGCTCTGTAAGGTCGAACATGGATCCGAGCATTCTATAGGGAATATCATGTTCGTCATGCAACACGTACCCGCGGTCGAGGATGTCGGCATATTTTCCGTCAGCCTTGAGAAAACGGTATTCGCGCATCCACTGTTTCTGACTGCTGTTGATCACGTGATGAAGACTTTGTTGTACCGCCTCGCGATCATCGGGATGAATTTTTTCCGCCCACTGGTCTCGCGTGAACTCATCTTTCTGTGGATCGTAGCCAAACATCGTGTAGAACGATTCGCTCCACCACATTTTGTTAACCACAAAGTCCCAATCCCACAGCGCATCATTCGTAGCACGGCCAACGAGTCTGAAGCGTTCTTCACTTAGCGACAACGCGCGCGTGCGATCGGAAACTTTTTGCTCTAATTCTGCATTGAGTTTTTTGAGATTCTCCTTGACTGATACGAGCTCCACATAGTTTTTCTTGAGCCGCTGATCCGATAATTTTTTGCTCGTGATGTCCGTGAAAGTAGCAACGAACCCGTCCGTCATCTTTACGGCAGTTACCTCAACCCATTGCTGCGTGGCTTCAATGAATATGTCTGATAGAACGTCCTTATTCTTTGTGACCACTGAAACGTACTTATCAAACATCTGATGCGGTGCCAGCCAGGTCAGCTCTTTGCGCAGGGATTTATTCGTAAGGTCACCGCCTACGTTTGGAAACATGGCGTTTGCCGATTCATTGCCCGTGATGGCCCTGAAGTCGGTAATTACGTTATTGTGGTCGCGGATACTTTCGAAGGCGATGATACCACTTCTGCT
>DASWTP010000009.1:0-6138 GCA_036402075.1 Chryseosolibacter sp. | reverse complement strand
TTGTTCCGTTCAACACGAATGCTGGCTATGGATTGGGCGACAGTGTGGAAACGATTAAGAAGCTATCGAAGAGTAGTAAAGTACTGGAACCATTCGAGATCGAAGGCGGCAAAGAACGCGATGGAATTTTATTTGTAATGAAGGGCGAAAAAGAAAAGCAGGCACAAATCAAAATCAAGAAATGGCTGCTGGAACTCCAACTGATCAAGTGAGTCAGGTCAATCAACTCCTCTAAATTTTGTTCAACTCCACCACTCCCCTTACCTTTGCTTCCGAGTAACAGAAGCTCAAAAATTCATTTAGGTTTCTTTAGAGTTGTTGAGTGATGGTCAGGCATTTTTCGTTACCATTTTGTTACTCGAGTCAGTTAACACCCTGACTAATAATGGAGTTCACATATTGTACCGGGAAGGGAATCTGGTGAGGAATTCCCTCTGGATTTTTAACGTTCATCACCTTTTCGCGAACCGGACCATGTGTATCTTACCCGCTTTGATGCGGAGTACGTATGTTCCAGCCGGAAGATCAGTGAGATCTGCAGAAATAATATCGGTTGATACTTCAAATACCACGGACCTATACCGGCCAAGCATGTCGATGGCAACGAGGCTTTCGATCGTGTTGTTCGGTTTCGTTATGTAAATGACATTGTCTGCAGGAACCGGAAATACGCTGAGTACATGTTCATCACTATCTTCGACGCCTACTGTATTGTTAAATGCCATCGTGTTGGACTTCTCGCTGACACAATCCCCGACCCGAACGTCAACTGTATAATTCCCAGGCACTGTGGGCTCAACGACCGGAGAGGTTGCTCCATCGATCGGTTGACCGTCAAGATACCAGGTGTTTCCACTGGAAGCTGAGGATGTAAATCGTTTCAGCCCGTCAACAACGGAGGCTGTTATCACAGGCTTCGGAGGGTTCACACAAAAACTGGCTATGACCGGAGTTGCTGCAGCGTACTCGCCGTTTCCTCCCTGTTCCACGATCAAGATCGCCTTCCCTGCTGCGTTCACCGTAACCATTCCCGATGAAAAGCTAATGTTGTCCGTGATTGGTTTAACGGTTACGGGTAGCCCCGAACTTGCACTGACCTGCACAATGAAGGGTGCGGTTCCCAATACCCGATCGACGATTGGCGACAGCGCAATTGTTTGTGACTTCATGATCCTTACCACAAATTCATTCCCATATCCAACGCCGACGCTGTTGACGGCATAAGCCCTAACGAAATAATCGATTTCCGGTAACAGCCCCGTAACGGCGCTGGTATACGCACCAGCGCCAAAGGAATCGATCGTGCGCGAGTCGGTGATTTTTGATTCAGGATGACTGCTCCAGCAAACACCACGTTCTGTTACCGTTGCACCGCTTTCAGACACCACTTCTCCGCCAGATGGAATGGCCGGTCCCGGCCCGGGGAATGTTGAACGGGTTTTCACTTCCGGAAGTCCGGGCGCAGTAGTGAAAACTGCAATAGCGCCATATTCAAGTCCAAGTCCGTTGGACGCGAATGCGCGCACATGATAAGGGGCGCCAGGCATTAGCCCGGTTATGTTAACAGAGAATTCATCGCTTTGGTCCGGGCTGAAGATCAATTTATCGGAGGACGAAGCCATATTTCCGGGCCCCCAAGCAACACCTCGGGCTGTTAACGGCAAACCACCCGTAGAAACAATGGAGCCGCGTGCGGTGATCGATCGTTGCGCCAAGTTGTGTATACCAGTTGTTATCACAGCTGGTTTCGAAGGCACCATTATCCGGAACTCTATTTTCGCACTCTTTCCGCCGGGATCGAAAGCACCGACCAAAACGGGATCGTTTCGCGAAGTCGCTGAAGCAGACATTTTAATTGTTAGCATCCCATCGGCTATATATCCGGCCTCCTGGCCAATAAAATTGACATGGGGATTTGTTGTAACTGCTTGATAAAGGAGTTCCTCTCCGTTTGGATCCTTAAAAGTATTGGAAAGGTTTCCTATCACTCGTGTCTCTCCTGGCCATAACACCTGATCAGGAATAAAGGCGGTGATGGTGGGTGCGCCCGTAGAGCTGAGCACTGTATAAGGAACTCCATTGCTATTTCTATCTCCGCTTGAAACGGTGATGACTGAAGGAATAATGTTCTGAGGCACTTTGCAAATGATCGAAGTTGAATTCCAGCTGGTGATGTCAGTTGCGCTTACATTGCCGAACCAAACCGATCCACTGGCTCCGAACCGCTCGCCGGTAATAGTGATGATATCGTCCGCCGAAATTGCCAAATTGCTGACAGCGCTGATAGCCGGCGGCCTCTCCCCCACATGGAAATGAAGTTGCGTGAAATCGACGGTTTGCGTACCCTCATAAGGCGTCTTGAAATACAACGTGTATTGGTCAATTGCCTGTCCTGGAGGAATTTCAAACCTAACACGGATGCCATCGGCAAATGATCCGAGCGGTGTTATATTCTTATACCAGGATTTTACGAATGCCCATTCATCGCGTGCCGAATATAGCTCGAACTGATTTGGATCGTTTTCAAAAGTATAACCCTGCGGGGCTTTGATATCCAAAAAATATACACCGCCGGGCCAGGTATGCAGCTCCGTGTTTTCATACACGGCGCCATCACTTATCTCATACGCGCCATACAACACTGCACTCACTCCATCAACACCTTCATACGTCAAAAAACAGTCATGGCTGCCGTACACTTTCATTGTATGGAGCTCGATACCATTGATGTTATTAGACGGATCTCTGACGCCGATTTCAAGATTGTTGATGGAAAATATGGTGAAGGGCTTACCATTGACAAGGAGAGTACCATTGTAGCCAATTTTTTCCTTGCCTTTTGTCGTGCGAAACTGTGCGTTTCCCGTAGAGGCGCCGATGCGGAAAAACATCGTTACGCTATTATTACTTGTCTCGCTATCGAGTGATGGCAGGAGCAGCGCAGTTAGCGTATAGTTGCCATCGGCTGCGTCTGATGGAACAGTGAATTCAGCAATGTCAATCCTGCTCTGCCCTGGATCGAGACCGTTGGCATCAAACATTGCGATACTAATAAGATTTCCATTCTGATTTCTTAACTCGAGCCGAAAGGGAACTCGCGAGTAACGGTAGTTTCCGTCGTTATCAATGTCTAGCTGCACGGTCAACTTCGTTCCTCTTTTGACAGTGGAAGGCGAGTATGTTGTGTTCATTGGATTCAATTTCACTTCCCAACCGGATGCTTCCGGCAGCACAACAAAGTCAAGTTTGCCGGACGATGGGTAGCGGTATGTCCCGGAAGCTGTTGCAGCCTCGAAATAAAACTGGTGCTCTCCCTCAGGGAATGTGCGGGACACCGTGTAATTAACTCCTTCAGTCCAAGAGGTACCCGTTGTGCTCATGATGTAACTATTGGTGCCCACGATCAACTTCGTGGCAATTGGAGCTGTTCCTGTGGAAGATTTATAGGTGACGGTGAAGGTCCTTGGTTGTGACAACACAGCGGCAGAAGGAGAAACGGTTCCATTGCTGAGTGACGAAATAATGGAATTCGTTTGAGCTGGTTGATAGAGGTCGAGATGGTCTTCCATCGCATTGCCATTGCTGTCATACCCACGCGCAGTCAGCCGGATATTTCCGACTGGCAGTCCCGATGGCAAGGCAAATTCATACGGTGCCACATTGTCGACAGTGTAGTAAAGGTTGTTAATAAAAAGATCGACATGGCTAATATCGCTGCCAGTATCTGCGGCCCTGACTACAACTTTTGTAGAAGAACTGATATTACTTCCGGAGGTTGGAGAAGTGAAGCTCACTTGAGGTTTTTCGATGTCAGTGCCCGGTGGAAGTGCGGCGATTGTAGTCTTATAGAGGATACGTGGCGTGAGTTTTGAACTTTCACGAAGGGCGAAGGCGAATACCTCTTCCCGGGAATTGGGTTTTACTCGAAGGTAAAATGTCTTTGTTTGGTCCGCTTCGAGCCAAACCACGCCACTCGTCACGCTTTCCCACTCCCACTTTGGCGGTAGGATTCCTTCACCTGACCAAACCTGGATATAAAACTGCCCTGCGGAATTACTTGTTGCCTCTACACTGATCTCCCCGTAGGACCCTTGTACCAGGCGCCCAGTCACATCCTTGATCAGATCGGACTCTGGGTTGTCGTCGAGGCTGGCAAACCTGAACCTGATAAAGGGGTTGGGAGAAATCAAATCAAAAATTGGATAAGCTAAAAATCTAATCAGGCGGATACCAAAGTCGGTCAAGGCGACTCCTGGTGTAGCACTGCTGTTGAGGAGATCGTGAAGCGCGGTAACTTGCATCTCAAATACAAACTCCCCATTTATGCTTGCATTCACGTTAAACTCTTTTATTAGTCCGACTTTGAGCTCTGGTTCTCCGCCACCTGGTCCGATGACTACGTCTGCAGCGACCACCAGTACTGATGCTCCGGCCGATGCGCTTATGAAATCAGGAGAGTCCGGGGCATTGGGGTCGAAGGCCCGTTGCTGAAGGCCGATTGGAGAAATAAGGCTCCTGAGATGTTCATCTAAATTTTCCGACTCCTTGCCAATCGATGCAGAAACCCAAATCGTAACCCACCCCTGCTTCCCTTCCTCTGTGATTCCCGCTACATCAGCAAGATCAATTTGTATCTCAGCGCTGAAGCCACCCACCTCGAGGATTTCAGGGAGCCCCGCAAACATTACCCACTTTTTGTTGTTCTTATACGACTGCTCAATTCCAGTCCGGCCTCCGGCTTTCGCGAGGATAGACTCCATCAATCTTGTATCCTGACCAACTACGTCGACTGCCATCAAGCCCACCAGGACAATGTAAAGCGCCTTTCGTTTCATAAACGCCAGAGATAGAATAAAAATAGCCCACTCTCTTTTTGTGCTGAAAGAGAAATGGGCTCATCATTAAAGATAATAAAAAACGGTTTAAATTAAAACATAGGGCTGATCGTCAGCAATTCTGATTCTTCTTAATTTTTTGCCACATACATATCGAGTAAGCACCGCCACTTTTTTCCATAAAGAAAATCTTTAGGGTCTCGAAGCAAAATGGCACTGGGGGTTTGAAAAATATACGGAAACGGCTTCAGGCATTCCGTGGTGCGTAGGTCCCTAAATATCTACGACAGCGACATGCGTGATGGCGTGCGCTAGCCTCTCGATAGCGAGGATGCATTTCAGAGATGTAGTGTAGACTCGAGGTGACGCGGAAGGTGGAGGTGTTTGGGGGTTTTGGGTTTGTGGTTTGTAGTTTGTGGTTTGTAGTTTAGTGGCTGGGTGATGGCGAAGGCGGGTTGTGGCGTGTCGGTGAGGAACACCGGGGTGGAACTCGGGGGTAGGAACAATGAATGGCGGAATAGTTGATGAAAAAGAAACGCTCTACCTCCCTTGATGCTGCTTAGTTTTTCTACTTTAAATTTTGCAGTAGGACCCAACTCAAGTTTCGTGTTTGTCCCACTGGAATCTTTGGTTGGGTGGAATGTCCGTAAAAGAAGACGGCTGGAAACTTTTTGGACGGGCCTGGCGCAGTGATCTCTTCATCTCTTGCAATATCATGGTCAAAGGATGCGCGCAGAAAGACATTATTATCCTCGTTTTTCAAAATCATGTCTGATATGTCCCAGGGGTAACCCCAGTATGTTTTTTCGTTTTCTATTATCACAGGATTCACAAACGACACCAATTGCTCTTTTCCAGTTGATACATTTTGATCATAAATAGCATAGTCAATTCCATCTTCATATCCGGTAGCTCTAAAAATCTCGGGTTCAGCGTCTTTGTCCAAGTTGATAAACCAAAAGAAGTCGTAATCCCGGCCAAATTTTTTCTCCTTTTTATATTCTTTCAAATCTGACGTTATCCAATACTCGATGTTTCCAGAGGCATTGCGATCATTTGAAGTCATTTCTAATATAAAGTCCTTTCGTCCATCCCCGTTAAAGTCAGTGCTGAATCCTTTTTTAAAAGTCCCAGTTGTCAGCCCTATCACTTCTTTTGGTAGTGTCGTAAGTGTGTCCATTTTATAAAAACCTTGTCCATACGACTCAATAGTCAAAAACACAAGTATGATAGTTGGAAGAACCTTCATAAAAAAATTACGCACAACGTTTTGGGTATAAGGCCTTTCGGAGATGGGAGCGCT
>DASWTP010000008.1:0-2472 GCA_036402075.1 Chryseosolibacter sp. | reverse complement strand
ACTTTGGTCCGTCCAGGTTGAGGAGCTATTTCCCAGATTGCTCATGATGGCCTTTAACTTCGTCTTGAAGTCCACCCACGATTGTCGTGTTGCCCCACAATATTGTGGCAACGACTTCGTATACTTGTACATGTCGGCCGGGTGAACGTCGAATACATGTTTCACCGTTGTATCGATTATTCCCTCCATGATAGGCGAGTTGCTTGTTTTCTCTTCGCTATTTACGCTTCCATCTGGAGTCTGGAAAACCGGTGGGTTAACGGCTTGCTTCGCAGGTGTCACTGGCACCGGCGGCTTCTTTGCCTTTTGTTTTTGCTTTGGCATTGCAAATGATCTAATGTTTCGTTCATCCTTTCTTCAGGTCGAACGACACAACTAGCCATCAGGACGTTGTTCCTGGGCCCATAACCTGTTAATTATATGATATTCATGATCGATATAAGTAGCAAAGAGTAGCGGTGGGCTACGATTTAATTGCAGCCAAATTGTGATAATTGTTCATTCGTAAACACGAGAACGTTACTTTATAAAGAGTTAAGTAAGATAATTGATAATTGATATATATATTTGAATAAAGCTAGAACAAGGGATTAAACCAGAAGGTCAGAGCATGCATATGTTACGATATAACTATAACACGCAAAAGCATTTACTCAATGAGAGTAAGCTGGTGTTGAGAGCAACGATGAGTGTCGCTTAAACAACGAGTTGCCTTTCTTTGGTCTTGGAACTTCAACATCCCATTTGTTCATCTCCGATGTGTGGCTCCGGATGGCGTAGGTCTGTCCGCGGTTGTAGGTCTACAATCCTCAAAACTAACATGCCCCGTTGAAAGATTAACGTTCATACAATCTGTTGTTAAGTTAATTTTTCATCCACAATAGGTTTTCGGAGGTTTGACAAGAGGTGTTCGAAATGAACCTTACCTCGTTGGTTAGTCATAATGTCGGCTGCATTATCTGTACCAATAACTTTTAGAAGCTGAATGAACTGTGTGTCCCTGTACTCCTTGATTTCTTGAATACGGACACCAAAATGTTTATTCTCTTCAGAGCAGATAAGCTTTGCAGTTGCGCTTATCGCGCATGCCGAGTCAGTATAAACTTTGATGGGTTCCTGCATAAATCCCATATCGCATAGGAAATTCTTCAGAAACATTATTTGCCTACAAGCACGTGAAATTTCCAGGATCTCTGAGTGAGCACTGGAAGTAGCAACGTTGGGTTGGCCCTTAGCATAGAAGGAAACAAGATATGGTCCGGCGTAAATAAGTGCACCGCCACAGCTTTTCCTCGTTACTGGATCGTTAGCCCAATTTGCGTCGCTGAACGCCATGAGTTGTAGGTTGCTGGAAGGATCGAAGGGAAATTCCATGAAATTCGCACTGGTTCCCTTTATATATTGCAGGGTGTGTTTAAACACTGCAATGTGCGCTGCTGAAGGCGCGGACGCAATCTTCGAGATCTGATGTGCCGCATACGACAAATCGGGGCGAAACCTGGCTAGCCATAGTAGGCAGCCCGAAGCCTCCTTCATCGGGTAGTCGACCTGCTCCCCTTCTCCTGCCGGAACTAGTTCACAATTGACGGGAAGTGGAATTGATTTCGGATTGCAATTCTCCATGCCAAACCTTTCAAGCATCTCCTTTGCATACCTTTCATGCGACAGCTTGAAATGCGACAGCTTGAAGCCTTCGTCGCTGGATGTGATAGAAACGCCTAGATAGTCAAATTCAGACCTCTGCGTTTCAAATTTCTCGTTCAGCATTTGCTCGATCTTGTTGGTGGTATCTTCTGGTGCCAAAATGATCAAGTCGTCTACATACGTCCCTAGATATACGTCATGTTTTGTGTTGTAGAAGACACATGGATCAAACTTGTTTTGTTCCAGATTAAATAACTTCAACGATTCCTTCAGTGTTTCGAACCATAATCGCCCGCTTTCCTTGAGACCGTAGAGTCCCTTCTTGAGCTTACAGCATTTTCCTGATGTCTCTTTATTCGAACTAAAGCCTTGGGGTAGGTGCGTGAACACTGGTTCTGGGAGGTCTGCCCATAGATATGCATTTTTGATGTCTAAGAATCTTAGGCTCAGCCTTTTATGGGCACCGATCGCAACCAGACTATATAAGCTAGAGGTCTTCAAAGTGGGACTCGCGAAATCGTCGAGCAGTCTCTTCACTTGTTTGTCGCCCCCGGCTACCCATCTTGCTTTCTTCCTTCCGTTACGCTTTGCCTGAAACGTGAAGTGAGATGGTAGGATATTCTCGTTCTGTGGGACCGAGCCGATCTTAACTAATTCGAATGTTCCTCGCTTTTCTAAATCCTTGATTTCCGTCTCAATGGCGCTGTACCAATCTTGAGCATCGGATCGTGATTTGATTTGTGTGAAATGCCCCGGTTCTACTTGTGGACCTGGTCTCTTTAAACCTTTTCTCTTCTTCTTCTTCACGTCATGCTTCATTTCTGAGAC
>DASWTP010000007.1:0-101816 GCA_036402075.1 Chryseosolibacter sp. | reverse complement strand
TCTTTCGGAAAACGCGATCGTTACGCGCGTGGGGCTGTTTGTTAACACCCCCGTAACTACTGGAGCAACATTGTCAAGTTTAAAAGCAATGTGCGTTGAATCAGGGTGAATCAGATTTCCCGGGCAGTCAAATATCTGCTGAGCCCTTAGCTGGTACTGCGTTGTTGAATCAAGAGAAGTGGAAAGCTTGAAGGCGATGTGGCGTCTATCAAGTGCTGTAAAGTCAAGTTTTTGAATCTGTAGCTCCGGTTCAAAAACAAAATTCGTTTGGGATCTCGTGCTGGCGGAGAGACGCTCGCTAAAATGAACCACCAGGCTGTCACTTCTAATCACTGATACTGACACCAAATCGGGTGATATTTTGTCTTCCGTCAATGCAAAAACAGAATTAACGGTTCCGGGTGTTCCACCCAATGGGTTTTCACCTGCCTTCCAGTTTTCCGTTTCACCACAAAAGTCGTTTGGATTTATGCGCTCGATAGCCCAGCCTCCATCCTCTTTGTCGTCATCCTGATACCAGGCAGATGAGTACTGAATCGAATCAATAGTTAAGCCCCATGGATCTGTCAGTTTAATTTGATCACCGCTGTTATTCAAGGAAGGGAAGGTCGATAGTGCTAACGCAGTTCCAAAATTCTGATATTGCGATGCCAGACTGACCGGACATAAAATAAAGTACTGATCCGGCAAAATGATTTTATCCGGCAACGTTCCAGTAGACGAGCCATCTGTGATCTTCCATCCAGAAAGATTGAAGGGTTTGTTGCTGCGGTTGTAGATCTCGATAAACTCGCCTTCTGGAAGACCAACAATTGGCGATTGATCTGCTAAAAATTCATTGATCACAACATCTTTAGCTGCAGCGGCTATCGGTTGAAAGAATCTGAACGTTCGATGGTCTTCAATCATCACATTCGCTGCATCGTCTGAAAGCTGACGCACGGTCATCGTATACTCTTTTCCGTTGGTCAATTGGGCTGCAAATGTCAGCACAACTGATTTTCGATCTGCGGATTGTCCAAAAGAAAACACTGGCGCATTTTGCTCAAGGGAAAAAGACGCGGTTGAAACTGACGCGGAAAGGAGCTTTTCGGAAAAGTTAAGTTGAATCTGCGTCTGATTAAGTACTGCAAGGGAAACAATTGTCGGCTTCACCATATCCATCTTAAACGATGCAGAACTCGCTGAGGACTGAAGTGCGTTTCCCGGGCAATCGAAAAATCCAGACAGCGTTACTGTGTAAACAACCGTTGAATCGAGATCGGCACCAAATTCAAGATCGATGTCGGTCAGTGCTGCATTGGTGAAGTTTGCTGTCGTCTTTGCCACATCTGCAGAGAAATTAAAGTTGCTGAGTTGCGGCAATGTTGCATCCATTCGCTCATCAAATTTCAAAGTGATCACCTTGGATGTTTTCGGAATGACTTCCAGTAACCTCGGACCAGTCACATCAGGTGTAATTTGCCACGCGGAATTCTGGTGGCCGGGTGTTCCCCCAATAGCATGCGAACTGGCCCGCCAGTTGTCTGCACCTTTACAAAAGGAGGTGGGATCGATCCGCTCGAGTGAGAAGCCTCCAGCATCCTTGTCTTCATCATGGTACCAGGCCAGTGCGTACGGTTGTGCATCGATCTCAATTCCATCCGGGGACTTAAGCTGAAGATTGTCACCCGAATTGTTAAGTGATGGAAAGGTCGTCACACCCATCGTTGGGCCTAAGCCAGAAAAGGCCGCGCTTGCTGCGTTCGGTGTTACTGTTAGAAACTCGCCAGGCAAGAGAATTTTCGCGGACAATGTTGCTGTTGTCGTTCCATCCGTCAGTTGCCAGTTCTCGAGCTGAAACGGATGCTGACTGCGATTATAGATTTCAACGAACTCGAACTCGGGCAGTCCAATTGACGGGGAGGGGTCTGCATAAATTTCATTGATGATGAGATCGTGTGGTTGCGGATCTACTGGCTGAAAGAAGAGAAAGTTCTGGTGTCCGGAGGCCAGAACATTTGCAGAAAGATCAGACACAGATGGAAACTGAATTTTTTGAATCCGCCCGTTTACCATGGCCTGGGGAAAGGTTAATTGGATGGTAGTGTTGTTTTCTGCATACGCAGCCGCGTTTGCGGCAATTGTATCGTTCAGCACAAACTGACTAGCATTCAAAGGGCTTGTCGCATCAAGCGCTTCGGAGAAGTTTAGATTGATTTCGGATGCCGAAAGAACCGAAACACTATTGATGCCGGGCGCAGTCACATCGGGTGCTGGAGTGGTCGTTATCACAAAGTCGTCATAGGAGAAGTTTGATATATTGCCAATTGTGTATGTGGAGCGAAGGATAAAAAACGAACTGGCCTGGACAGTGTTATCGACCACAGAGCCTTGTGACGTGAAGTTTGATACCGCCATGTTGTCGGCAAAAATCTCCCAGGTGCCCGTTGATGATCTTGTAACTCTTACTCGTATGTTAAAGGGTGCAGCCACAAAACCCAATGTTCCGCGAAAGGTTGACGATGCATTTCCGCCAGTCACTTTAAACAAGTCAATGGGGTCGTTAGAACCAGTCTCGCCAAACTGTAAAAAGTACCCATTTTGAATTGCTAAAGGGTCTTGGGTGTCGGACATTAGGTACACACGGGTCAGGTTCTGAGTTGATGCACTGAAGTTATGGGCAATTACAAATTCCCATTGGGTGTTGTGGTTAGTGGGAATCGAAAACGGCAATGAAAGGAATGAACTCCCGGCTACGGGTGCATTTAACTGCAGCCGACCGCTGCCATTGACAATGTAGTTCGCGGTGGACCCCGCCCAAGCTGGGTCGCTTGTTAAATTTCCATCAGCAAAATTATCGGCAATCTGCCCTAACGCCTGTTGGGTCATGAAAGACCACAAAAGCACAAACACAGGAATCGATTTCGAGAAGATGTTTTCCCCCATAGAAATGAATATTTTTTAATTCTGTTCGTAGTGCGGGGGAACTGCACTATTTTTGTATCGCATTAAATCTAACAAACTAAAATGAAACTTGCAGTAGTTGGTGCCACAGGATTGGTGGGCCAGGAAATCATAAGCGTACTGGAAGAACGCAGCTTCCCCTTCGATGAATTGTATTTGGTTGCATCCCCTAAGTCAGTAGGTCAGAAGATGACCTTTAAGGGCAAGGAATACCAGATTAAGAGCATTGAAGAGGTTTGCAAGCTCGCTCCTGATATCGCTATTTTCTCTGCAGGTGGAAATACCTCCCTGGAGTGGGCTCCAAAGTATGCGGAAGCGGGTACAATCGTGATTGATAACTCGTCTGCTTGGCGCATGGACCCAACAAAAAAACTTGTAGTCCCTGAAATCAATGGCAATGTGCTGACAATCGATGACCGCATAATTGCGAACCCAAATTGCTCAACTATCCAGATGGTAATGGCGCTCGCTCCGCTGCATGTGAAGTACGGATTGAAACGAATCGTAGTCTCTACCTACCAGTCCGTTACGGGAACCGGAAAAGACGCGGTTCAACAGATGATGGATGAGCGCAAAGGTGTTAGCGGATCCAAGGTGTATCCTCACCCCATCGATATGAACGCGCTTCCGCACATCGACTCTTTCCTCGACAACGGATACACGAAGGAGGAAATGAAGATGGTGAACGAGACACGTAAGATCCTTGGCGATAACTCAATTGGCGTGACGTCTACAACGGTACGTATTCCATCAATTGGTGGCCACTCAGAAGCCGTGAACGTTGAGTTCAAAGAAGATTTTAATTTGAGTGAGGTTCGTTCTATCCTTGCAAGCACCCCTGGCGTTATCGTTCAGGATGATCCGAAGAACAACATCTATCCAATGCCGATCAATTCGAAAGGTCGTGATGAGGTTTTTGTTGGCCGTTTGCGCAGAGACGAATCTCAACCGAATACGCTCAACATGTGGGTGGTAGCGGATAACCTGAGAAAAGGCGCTGCTACTAATGCTGTTCAGATTGCTGAATTCATGATGGAGCGCAGCCTCGTGTACTAGAAAAATTTAGTTTCCAATAACAAAAATGCCCGGGAGAAATCCTGGGCGTTTTTATTTTATGGGCAAAGTGGCAAGGGGCGCTAGCGCGAGTCCTAAGTTATTTGACAAGACTAAGAAATGCTGCGCCCAGGTTTTCTGCGATGATCTCCTTGTAGTGAACGCTTTTGCGGTATTCTTCCGTCAGAAATTCTTTAAACAAAACGTCCCAGTCTGTTTGCTTTGACATGATGAACCCGAGCGGCTCCGGGTTCCCCAGTTCTATATCGTGGCGCTTCACAGGAACTTTCTTTTTCACCACCCCAATGTATTCCGTAAAGTCCAGAATGGAAAACAGCTTCGGATTGGTTGATAAATTCTTGATCACGCTTTCGCTGGAGGCTGCGTACGTCACTGGTAACGTTGGAAAATATTGTTTTTTGATTTCTTCAATGTAGTTGACGTGCGTGCTGCCGGAAATTACCTGCGCTGTAAACCCCTCGAATGTTTTCGGCATGTCCTCGAGTTTCAAAAGTGCCGGAGCCGTCTTATTCGTAAGAAGGACAAGCTGGGTGGTCATGAATGGAGGCGAGAATTTCATGATCCTCTTTCTTTCATCGGTAATGCTCGTGTTCGTAACACCGATGATATTTGCAGTTTTCTGCGCCACCTTCAGAAAGTTGGAGAATTCCTTCTCCTCACCCTCATACTCCACCGTAATCTTCTTTGCGTATTTCGTTTCAACATATTTTTGAAAATCCGAAAGGATGTCTACGCAAACACCTTTCATCTTACCATCCGCCAAGTAGATCAGGCCTGGTTGTTCATAGTATACCACGGATAGTTTCCCCGACCCGTTTGCCTTAACCGTGGCCCAACTATCGCCCTTGTATGTTTGAGCCGCGGCAGTGAGGCTAAAAGAATATGCTATAAGAAAAAACAGTTTTGACTTCATCTCCCAAGTATACTAAAAGCCTTGCTACAACTTCAAGTGCCCTTTAGAATTACTTTAGCATGAGTCAGGCTTTGGTATTGTCGAAACTATCGAAGAGCCTTACCTCATAATCCTTCATCGTCATCACATAATCTTTGTTGAAAGCTTTGCAAAGATGTTGTTCGATATCGCCATGGCGTGATGCCGCAAATCCACCTTTACTAGTTCAAGGACCGATCTTCTGAACCCACTCTTTCTAGTGGCAAATCATTTCGCTGGTATCGCTGGGGCCCCCCTGGCCGCCTGATGTTTTGCCATGTCTTTGAAGCACGTTATTCCGTTACGGAAGTTTTCCTGGGAGCCAAAGATTCCCTGCCAGATATCGCAGATTATCGGTGCTCTGGACTTTAGGCTAGGTGTAAGATTTTTCACCTTTCGGCCTCCTTAAATCCTGTTGTTTCCGTCAACATACTGTTGCTTTTTTGGGCAGAAAGTTATGGTGCCAGGTGTCTGAAAACTGTTGCAAGAAGTTGTATTCGTATTGTGGGAAGCGGCCGAGGTTGAGAAAATGCAGTTCAACACCGAGAAACAGCCGATTGTCGGCCGACCAAAAAATTCACATCTTTTCAAGGCCGGTTTAGCATAATTTTCGTTCAGTTTTGTACTCAGAAAACAAACAAGAATGAAAATGAATGCATGGAAAGGCTTAATAGCCGTTGGTTTAATGGCGTTTTTTGCTGCTTGTGAATCCGAAGACAGAAATGCCAGAGTTGAAGTGTGGTTGACAGATGCTCCTGGCGATTACCAGGAAGTGAATGTTGATATAGAAGGTGTCGAAATCCACGCCAGCGAGTCCGATAACGGCAACGGATGGCAAGCCATGGACGTTGATGACCGGGTCGTCAATTTGCTGGAACTCACCAACGGAAAAGACACGTTGCTGGGGTCAATTGAAATTCCCGCAGGAAAAATCTCACAGATTCGGCTTAAACTCGGTGATAACAACACCGTAAAAATCGATGACAAGACCTACAACCTCACAATCCCAAGCGGCTCTCAATCGGGGCTGAAGTTGCAGGTTCATGAAACCTTTGTCGAGGGGGTGACCTACAAAATTCTCCTCGACTTTGATGTGGCAAGATCAATTGTGCTGACAGGCTCGAACCAATACAAATTGAAACCAGTCATCAGAACCATCACGGAAGCGCAAAGCGGTGCGATTAAAGGCATCGTAGATCCAAAGGAATCAACTCCGGCTATCTACGCAATCAATGGTGAGGACACGCTTGGCACTACCTATAGTGATACAACCGGGCATTTCCTATTAAGAGGTATTCCGGCCGGAAGCTATGAAGTACACTTCGTTCCAAATTCAGACTACCAATTTGTGAAGAAAGAAAATGTAAATGTGCAGGTTGGGGTAGTAACAGACATTGACACGGTCACGATTCCGGAAAACTAAAAAAGGCTTTCGGGAAAAAAGAAAGGTCGGCACATGCTGACCTTTCTTTTTTGTGATTATTGGGATGTTTTGGGTAGCGCCTTCTTTTCAATCCAGCTAAAGGCGAGAATTACAATGATGCCAAAAATGAAAATTCCACCATAATGCGACATTTCTTTCAGGAAGCCAAGCTCGAATTGCAACCCCGCAATGGACGCAGTCACAATCAGCCCAACCATGAGGAAGACAACGCCAAGCATTAGCCATATGAAGTCCCTTCTTGCTTCGCGTTTGCGTTGTGCTACGATTTTTTTAACCACGCGCTCGGCAAATGTGTCTGAGATTTTTACCGTTGGCGATTGGGAGAGTGCCCGGAATACAATCCCATACGCCCGGTGTTCTGAGTCTCGGACGCTGGTAAACATGTCTGCCTCAAATTTCTTTTGAATTTCCTCGTCACTCATACAGATCGTCTTTACTAATATACTTCTTCACTTTCTCTTTCAGCAAATTTCGGGCGCGAAAAAGATAATTCTTGACCGTGCCTTCTGGCATGCCGGTGATTTCACAAATCTCCGGATAGCTCATTTCCTGCACATGATAGAGGGTGAGAATCGTTTTGTACTGCACAGGCAATTCTTCAATTAATCTTAGTACAAAGGCGTCCTGGTCTTTCTCTTCCGCCAGCGACTCAGGGTTTGCTACCTCCACAAAGCGCTGCGTAAATGCCTCTTCGTCTGGAATCTCGGAATAAGCGATCTTCTCCTTTCTGATGTGATTAAGCGCCTGCCGATAGGCAATTGTAGCAATCCAGGTCGACAGTTTCGATTGAAAATTGAATTCCCCTAATTTGTTATGAACGCGCATAAACACGTCCTGGCAAAGCTCTTCAACTTCTTCCTGTTTCTTCACAATCCGCCCGACCATATGGACCACAAGCCTCTCATGCTGATGAATCAAGAGCCGGAAAGCCTGCATGTCACCTGCCAATACATTCTTTACAAGCGTCCGGTCATCCATCATTCAACGCGGTTTGACACCGATTCACTCACCAATGTTGCAATTATTTCCGGTTTTTTTCACTCGAGTCCCTTTCACACGCGCTGAAGCGCGCGCGGGCGGAGAAAATTGCACATTGATTCACCATCGAGTCTGAAACCAGGAACCTGCCGACTCTATTTGACCCTTCCGGCCTCCACGGCAAAAACTTTTTTCAACAACCTGCAACATCTTCCTCCCAGCCCGTGTCTCACCCTCAAAACAAAAATTGAACTTACCATGAATGACGTTTTGATGCCTATCGCAATAATTGGAAGCTTTGGTGTTTCTTTATATTACTTCACGAAAACGCTGACCGATTACATCCTAAAAAAGAAGATGATTGAAAAAGGTTATGTAAACGATGAAACACAAGCTGTTTTCAGGAACACAAATGTCCCAAACCGTTACGGATCTCTCAAGTGGGGACTAATTGCTTTGTTCGGTGGACTTTCACTGATACTCATTGATTACCTCGACCTTCGACCAAGTTCACCCTCACCTTATGGCATTGTCGCAATTTCCCTATCGATCGCGTTCCTTATTTACTTCTACCTGGTGAAGAGGGATATCAAGCAGTAGTCCTTCCTCACCCCGAAACCATTATTTTATGATCAGAAATTATTTTCTGGTTGCCGTTCGCAACCTTACCAGGAATAAATTTTTCTCTGCGCTAAACATTTTCGGACTTGCAGTAAGCATGTCCATCTGCATGGCAATCATTATGCTCGTGGCCGACCAGCTGATGTATGACCGGCACATCTCGAAGCGGAACCGGATCTTCCGTGTCAACTCATATGCAGTCGATAACAATGGTCTGGACCGGAGTTCGCTCGACAACGCAACGTCTCCCATGACATTGCGTGATGAACTTCTCGAGAACTACACCGGCATCGCGAAAGTCGTTCGTTTGAAACGCGGCTTCGGCAACAACTGGCTTTCGTTTGAAAACCAAAACGTAAACATTCCAGTAAAGGGATACTATGCCGATCCGGAATTCTTTGAAGTGTTTGAATACCAATTCCTCTATGGCAACAAAGAAACTGCACTGAAAGATCCGCATGCAGTAGTGCTCACCTCGGAGGCAGCCAAAAAGCTTTTCAAGGAGGAAAATCCTGTTGGTCAGACATTCTCTGTTGGTGACCTCGGACTCTTCACGGTGACGGGAGTCCTCGCACCAACGCAGAAGAAATCCCACATTGTATTTGAAGCACTCGCTAGTATGGCGACAGTGAAAACCCTGGAGGCAGAAGGGAAGCTGGGCAAAGAAATGGACGACTGGATGAACTTCTGGCAGGGGTGGAACTACATTTTGCTGGAAGAGGGGAAGTCACAGCGCGATGTGGAACCTGTGTTGGAAAAAATTTACAGATCGAAAATTGCCTCGAATCCAAATCCCGAGATATATAAAGCTAAATTCCGTCTTCAGTCAATTCTCGACATCACACCCGGTCCGCTTGTAAACAACGCCATCGGGCCATCTTTGCCCTGGGTGTTTGTATATTTCCTCAGTGGACTTGCTGGAGTGATCATGCTCACTTCATGTTTCAACTTCACCAATCTTTCCATTGCGCGGTCGCTGAAACGTGCAAAAGAAATTGGGGTGCGGAAAGTAACCGGTGCAGCCCGCTGGCAAATTTTCACGCAGTTTCTTTCCGAATCACTAGTGGTCGCGTTCTGTGCGTTGCTTCTCGCATTTGTTCTAATGATTGCATTGAAGCCACTCATGCTCCAGCTGACTTTCGCAAAAGTTTTCATGTGGGATCTTACCATAAACTACATGGTGATCCTTGCGTTCCTGGGGTTCACGGTGGTTGTCGGTATTCTCGCTGGATTATTTCCTGCGGTCGTGCTGTCCGCATTCGAACCCGTGAAGGTTTTAAAAAGCCTAAGCTCGGTCAAGTTGTTTTCCCGAATGGGGCTGCGAAAATTTTTGCTCGTTTCGCAGTTCACAATTTCGCTTGTTTTTATTCTGACGGTAATCATCATGTACAAGCAGATGCAACTGTTCACCAATAAAGACTATGGTTTCACAATGGAAAACAATATTTCCATCAGGCTTAACAACACGTCCGCGCAATCCTTGAAAACAGAATTGTTGAAGTATACAAACGTAAAAAACGTGGCCGCAGCTTCCCACATCCCGGCATCTGGGGTGACTTACGGCAATGGATTCAAGAAAGCGCTCGAAGACAAGGAGTGGACCACCCTCGATTACTATGTCGTTGATGAAGACTACGCCACAAACATGGAAGTAGAAATCATCAGCGGCCGAACTTTCCTGCACGATCATGGTGCCGGCAACAAAAACTTTGTAGTCATTAATGAGCAGGCGGTTCGCGCATTGAACTTCAGGTCGGCCACCGAGGCCCTTGGTCAGCAACTGGTCTATCGCCAGGATTCAACCAAGAAGGAGATCATTGGTGTGGTAAAGGACTACAATCACAACTCACTTTGGAGCAAAGTTGAACCGATGGCTTGGCTCTATAATCCAACAGAAATCGGACTGCTGCAGGTGCGTTATGAAGGCACCCACGAGGAAGCATCAAGATCCATTGAGAAAGCCTGGGCAAAAGTTAATCCGGGATTAAAAAGCGATTACAAGGAGGTTGAAGAGGAAATCAAATTCTTTTACAATACCGTCTTCGGAGACATCATCAACATCCTGGGTTTTATCGCGGGGCTTGCAATCATGATCTCATGTCTTGGGCTCCTCGGAATGGCAACGTACTCGATTGAAACGCGGATGAAAGAAGTATCGATCCGAAAAGTTCTTGGTTCCACCGATCAAGGCCTCGTGCTTCTTTTGTCAAAAGGCTTTTTCAAATTGCTGGTCATCGCGGTAGTAATCGGTGTGCCGCTCGCGTGGTTCGTCAACAACCTGTGGCTTGAACTCATCGCTTACCATATTCAAATTTCGTTTGGAATAATTGCGGGCGGTGTCTCCATCTTGCTGGCGCTTGGTGTTGTGACGATAGGCTCGCAAACAATTCGCGCGGCCTTCGCAAATCCGGCTGAGAATTTGAAGAATGAGTAAGGTCGTTCAGCTGCGTCTCTGTGTGCCGTCATTTCGAGCCTGCTCGATAACGAAATGTTCACCTATAACCGCGAGAAAAAGAAGCCACGCACTCCTGCGTGGCTTCACCCTGTAAACAAATAAACTCTCTGGCGTTTAATTAGAGAATCATCGGTTATTTAACCTTAAACGCATTTGCCGGCACTTTAATTTGTTTTTCGAGAAATTTTTTTGTCCTGGCACTTTTTGGCGAATCGAGCCACATATAAGGATTCAGCTTGTTTAATAAGTTCCATGCCCGTAGCGATCTGCACCACAAAACCGGCAGCCAGCTCTACCAAACCTAACGCTGCGAATTTTGCACTTCCATTGCGTACTTCATTGTTATCGATTTTGATGCAACGAAACCTGTTGACCACGCTGCCTGAAAATTGAATCCACCAGTTTCGCCATCGATGTTCAACACCTCTCCCGCGAAAAACAAGTTCTTGATAAGCTTACTTTCCATCCGCTCCAGATCAATTTCTTTCAAATCGACCCCCCCGCACGTTACAAATTCCTCTTTGAATGTTGTCTTGCCTTTGATCTTAAATGGGCAGCGAATCAAAAACTCCATCAGCTTGTTCAGATTCTTTTGCGGAAGCTCTGCCCAAATTCTATTCTCTTCGATTTGTGCCAGGTCACACAACCGGGACCATAATCGTTGAGGAATTCCAAATTGTGGATTGGTGTAGATCTTCTGTTTCCCTCTCAACAGCTTGAACTCAGCCAATTGATTTTGAACAACCGATTCCACCGCAGAACCTATCCAGCTCACCAGCGCGGTGAACTCATAGCTGTGCTGATGCAGGTATTCTGCCGCCCAGGCTGAAAGTTTTATAACGGCTGGACCACTCAGTCCCCAATGTGTGACCAACACAGGCCCCTGCTGCGACAGCTTCGTCCCAGCAATTTTTACCTCTCCGTTAGGAACGGAAACCCCCATCAGATCTTTGAACTTCTCTTCAGAATCGTTAAACGTGAATAATGACGGAATCGGAGGAACAATGGTGTGACCAAGTCTGCCAATCCACTCATAGAACTTCGGGCTCGGATTTCCACCTGTGGCGATCACAAGAAATGTTGAGTCGTATATTTTTCCGCTTTGGGTTGTAACGGTAAAAAGATTTTGTGCCTGCGAGACAGAAATGACAGCCTCACCAAGCTGGATTTTTATTTTTTGTGCCATCGCCTGGCGCATCAGGCAGTCAATGATTGTTTGGGAGTCATCCGTCACAGGAAACATTCTACCATCTTCCTCTACCTTCAGCTGTACTCCGTTCTTTTCAAACCACTCGATTGTATTTTTTGCATCGTGAATCTTAAAAACCGTTTTCAGCGACTTTTCTCCCCGCGGATAATGCCTGGCAAGTTTGAATGGTTCCGGGCAATCGTGGGTAACATTACAACGCCCTCCCCCGGAAATTTTCACTTTCGCCAGAACCTTATTCGACTTTTCCAGGATCAAAACTTTCAATCCACGGCTGCGCTCAGCTGCACGAACCGCTGCATAAAAACCAGCAGCTCCTCCGCCAACAACAATGAGATCAAATTGTTCAGACCTGCTTTTTTCCACTTCGCAAACTTAAGCCGTCAGTTTCTCTTTCCCTATCCTCAGCCCGGCTAATTTCCTCCACTACCAGGACGTTGCGCCAAGTGAATTCCGATCTTAGGGCCGCATTCACGCACCGGCACAATTTGCCATTGACTGCAGACTATTGACTATCTTCGCGCCCGCAAATGGAATTTTTTAATAATAACTGGATTTATATCCTTGGGTTTTTTGCCCAGTCGCTTTTTGGCGCCAGGCTGGTCGCACAGCTCATAATTTCTGAAAGAAGAGGAAAAGTTGTGTCTCCCGCTATCTATTGGCAGCTTGGACTCGCAGGCTCATTCCTTTTTCTCATTTACGGGATCATTCGCAACGATATCGTTATCATTTTTGGTCAGTCTCTTTCATACTTCATCTACATCCGGAATCTCCAGCTGAAAAATTTGTGGATGGTACTTCCGTCTCCTGCAAGAATTTCTCTCTTCTTCATGCCGGCCGTTGCTTTGGCTTGGATCCTCCTCGAAGGAACCAAGCTGGACGCCATTTTTGCAAGCAGCAACCTGTCAGATCCAATCGTTGCTATTGGTGCCGTTGGCCAGCTTCTGTTAAACCTTCGCTACGTCTACCAATGGATCTATTCAGAAAAGAAAAACGAGTCATTGTTACCGGTCGGTTTTTGGATTATCAGCGCGAGTGCATCCGCCATGATCATCGGGTATAGTTGGTTCAGAAATGACCCGGTGCTCCTCGTGTCACAGGGAATGGGCATCTTCATTTACCTGCGAAACATCTTTTTGCATTGGAGACCTCGGAAAACTGCTCCTTGTGTTTAATTTTAGTTCTTCCAAAGCGGAATTTCAATGGAGCCTGGTATCCTGGACAAAATAACTTCAGCCGCTTTCCAACAATTTATTCGCGCAAACGAAAACGCGGATGTTAATACGCTGGTGTTAAAGCAACAAAGTGTGCTGGACGTTCCGGCAGCGATCGTTGCCGAACAGATCTCGGGAAGAAAGAAAGCAAAAGAAAAATTTCCAACGTTTTATAACAGTACCACTATCTATCCGCGTTCACTGAATCTGGAACAATCCTCTTCAGAGCAAACTGCGACTTTTAAAGCAAAAATATTTCTTCAAACATTGCCTGTGTGCAAAAGTCTGATCGACCTCACGGGCGGGTTTGGTGTGGATAGCTTTTTCCTGAGTAAGGTTTTTAAAGCAGTGCATTACCTTGAGCCCGATGGTGAGCTGTTCGAAATAGTTTCCCGTAATCATAATTATCTTGGCGCAAGGAACATCACGCATCACAATATAAGGGCGGAAGTTTTTTTAGCGGAAGAGCAGGAGGCAAGCGCGTTTTTCATTGATCCCTCACGTAGGCTTGAGGAGAAGAAGGTGTTTAGGTTCTCGGATTGCCAGCCCAACGTTGTTTCCCTAAAAAATAACATTTTTGCTGCAGCAGATTACTTGATGGTAAAAGCAGCTCCTCTACTCGATCTTAAACTCGGCATTGAGGAGCTTGGCAATGTGACAAAGGTTTTTGTGGTCTCTGTTGATAACGAGGTGAAAGAGCTTCTCTTGCTTTGTAAGAACCATTTTTCGGGAGAGGCATCGATTGAAGCTGTCAACCTCCTGCGGTCATCGTCTGAGGTATTTTCTTTTAACTTTTCGGAGGAAGAGATGACAAAGTCCGACTTCTCAGATCCCGCCAGTTACCTGTACGAGCCTAATGCGTCAATTCTAAAAGCGGGAGCGTTCAAATCTATCGGAAAGAATTTTGGTTTGAACAAGATTCAGGCGAATACTCATTTTTATACTGCAGACATATTGGTGAACGAATTTCCTGGAAGAATTTTCAAGATCGTTTCTGAAGTTAAGCCTGAAAAAAAGGTGGTCGCGAGATTCTTTCCTGACGGAAAAGCAAACGTAATCGCGCGGAATTATCCGCTAAGTCCTGTTGAACTAAAAAAGAAAACCGCCCTGAACGATGGCGGTAATCGATATCTTCTGGCATTTGCCGGTCAAACCAAAAAATTTGTCCTTGTCGCTGATCGGATCAAGTAATGCTACAAGCTGCTCACAATCTCATTTACATCAGTCTGCCCTTCAAAACTCTTCTTCAGCGTTTGGTCATTATAGATATAGATTGAAGGAGCCGGTATCGGCCCGAAGTGATTCAACACATTTTCCGCAGCGGTATTGCCAAAGACAACATTCTCTTTGTCTTTTAGCCTATACGTCATGGCGAATTTTTCAATTTCTGGCATTGGCGCTGCCGACACGAAATACAATTTGTAGTCTTTAAAATCTGCAAGTTGCTTTTCGATGTCTTCGGCTTCGTGCTGGCAATGATCACAGTCGGGCTGGAACAAGATGAGAATGTTCTTTCCTTTGAAATCCTTCGCGTTCGCCACGGTTCCATCGGTCAATGCGATGGGCATAAAAGGCAAATCGTTTTTCGCGGTGGCCGCAGTCTCAGCTGCCTCACCGTTTTTCGCAGCCTCCTTTTTTTCCCAGCGACATCCCGAGAGCATCAAGGCGCAGAGAAGCAACATTCCAACTAGTCTGTTCATTTTATCATTAAGTTCATTCCAAAATATAACGCCAGGCAAACTCCGGCTACCGCACCGTACACCTTTATTACTTTCCTCCGGTTTTGCACGTCTTCCCACCACAACATTATCCACGGTTTGTACAACCCGATCAATAAAAAAAGAAATGCCGTGAAACTCACGTACAAAAAAAGCTGTTGAAGAAATCGCATGCTTAAGCGTATAGGCATCAAAATTATAGATTTTTCTGACGTGTTTGCTTTGGGGCGGAATCCCTTATATTTGCGGCCTCCGAAAAAGCGCACGAACTGGATAAACGCAGAACGGGTTGAAGGCGAATGACTTTTTAAGTATCTATCGCGCGGATGGTCTGATGAAGACCGTAGCCGCAGGGATAAAAGCGCCCCAACAAAAAAATATACGAATCAAAGGCCTCAACGGAAGCCTGGATGCCATTATCGTGGCAGCTGCATTCAAACTCCATCCCCAGGACTACCTCATCGTTGTGCAGGATCGCGAAGAAGCGGGATACTTTCAAAACGACCTGCAAAACCTTCTCGACCGCGAAATCCTGATCTTCCCGATGTCGTACAAGCGTCCTTATGAGTTTGAAGAAGTCGAGAACGCCAACATCTTAATGCGAGCGGAGGTCCTCAACCTTCTTGCGAATAAGACCCGGCCTGAAATTATCGTTACCTATCCTGAAGCGCTCAGCGAAAAGGTAATCAACAAGCGCTCGCTTGCATCCAACACGTTTACGGTTGCCGTTAAAGAAAAGCTCGACATCGCTTTTCTCGAGGAATTCATGCACAATTATGATTTCGAAAAAACTGATTTCGTTTACGAGGCTGGGCAATTTGCGGTTCGCGGGGGCATTGTCGATATTTTTTCATTCGCTAACGAATTACCTTACCGCATCGAATTGTTTGGTGATGAGGTCGACAGCATTCGGTCTTTCGAGCCGGGTTCCCAGCTGTCCGTAGGACAACACGATTCGGTCAGCATTATTCCAAATGTTCAGACTAAGTTAGTTCAGGAAGAACGTCAGTCGCTGCTCGAATTTATTTCACCTCACACACGACTCTGGTTCAAGGATTTTCAGTATGCAACCGATATCATTCAGAAAAGCTTCGAAAAAGTTGAACAGTCTTTCGAAAAGATCCTGAAGGAAAGCGGTCACACGCAAGTGATTGGGAAGCCTGAGCAATTGTTCGAACAGGGTTATACGTTTTCTGCCCAGGCAGAAAATTTCACCTGCATTGAGTTCGGAAGCCGTTTCTTCCTTCAAAATGCGCAGACTTTTGAGTGGCAATCTTCTGCTCAGCCATCGTTTAACAAAAATTTTGAATTACTCGCATCAAACCTAAGCGATCACCAGGACAAAGGCATGAGCAACTTCATTGCTGCCGACATGCCTAAGCAACTTGATCGCCTGAAAGGAATTTTTGAGGAGATCAACAGCAACGTTCGTTTCCAGCCACTGGAGTTCGCCATTCGGCACGGATATGTTGACTCGATCTTGAAAATTGTTTGCTACACCGATCACCAGATCTTCGAACGTTATCATCGATATCGGGCGAAAGAGCGGTTCTCGAAAACCAAGGCGCTGACTTTGCGCGAGCTTTCAACGCTGCAACCGGGTGATTTCGTCACCCACATCGATTATGGTGTCGGGAAATTTGCCGGACTCGAAAAGAAAGAGGTGAATGGCCACGAACAGGAAGCCATCCGCCTCGTCTTCCGCGATGACGACCTTTTGTATGTAAGCATTCACTCGTTACATAAGATCTCTAAGTATTCGGGTAAAGACGGATCACCTCCGGTAATTAACAAACTTGGATCTTCTGAGTGGGATACAAAAAAGGCCAAAGCCAAGAAGCGTGTTAAAGACATTGCGAAGGAACTCATCGAGCTTTACGCAAAAAGAAAAACAGCTCCGGGATTTCAATTTTCTCCGGATGGATTTCTGCAGGCCGAACTGGAGTCTTCGTTCATCTATGAAGATACGCCCGACCAGGCCAAGGCTACTGAAGACGTGAAGCGTGACATGGAACAACCGCACCCGATGGACAGGCTTGTCTGTGGTGATGTCGGATTTGGAAAAACAGAGGTTGCCATTCGCGCAACATTCAAAGCTGCAACGGAAGGAAAACAAGTTGCCGTGTTGGTGCCTACTACAATTCTTGCGATGCAGCACTACCGGACGTTTAAGGAACGGCTGTCAAATTTCCCGGTGAAAATTGATTATGTGTCGCGTTTCAAAACTGATAAAGAGATCAAGGAAATCCTGGCAGACGTCAAAGAAGGCAAAGTGAATGTTCTGATTGGAACCCACCGCATCGTCAGCAAAGACGTTGAATTCAAAAACCTGGGCCTCCTGGTAATTGATGAGGAACAGAAATTCGGAGTGAAGGTAAAAGATCGGTTGAAAGAGCTGAAAGTAAACGTTGACGTGTTGACCCTCACGGCAACGCCAATTCCGCGAACACTGCACTTCTCGTTGATGGGTGCCAGAGATCTTAGCATCATTTCAACACCTCCACCCAACCGGCAACCTGTAACGACTGAACTCCATACGTTCGATGAGGTGATCATTCGTGATGCGGTGAGCTACGAGCTTCGCAGAGGTGGACAGGTATTCTTTGTTCACAACCGCGTCAGCGATATCGAGTCGCTCGGAAACATGATTTACAAACTTGTTCCGGATGCCCGGATCGGCATCGCCCATGGTCAAATGGATGGCGATAAGCTTGAAAAAGTGATGGTGAAGTTTATCGATGGCGAATATGATGTTCTCGTCTCCACCAACATCATCGAGTCCGGTCTCGACATCCCGAACGCGAACACGATCATTATCAACTCGGCTCATATGTTTGGACTTTCTGACCTTCACCAGATGCGCGGAAGGGTAGGACGTTCCAACAAGAAGGCCTTTTGCTACCTGCTTACTCCACCAGCTGCACTGCTCACTTCCGACTCCCGTAAACGACTGGCTGCGCTCGAAGAATTTTCCGAGTTGGGTGATGGCTTTAAAGTGGCGATGCGTGACCTCGATATCCGTGGAGCCGGCAATTTACTTGGTGCCGAACAAACTGGCTTTATCAATGATCTTGGCTTTGACACCTATCATAAAATCCTCGATGATGCTATCCAGGAATTGAAAGAAACTGACTTCAAAGATCTGTTTGCGGCCGAGCTCGCGGAAAAAGCAAAACTCATTGTTCAGGATTGCGTAATTGAAACGGACCTTGAAATCTTGATCCCGGAGACATATGTTGGCAACACGAGCGAGCGCCTGCAGTTGTATTCTCGTCTTGATAATATCAAAAACGAAACACAGCTTGAAAGTTTTGTGAACGAGGTGCGTGACCGGTTTGGGGCAATTCCTCCGTCCGTTTCGGAGCTGATCAATTCGGTTCGCCTGCGATGGCTTGGTGAACAGCTCGGTTTTGAAAAGCTCAGTTTGAAAAACGATAAGCTGCGCGCTTACTTCATCACCGGCAAAGACGAATATTTCAAGTCAGACGTTTTCGGGGCAATTCTCAGTTTTGTTCAAAAGCATTCGCGACAGTGCAAAGTCAAGGACAGTGCAGGCAAGGCTATGCTTGTGGTCGAGAACATAAAATCAGTGGATGCAGCAATCGAGCTGCTCAGCCAGATGCGAGGTCAGGCTACCTTCAAATCGGCCAGCGAAATCTTATCCAAATAAGGGTCCAGGCCGATAGGCTTGTCGAACGCATTTATCATAAGCACTTTCTGATGCTTAGGCGAATAGAACACTTCGATAAAGAAGAGGTTAGCGTGGTAGAGAAACACCTTGCAATCGCCCAGCGTACGCTGACTTAAATAGCTTCCGTTAAACGTGATAACATCACACTTCTTTTCGAATGGCATGATCCGAAAATCCTGCAGGGTATACATGTTAGGTTAAATTTCACTTGTATATACCAAATAACGCGCCACGGTGACTGGCCTGTTTAAAAGTTCTTTAAACGTAATATTTAGCCGTATTTAGCTCGTTTTCGTCCCAGAATTGGATAGGATTTTCCAGCGCACAATAGTTTTTTTGTATTGGCGTTTATAGGTAGTTAAACGCGGCTCCACGCTGTTCGATTAAAGATTGATGAATTCGGAAGCGACAGCTTGGAAAACACTTGATTATCTCCTTATATTAGCAGTTACTTTTTAAATCTAAATTCAAAATGAAGTATTCTTTTAGAGCTCTCGTGTATGTCGTGGGCGGATCTGTGGCTCTCTCAGCCTGCTCATTATTCGGTGGCGGTGGCGGCAAGCCAAACGCTTCGAACCCAGGACAAATGAGTACCGCTACAGGACTGGCATACAATGATGAAGATGCCGGAGGATTCATGGTTAACGCCTTCGAAGGTCAGCCTGATGCGCCAAACATGGTTTTCATTGAGGGTGGCCGCGCGGTTATGGGCTCATTCGAAGAGGATGTTATGTCGTACCGCGACAACCTTGAAAGAACCGTTTCTGTTGCCTCTTTCTACATGGATGAAACCGAAATCGCCAATATCCACTGGTTAGAATACATTCACTACCTCGCTAAAGATTCATCACAGGAAGCTTACCAGGCTGCCCTTCCAGACACAATGGTTTGGGTTGGTAAACTTGCCTTCAACGACCCTTACGTAGAACACTACTTCCGTTATCCAGGCTTCCGTTATTTCCCAGTGGTGGGTATCACGTGGAACCAGGCTAACAAATACGCTGTGTGGAGAACCCGCGCGGTAAACATTAAACTTGCTCAGGATGCAGGTGAAGAATATGCAGAAAGCGATGGCCGCATTCCATTGGAATCTGGTATCGTGGTGCCCTCTTACCGTCTTCCAACAGAAGCTGAGTGGGAGTACGCTGCACAAGCTTTGATCGGAACACAGTGGCTTGAAGAAATGCAAACTCACCAAAGAATCTATCCGTGGGATGGTCACGCAGTTCGTAACCCTTATGGAAAGCAGATGGGTTACATGCTCGCAAACTTTAAGAGAGGTCGCGGTGACTATGCGGGTATCGCGGGTCGTTTGAACGATGGCGCGTTGATCACATCATACATCTATGAATTCCCTCCTAACGATTATGGATTGTACAACATGGCCGGTAACGTGAGCGAGTGGGTAATGGACGTGTACCGCCCGATGTCATACCAGGACTTTGATGATCTTAACCCGATCAGAAGAGATGGCTTCCTTGACGACAACAAGAACTATAACAACCAGGACAACAACCCGACTGCATTTACTTCATTGATCACCGATCGCACGCGCGTTTACAAAGGTGGTTCATGGAAAGATGTAGCTTACTGGATGTCTCCAGGTACAAGAAGATTCCTCGATCAGGATTCAGCAACTGCAACTGTAGGTTTCCGTTGCTCAATGATCAGAGCAGGTTCGAACTATTAAGTTTAGATTCCACAAGCTCAGAGACCCCAGCCAAAAGCTGGGGTTTTTTATTTTATCTGATTTGTCTTTAGAGCCTGCACATTTTTGAGTGAAGCGCTGAACCTCGGGAACAGGCTCAAACCCCTGCCGACCGTCACCTCGAGCCTGCTGACTTAAATATGGAAAGCTAAATCGTTCGCGAGAGATTCTGACTACGCATTTACTATAACAAGCCTTTGCAAAGTGACTGCGCATCACTCCTCGATTGAGTCTCGAGGAATTGACAATATCAGATTCATCCAAACCTGAAAACCTTGTGCTTGCTTTTCAGCTATGTCCGGTGACCCTATACCAGCGTCCATTATTCGAGTCGGATTTCTGGTGCATAAGTAGTGCGCGCTCCCGCAGACCTAGTCCGATAATATTGTAAGCTTTATATTCATTCAATAAAGGTCCGTCTTCGATTGCTCTTATTCTTACCGGAGTAGAACCTGAGATTTAGATTTTTTTTCGTCACGCATCATCTTATGTTTCAAGGGACGATGCTGGACCGCTATTGCGTTGCAGCGATACACGCAATGCTCACGTCACCGCAGCCTGCCCTTAAAAGTTTTTGCCCGCATGCCTCAAGTGTCGCCCCCGTAGTCACAACATCATCGACAAGCAACACGCGTTTGCCTCTGAGTTCCTGCTCCTCGCGCACCTCGAAAACTTCGTTCACGTTTTCCCAGCGGTTAAGCCTTGACTTTTTTGTTTGTGTTGTCGTGGCCTTGATTCGTTTCAGGAATTTCTCTGTGCACGGTATTCCTAAAATCTCACTCAAGCCTTTACCGAACTCCTCACTTTGGTTGTATCCCCTTTTTCTACGTTTGCTCGGATGAAGCGGCACTGGAATGATAATGTCAAATTGATCTTTGTAGGATTGCAATAACAGATCAGCCCCGTATACACGTCCGAGCTGGACGCCAATCTCGGGCTGGTTCTTATACTTCAAGGCGTGTAATAGGTGCTGAACTTTACCCCGCTTCACAAACTTGAAAAACGTCATCACAAATTTGACCGGAATACGTCCGCTGAACTTATGGAAAAAAGGGTTTTCCCGGTCCAGGTGGTAGTTGGACCTGGGCAGGTCCATCATGCAGCGTGTACAGATAATTCTTTCCCCTTTAACCAGGCTCTCTTCACAACCACGACAGTAGTTCGGAAAGAACAAGAACACAAAGTCGAGCAAGATTTCCCTGAATGTCATCAGCGACCTATTTCCGCGTGGAAATGTAAGGAAATCCGACAAAGACAATTTTATTAAGGCTGTCTTTCCGCTGGCGCAGAACATATTTTGAGCTTCTCACAATGTTTCACGTGCTCGGTCCATTGCGTTATGCCTTCTGGTTTGGGTTCAGCAATCTGGAGGCGCAGGCTTTTGTGATTTCGTAATTGGTTATTCAGCCCAGCGACCACCTATATTTGTGCTCAAACTTTTTTAACCAACTTAAGGTTTACACTCATATGGGATTAGTAGAGGACTTTAACGCCTATCGCAGCAAAATGAATGAGCGGATCATGGATTCCGATAGCCTCATCATTAAAAGAATTTTCAACCTCGATACCAATGCTTACGCAGAAGGCCACCTGGATGTAAAGTCCAAAGAACTGATTGGTCTGACATGCTCGCTGGTTCTTCGGTGCGATGACTGTGTGAAGTATCACCTTGGAAAATGCAAGGAAGTGGGCTTCAGCACGAACGAAGTGCATGAAGCCATGGGCGTAGCAACGTTAATTGGCGGCACGATTGTTATCCCTCATCTGCGCAGGGCTTTTGAATTCTGGGAGGAACTTCAAAATGTTTAAACGAGACCTCGCCCTTGACCGCAAATGGAATGGACTCCTTGAGGACCTCACTGACCTTATCGGCAAAAAGCCGAAAGACTTAAACGGGGTACTCTTTCTTATTGGGGTGCAAGAGCTTGGAAAAGGAAATCAAAACTTTTCAAAAGAGGAAAAGCAGGACCTGATGCACATCGGGATCTGCAAAGTTCTGAGTCTTTCCGGTTACTATGAGCTGGACGGACTGGATAAGGACGGCTGGCCTCATTGGAAACTTGTTAAAAAACTCCCCCATTTTGACCTGCTGGAACAAGAAAAGCTATTAAAAATGCATGTGATGGAGTATTTCGAGCAGGAATATGAATGGACTTATACTCCAGGGACGGAAAATCCATCCTAATCCTCCGCTCCTCCATTCTGGGTTTTGCTTTGACTATGGATTGAACTTAACTTAGATGTTCACTCAACTTTGAGGAGCATTACAGCGTTTTCTTACTAAACCGGTTTTGACGATGAGCGAAGGAGCAGGACACATTCATGAGAAGATCAGATCTTTTCAGAAGAAGTATTACCTCAATCTTTTTATTCGGGGTACATTATTAACAGTCTCAATCCTCATAGGTTATTTTGTGCTGGCCTCCGTGCTTGAACACAACTTGTGGCTCGGCCAATGGGCGAGGCTGCTGATCTTCATTTCTTTCTTTGCTGTTGCCGCTTACTGTTCATTCCGTTTCTTGAATCAGCCTTTCAAATGGTGGCTCGCAAAGCGCGGCTTAGATGAACAACAAACAGCCCGGTTGATTGGTAATGCAATGCCTTCTGTGCGCGACCGCCTTGTGAACCTGATCCAGCTTGCCGCGAACGAAAATAATTCCGCGCTAACTTATGCAAGCGTGCAGCAAAAATCCCGCGAGTTCGAACCAATTTCATTCGAATCAATTATTGACCTGCGCGAGAATAAAAGATATCTAAAATACCTTGCGGTTCCTTTGGCTGTCATTGCCATCATTTTGTTGATCAACCAAAACATTATTTTCAAAAGTACCGAACGCATTGTAAACTTTTCGAGGGAGTATACCCCGGAAGCTCCTTTCAAATTTGTGGTTGATAACCAGTCGTTGAATGCATTTTATAATGAAGACCTCACGGTTAAGGTCAGGCTGGATGGAAATGCGATTCCGCCTAACGCATACATTGTGTCAAGGAATCAGCGCTTCAAACTCGAAAACCTTGGCGATGGCAACTTCCAATATGTCATTGAGCGAATTCAATCTCCCATGGAATTCCAGGTGGAAGCAGCGGGCTTTTTCTCTGATGCCTATCAAATTGAGCTTACCAATCGTCCCGAGCTAACGCAGTTCAATGTTGAGCTAGATTATCCGCGCTACATCCAGCGGAAAAATGAAAAGATCGTGAACGCAGGAAATCTGGAGGTACCCGAGGGTACAACGATCCGTTGGAAAATGAATGCGCTTCACACGGAAAAGGCTACGATTAAATTTAACTCCGAATCCCAACCCAGTGCATTCAACGAATCCGGTGATCAGCTCTTTTCGTTTGAAAAGAATTTCAGAAATCCGGACCAATACGAGGTAGCGCTCGAGAATGAAAAGAGCAAAAACAAAGAGCGAATTTCCTACCGGGTGGATGTGATCAAAGACCAGTTTCCGTCTATCGTAGTCAACAACTATAAAGACTCGATCCTCTACGAGCGGGTGATCCTTGGCGGAATGATTGGTGATGATTATGGCGTGACCCAGCTTTCGCTGAATTTCAAGATTTCGGATGAGGACCAGAAGGAAAAATTAACCCGGTCGGTAAGGATCCCGGTTTCACGGAATCAGCTTCAGCAAAGTTTTTTCTACAACTGGTCAGTCGATTCTCTCGATCTTCAACCAGGCGACCATCTCGAATATTATTTGCAGGTATGGGACAACGATGGTGTGAATGGACGGAAGTCCACGCGATCAGCAACCTACGATTTCCTCGTGCCCAGCCATGATCAATTGGTGACGCAGATTTCAAAGTCACAATCTCAGGCGCAACAACAGATCAGTAAAAGCACGGAAAAGGCTAATAAGCTCCAGGATCAGATCGAGCAGGCAAACCAGAAATTAAAAGGCAAACAAAACCTAGACTGGCAGGATAAGAAAATGCTGGAGGATATCATCCAGCAGAAAAACGGACTCGACCAGATGGTGCAGCAACTTCAGGAACAAAACAAGATGCTTGAAGACAAGAAAGAAGCCTTTACCGAGCAAGATGAGCGAATCAAAGAGAAAGCCGAACAACTGAAGAAGCTGATGGACGAGTTGCTCGATGAAGAAACCAAAAAACTTTTTGAAGAGCTCCAAAAGCTTCTGAACGAAAATCAGGATGTGTCGCAAATTCAGAAGTTGCTGGACAAGCTTAATCAAAACACGAATAACCTCGAGAAGGAACTGGAAAGAACCCTCGAACTTTTCAAACAACTTCAATACGACTTCAAACTTGACCAAACAATCAACGACCTGAAGAAGCAGATTGAAGATCAGAAGGAGTTGCTCAGCAAGACGGAACAGCTCGAAAAGGAGGGAAAAGAAAACAAAAACAATAAAGAGAGCAAGAATAATAAAGAGTCAAAAGAGAGCAAGTCCAAGGAGAGCAAGGGTAAGGAAGGTGACCAGTCTAAAGATGGGGAGCAGAAAGAAGGAGATCAGAAAGACGGTGACCAGAACGAGGGAGATGAAAAAGAGGGCAAGCAGAACGATGGAAATCAGAAAAATTCGGAAGACCAAAAGGATCAGCAAGATTCCGGAAACCAGGACGCAAAAAAGTCAGAGAACGAAAAGCTAGCGGAAGAGCAGGAGAAGTTGATGGAGGATTTCCGGAAGACGAAAGAGCAGATGGACGAACTGGAGAAACTTGGGGAGGAGTTGGACAAAAATGACGAGCTCCCTGACGATCAGAAAACAGATGATGTACAGCAGGACCAGAAGAACAGCAAGGAACAATTGCAGCAGAATCAGCCATCGAAATCAAAGAGTCCACAAAAAAATGCAATCCAAAAGATGCAGCAAATGCAGGAGCAGATGGAGGGCATGCAGAATTCGATGATGATGGAAATGGACCAGCAGAACCTCGAGTCGCTTCGCCAGATTCTTCACGGGCTGGTTAAGCTCTCGTTCGATCAGGAGGGATTGATGAAGGAGTTTAATGAGTTGGCTCAGAGCGATCCGCGGTTTAACACGCTGGCGCAGCAGCAACTAAAACTTAAAGATGATGCTAAAGTACTGGAAGACAGCTTGTTAGCGCTTGGAAAGAAAGATCCGATGATGGGTTCCTTTATTACAAAGGAAATTGGCGAGCTCAACAGCCATATGGAGAAAGCAATTGAATCGAACCGCGAGCGCAGACGGCCTCAGGCTTCAAGCGAGATGCAGATGACGATGACATCCATCAACAACCTTGCATTGATGCTGGATGATCACTTCGACATGATGATGCAGATGATGGCGAATGCCCAGCCATCTATGAAGAAAGGCAAACCTCAAAAAGGCCAAAAGAGTCTCAGTGAGATGCAGCAGCAGCTAAATCAGAAAATCCAGGAACTTAAAAACAGTGGTAAGACAGGTCGCCAGTTATCTGAGGAATTAGCGGAGATGGCGGCAGAACAAGAGCGGATCAGGAGAGCACTTCAAGAGATGCAGGAGAAGATGAAAGATGAGGGCAAGATGCCGGGCGGAGATCTTCCTTCAAAAATGGAACAAACGGAGATGGATCTCGTGAACAAACAGATCAGCGAGCAATTAATCAAACGTCAGAAGGAAATTCTCACGCGTTTGCTTGAAACAGAGAAGTCAATGCGGGAGCAAGATATGGATGAAGAGCGGAAGGGAGAGACGGCAAAGGATTATGAAAAAGAAATTCCGAAGGCATTTGAAGAATATTTGCGACTCAAGGAAAAAGAAGTAGAATTGCTGAAAACCATTCCGCCAAAGCTTTACCCTTATTATAGGAAGGAAGTGAATGAATATTTCAAGCGAATGGGGACAGACGAATAATAAGTTGGCATTCATGAACACGATTAGCATCCAGGTACCGTCAATGGTTGAGAACATCAGAATGATTGAGTCTTTCATTGACAACGCGAAGGAAAGATTTCATCTGGACGATGACATCTATGGCAATATCATGATTGCTGTTACTGAGGCTGTGAACAATGCTATTAAGCATGGTAACAACAACAACAAGTCGAAGAACGTCCACCTGAGCTTGGCTTTGGATGAAAGTGTTATCAAGTTTGTTGTTAAGGATGAGGGTGAGGGCTTCAACTATGACCATCTTCCAGATCCGACTGCCCCAGAAAACCTTGAGAAGCCAGGCGGACGTGGTATTTTCCTCATGAAGCACCTTTCGGATGAAGTTTCCTTCAAAGACAACGGAAGGACTGTCGAGCTTAGCTTCTACATGAACTCCTGATGGCATCCATCAATTTCTTTTCACAAACACTGCCTTTTAAAGTTCCATTTCCCCGCAAGACTGCTTCCTGGATCAAGTCTGCAATCAGGAAAGAAAAACAACGCCTCCACGAACTGAATTTCATCTTTTGCACCGATGAAGAGCTTTACGGGATTAACGTGGAGTACCTCAACCACAAGACTTACACCGATATTATTACGTTCGATAACAGTGAGGACAAAGGCGTTCTTGAGGGCGATATCTACATCAGTGTCGATCGTGTACGCGAAAACGCGAGTGCTCTTTCCATTCCATTTGAAACCGAGCTTCAAAGGGTGATGATTCACGGTGTACTCCACCTCTTGGGTTACAAGGATAAGACCGCCAGGCACAAGTCCGAGATGCGCAAAAAAGAAGATGCTTATCTATCTTTGTATCCTCGAGCAAGTAAGTAATGAGTTCGGCCTATCCGCTAAATTCAATTGCCTACTGCCGGTGTTCCACGTGAAACCTTTGTGGATATGTGGATAAAAATTGTGGGCAAGTTTTGGGTTCCACGTGAAACTTTTTTGAATCAACCTGAATTCGAATAGAATGTTCAACGAGTATGATATAATAGTGGTGGGAGCGGGCCATGCCGGATGTGAGGCGGCCTATGCGGCCGGTGCAATGGGTTCAAAGGTGCTTTTAGTGACCATGAACATGAACACGATCGCCCAAATGTCTTGTAATCCCGCAATGGGCGGTGTCGCGAAAGGCCAGATTGTTCGCGAAATAGATGCTCTTGGAGGCATGTCGGGAATCATTTCGGACAAGTCAATGATTCAGTTCCGAATGCTCAATATGTCGAAAGGTCCGGCTATGTGGAGTCCAAGAACGCAGAATGACCGCATGAGATTCTCGGAAGAGTGGCGCCTCGCTTTAGAGCAATCACCCAATGTCGATTTCTGGCAGGAAATGGCCCGGGAAATCATAGTGAAAGATGGAAGGGCAGTGGGTATCAAGACAAACCTCGGTATCGAGATTAAAGCAAAGGCTGTGGTACTCACCAATGGAACTTTCCTAAACGGAAAAATACACATCGGTGACAAGAACTTTGGCGGAGGAAGAACCGCAGAAAAAGCCGCGACCGGACTGACGGAACAGCTCGTTTCCCTTGGATTCGAGTCTGGACGGATGAAAACCGGCACGCCCCCTCGGGTAGACGGCCGGAGCCTTGACTATTCAAAGATGGAGGAACAAAAAGGAGACGAAAAGCCAGCCAAGTTCTCCTTCTCAAACACAAAACCCCTTGAACGCCAAGTCAGCTGCTGGATCACGTATACGAACGAAGATGTTCACACAGAACTTCAAAAAGGCTTCGATAAGTCACCAATGTTCCAGGGACGAATCAAAGGACTTGGACCTCGCTATTGTCCGTCAATAGAAGACAAAATAAATCGGTTCGCAGAGCGCGAACGCCATCAAATTTTTGTAGAGCCCGAAGGCTGGAACACAGTTGAGATTTATGTCAATGGGTTCTCCACTTCTTTACCGGAAGACGTTCAATACAGCGCCCTGACAAAGATCCCTGGATTCGAAAAAGCAAAAATGTTCCGGCCAGGATACGCCATTGAATATGACTTCTTCCCACCCACTCAATTGAAGCTAAGCCTGGAGACCCACTTGATCGACAACCTGTTCTTCGCTGGGCAAATCAATGGAACAACTGGATATGAGGAAGCTGCCTGCCAGGGGCTGATGGCTGGTATTAACGCCCATAATAAAGTCAAAGAAAAAGAGCCCTTTATCCTCAAGAGATCCGAGGCATACATTGGAGTACTCATCGATGACCTTGTTAACAAAGGCACACAGGAACCGTACCGAATGTTTACGTCAAGAGCAGAATATAGGATCTTGCTAAGACAGGACAATGCAGACATCCGGCTCACAGAATATGGTCATAAGCTTGGGCTTGCCACTGACGAGCGGATGAAGAACATGATCGACAAGAAAACGGATGTCGAATCGCTCATCAAAGAATTAAATAAAGTCCGGGTTGAACCCGCGAGTGTTAACGAAGGCTTGTCGACTCTCAACACCGCTACAATCACCGAGAAGGTCCCAGCAATAAATCTTTTGCGCAGACCACACATTGGAGTGGCAGAGCTCAGCACATTGACGTCTGACCTCCAAAAACTCCTCAATAAGTATTCAGACGAAGTGAAAGAACAAGCCGAAGTGCACATCAAGTACGAAACCTATATTGACCGGGAGCAGAAGCTGGCCGAGAAGATTGGCAGCCTCGAAAATTACAAGATCAAAACAGACTTCGATTATGACCGGGTAAAAGCGCTCTCTTCTGAAGCACGTGAAAAACTCAAACGTATAAAACCAGAAACGATAGGCCAAGCCTCAAGGATTAGCGGAGTCTCCCCGTCTGATATCTCAGTACTCACAGTTTACCTCGGAAAGTAATGTATTTCATCTCCAATTGTCCGGTGTGCTCCGGGGTTGATTTCAAGGAATTCGGCAAAGCAAAAGATCACACTGTTTCACATGAAACATTCACACTTCAAAAATGTACACAATGTGAATTCCTGCTAACGTCTCCCCGGCCGGAAACAAACGACCTCGAAAAATATTACATCTCAGATGAATACGTTTCACACTCCGAAAAGGCAACAACGCTATTTGACAAACTCTACGAGATAAGTAGAGAATTCGCACTGAACTGGAAGTTAACTCTGGTAAAGAAATTCATAGCTCCGGAAACACATCAGGTCTCTCTGCTCGACTACGGCTGCGGCACCGGTTTCTTCCTTAAGAAAATGAAAGAAACTGGTTTCAATATTGCTGGGGTAGAACCATCATCACGCGCACGCAAGGCAGCGCAAAAAAATACCGGAACTAACATGCACGAGACAATCGAGACTGTCCATGAACACTTCGATGTCATCACGCTGTGGCACGTTCTTGAACATGTGAGCAACTTAAATGAACTCATCGACCAATTGAAAAGCAGACTGAACAAGAAAGGTGTCCTCTTCATTGCCGTGCCAAATCACCAAAGCAACGATGCACGTAAATATGGTATGCATTGGGCAGGATACGATGTTCCACGTCATCTCTGGCACTTTGAACAAAAGACAATGGCGCGCATTCTGCAAAAGCATAACATAAAAATCACAGCGACAATTCCAATGAAACTTGATGCGTACTACGTGAGCATGTTAAGTGAAAAGTACAAAGCAGGTGGTCAGTCTATCCTCACTTTCGCAAAAGGACTCATCGCAGGCCTTTTATCAAATCTGAAAGCAAAACAAAAAAACTATTCAAGCATAATCTATATCGCACGCCACGCATGAAGTATATCATACCTCTATTAATCACACTTCTATTCCTCATTGGCTGCGCCCGCCAAACATCGCCTACCGGTGGACCCAAAGACACAATTCCTCCAAAGCTCGTCAGTTCAAGTCCTATCAATGAACAAACGAACTTTAGCAGCAAAACCGTAACGCTCGACTTCACCGAACAGGTCAATTTAAACTCAGCAAAAGAACAGGTAATCATCACTCCTTCGATTGGAAAGGATTATGAAATCACCGCTAAGAAGAAGACGGTAGTCATTCACATCAACACAGAGCTTGATCCGAATACAACATATAATATCAACTTCAGAGATGCTGTTCAAGACATCACCGAAAAAAATCCAGTTCGCGATCTGAAGCTCGCCTTTAGCACCGGTGAATACATCGATTCACTCACGATCACCGGAAAAGTTGTCGACCTCATCACGAATAAGGAAATCAAAGATGCCACTGTCGCTCTGCAGCACACCTGGGCCGACACCATGAGTATCATGAAACATCCGTCATTCTATTTCACGAAAACGAATGACAAAGGTGAGTTCAAAATCGACTACGTCAAACCAGGTATTTACCAGCTCTACGCCTACCAGGACAAAAACAAAAATCTAATAGTAGACCCACGCAACGAAGGATACGCATTTATTGCCAAGCCCTTAGACTTCCAAAACGACACATCCAAAATCCTATTAAAAATTATTCACCTGGATACGAGGCAACTGAAACTCACAAGCGCAAGGCCCTACAACACATATTTCAATCTCAAAACCACAAAAAACATCCGCGATTATAAGATCACATCAACCGAGGATATAAGCTCGTGGTATGGGGAAGATCGATCAAACATCCGAGTTTACAATACTTTCAAAAGTCTCGATAGTCTTCAAATTCGCCTGACCGCGACCGACAGCTCCGGCTCATCCCTCGACACCACCCTCTATGCAAAATTCAGACAAGACCCGGACATCGATCCAGACAAGTTTACAATGTCACTCACAGAAACATCGATAACCGCACGAACCGGCCAGATAAAAATCAAATATATATTTAACAAGCCGGTCTCCTCGTTTAACCTCGACAGCATCTATTATAAAAAAGACACCTTAACAACAATTCGGTTTAACAGCCAGGACGTTAATTGGG
Organism: Chryseosolibacter sp.; assembly: GCA_036402075.1. Classification (GTDB taxonomy): domain Bacteria; phylum Bacteroidota; class Bacteroidia; order Cytophagales; family Cyclobacteriaceae; genus Chryseosolibacter. The sequence goes on along the minus strand of DASWTP010000007.1, from coordinate 71,111 downwards.
ATCCATTAGCAAACGCGTTCACCATTACCAAAACGGTCGACAAAAACATTTTCCTTATCCCGGAAACCGACCCATCAGCGGCACCATCGAAGAAACAAGACACAACCACCCAGATCAAGCCAATTAACGAACTTCACACACGCAAGGGCGCGTTCATAAGTGTTGAAGGCGACACTTCAGCATCGCTCAAGCAAACCCTGAAGCCAAGCCAACCATCAGAACTTTCAGAAATCTTTTATGACGTTCGTTCGAAAAAGAAGAACATCCTTATCCAACTACTTACTAAGGATTTTAAACTGATCCGTCAGACAAACAATTCTCTCAAAGGATCTTTTAGCGACCTCCCTGCAGGCGACTATATCATCCGTTATGTTGTAGACACGAACAACAACGGACAGCTAGACTTCGGCAATTACCTCGACAAGAAAGAACCGGAACCCGTTTATTACTCAACCGATCCAAAAGGATCGCTCCCCCAGACATTAAAAGCAAACTGGGAACTCGAGCTAGCACCAATGTTGATAAGTGACTGACAAGTCTGTGGATAGAAAATTCAACCTGTGTGAAAACAACCAAAACCGACCGAATATATAAAACTATCAACATTCATGTAGACAGGTTCGTACTTATAAACAGACGTTCACATCAAGAAATACCCACAACAACGTTATTCACACAGAGCTGGATTGTTGATAAACTTGTAAAGTACTGACGATTAAAGAATTGATTTAGTACATTAGCTAACAAAGCATGAACACACGCAGGGAACGAATATTTATCAACAATTGAACATGGCTAATTATACTTATTATATAATATATATAATACTAATAATAAGAAAGGCAGGATTCTTCGTAGCTCTGCTTTCCCTTTCTACCATCACCCTCTTTGCTCAAAACCTCCAGGAGATTCAGCTCGCCAATGAATATTTCATAAAAGGCGACAAAAAAAAGGCAGTTGAACTCTACCGCGATCTCAGCCGCTCCGAAGCCAATATCCAGCTCATTCATAACAATTACCTTACGGTGATGATGGATTTGGGCGCTTACGATGAAGCTCAAACGTATCTTAAAAAAATTTCGAAAAAGGAACCTGACAACATGCAGTACCGACTGGATGCCGGTATCGTCTACGTCCGGTCGGGTGACCTGAATAAGGCCGACAAGTATTTCCGAGACATTATTTCCCAGATTCGCGATAACGTCCAGCAGGCGAAAATGATGTCTGACTATCTCGCAGCCCGTTCGTTAATTGATTACTCGATTTTGGCGCTTACCGAATCACGCCAATATCTCGGCAACCCATTTCTCTTCTGCCTCGACCTGGCAATGCTGTACCGAATTCAAGGACAACAGGATAAAATGGTCCAGGAATACCTTAGTTACGTAACCCAGAGCTCAGCAAACATCCAATACGTAAAAAACGTAATGCAAGCCCTTCTAAGCAAGCCGGAGGAATTGGAGTCTCTTGAGCGGTTGTTGTATGATAAAGTTCAGCAGAACCCGGATGTGGAGGTCTACTCGGACCTTTTGATCTGGGTGACCATGCAACAGAAAAATTTCTACGCATCCTTCATTCAGGCGCGTGCCTACGACAAGCGCTATAAAAAAGAGGGAGAAAAGTGCCTCGAGGTTGCGCGGGTCGCATTGGATAATGAGGACTACGACAATGCCTCGAAGATTTACCGATACGTTATTCGTGAATTTCCAAACAGCCCTAACCAAATGATGGCGCGCCTTGGGTTGATCAGGACCAGGGAAGCGCGTGTAAAGAAAACTTTTCCCGTAAACGCAGATTCAGTGAAGATCCTGATATCGGATTATCAAAAATTTATCGAAAAATACCCGGACAACGTCAACTCGCTGGATGCAACAAGAAACGAAGCTTTGCTATACGCGAATTACCTCGATGAAAAAGACGAGGCGATAAAGATACTAAACACGCTGATCCAGAATCCCCGGGCCTCGTTATACCTAAAGTCGAAAGCTAAACTCGACCTGGGCGATATCTATCTGATCAAGAGTGAGCCATGGGAATCAACCCTTCTTTATAGCCAGGTAGAAAAAACCCAAAAAGAAAATCCCGTTGGTTACGAGGCTAAGTTGAGAAACGCAAAGCTTTCATACTACAAGGCCAATTTCAAACTTGCCCAGGAGCACCTAGACATCTTGAAGGAAGCAACCACACGTGAGATCGCCAATGATGCTATGGAATTAAGCATGCGCATCAAGGAAAATATTGCGTTCGACTCAGCGGGCGAAGCGCTGAAACAGTTTGCTGCAGTTGAATTGCTGCTTTATCAAAACAAACAGGACGAGGCCCTGAAACAGTTGAACTACCTGAAAGAGGGCCAGCTCGTGAAAGAGGGACAACCTCCAGTCGCCTTTAGTAATCAAACAATTCTGGATGACGTGTATTGGCTTGAAGCGAACTTGCGTATGAAGCGCGGTGAATTTGACCTGTCCATGAAGCTGCTCGACCGCATCCTGAAAGAATATCCGGACGACATTCTTTCCGATGATGCCTATTTTCTTCAAGGGGAGATCTATGAGCGTCAGCTGAAAAATAAAGACAAGGCGATGGAGATCTATCGCGAATTTCTAAATAGATATCCGGGAAGCGTTTATGCCGCGGAGGCTCGAAAGCGGTTTCGTACGCTCCGCGGAGACTTCGACTCCGAAAAAGAGCCGATTATTAACTGAGGGTGACTACTGTTTTGGCGTTTCAGGCATCATGCTAGATGTTCTTCACGCTTAAGACAGTCGACATTGTTTTGATAAACGACACGAACTCTCTGACACGGTCATCCACCATGTTTTTCCCCTCAGGTGTGATCCGGTAATACTTGCGCATGCGTTTTCCCGACATTACAACCTCCGTTTTCAAAAGCCCTTGCTTTTCCATCCGATGCAACGTAGGATATAGGGCGCCCTCCGTCAAGTTAATCTGCTTAGAAGAGAGTTCTTTAACGCGTTGAACAATCTCATAGCCGTACATCTTTCCGTAGTCTTCCAGGACTTTTAAAACTATGGTTTGGAGGTTCCCTTTTAACAATTCAGAGGTGTGATTCATGCCCAAACTTAATAATCTTATGCATAAGATACCAACATAATTTTCGCTGAAATTTGCGCCTATTTTGCGATTACCAGATCGTTCACCCTGATTTTGCCAGATTTAATCACTTTTGCAGTAATGCCTCCTAGCCCGCGCATTGCGTTGTAGCCACCGACTCCCAGGTTTTCTTCCATTCGTGAGCACGGATGGCAGTCGCCTGAATATTCCAGCAACGCCTCACCTATCAAAAATTGTTTGCCTTTGAGAGCCAGCAGGTTGATTCCAGTAACTACAATGTTTCTTCGCGTGAGCTGCGGATCAACGGACGCTATGCCTAAAAAAGACGCGACTGATTTCAAGTGCTCATCTTGAATCAGGGTAACTTGGCGGGCACCCGCGGGTTTGCTGTACCGATCACCAATCAGCCCATAGGCTGCGTCCGCGTTAACTTCAATTTTTTCAATCAGCGGTATTCTCCGATCCGGTCGAATACCCAGCCATACCACTTTTCCCGGCTTAGGGAAGTTTCCAAACAACGCTTTAAATTCCATAACCTAATCTACCAGAACTTTGCGGAATCATAAGCGGCAATAATTCCCCGGAATCGCGCTTCGAACCGGCAGGTACGAAAATTTTCCAGTAGCCGGTCCATCCCGATCTAAGCGGGTCCAAAAATATTTCTAAATACTCTGCATGCATACTAATATTTTTATAACTTCGCCAACCGACTGAAACCGTATGCGCAGAGAGGAAACCGTGGATTTCAATATCAAAGCAGCCTGGCATGCCATCGCGAGAATGTATAACCAGCAGGCGAGCAAGTATGATATCACGATGTCGATGGGTTTCGTTTTGCTCAACATCAACTCGGATGAAGGAACACCCGCAACGAAGATCGCTCCGCTGATGGGCCTCGAAGCACGAAGCCTGACACGGCTGCTGAAATCTATGGAAGAGAAGGGACTAATTTATCGTGAGAGTGACGCATCCGACAAGCGGATGGTGAGGATTGTGCTGACGAAAGAGGGGAAGAAAAAGAAAGAGAAATCCCGTGAGGTTGTACTGCGGTTCAATGAAGTAGTCCGCGATAAGATCGCGAACGAGCAGCTCAATACCTTTTTTGATGTGCTGCAAAAGATCAGTCGCATAATTGAGAAAAATAACATTTACGACAAAATACCTTCGCTCAACGAAAAACGAATATGAATCGAACGATCCGCAAAGTTGCAGTGCTTGGCTCCGGTATCATGGGCTCCCGCATTGCGTGTCACTTCGCCAACATTGGTGTTGAAGTTCTCTTGCTCGACATTGCCCCAAAGGAGCTCAATGACGAGGAAAAGAAAAAGGGACTCACATTGGACAGCCACGCGGTAAAAAACAGAATCGTCAACGCAGCATTTGAGTCAACCCTTAAATCTAACCCAGCCCCCTTATTCTCGAAGCGCTTTGCATCAAGAATAAAACTCGGAAACTTCACAGATGATATGGCGCGGATCAAAGACTACGACTGGACGATTGAGGTTGTTGTCGAAAATCTTGAAATAAAAAAGCAGGTCTATACAGAAGTAGAGAAACACCGCAAGCCTGGAACGCTGATCACGTCAAACACCTCGGGCATTCCCATTCATTTAATGGCGGAAGGGCGGAGCGAGGATTTTCAAAAACATTTTTGCGGAACACACTTCTTTAATCCACCGCGCTACCTGAAACTTCTTGAAATCATCCCAACACCGAAGACGGATCCGGAGATTGTTAAGTTTCTCATGCACTATGGAGATCTCTACCTTGGAAAAACGACCGTATTGTGTAAAGACACTCCCGCTTTTATTGCCAACCGGGTTGGTATCTATGGTATAATGAAGGCCGTTGATTCAATGCGCAAGCTTGATCTCAATATCGATGAAGTGGATAAACTGACAGGACCGGTCATCGGCCGTCCTAAGTCCGCAACATTCAGAACGTCTGACGTTGTCGGTCTTGATACACTGATCAAAGTTGCCAACAATCTCTATGCAGGCCTTCCGAATGATGAAGGACGTGAGATGTTCAAGATGCCAGCCGAAATCACAAAGCTTGAGCAAAATAAATGGCTCGGGGATAAAACCGGTCAAGGCTTTTACAAAAAAGCAAAAAATGCAAAAGGTGAATCGGAAATTCTGACACTTGATCTCAAGACTTTTGAATACAAACCTAAAGCAAAAGCTAAATTCGCCACACTAGAGACAACCAAGACGATTGACAACCTGAAAGAGCGTTTCAAGGTCCTGTTTGCCGGAAAAGACAAGGCTGGAGAGTTTTATCGTGATTCATTTTATGGACTCTTCCAATATGTAAGTAATCGCATCCCTGAAATTTCAGATGAACTGTACAAAATAGATGACGCGGTGTGCGCAGGTTTCGGCTGGGAAATTGGTCCTTTCGAAACCTGGGACGCGGTGGGTGTCGAGGGTACCGTCAAGAATATGGAGGCCGCGGGCTACAAACCCAAGCAATGGGTTTACGAAATGCTCGAAGGCGGAAATAAGTCGTTTTATAAAGTCGAAAATGGTGAAAGGAAATATTACGACATCCCAACGAAATCATACAAATCGATCCCAGGCAAGGGCGACTTTATCATTCTGGAAAACCTTAGTGACAAAATTGTCTGGAAAAACGCGGAGTCAAAGATTCTTGATCTTGGAGATGGCGTCATCAATTTCTCCTGGCACAGCAAAAGCTATACGCTTGGCAGTGCGGTAATTGAAGGCTTGAATAAAGCCGTTGATCTTGCTGAGAAAAATTATCGAGGACTTGTAGTCGGACATCAGGGTGCTGACTTCTCCCTGGGCGCAAACCTGGGTTTGGTGTTCATGTACGCCATTGAGCAAGATTATGATGAAATTGATTTCATGGTGCGCGCATTCCAGAACTCAACCATGCGATTGCGCTACTCATCAATTCCGGTAGTGGTTTGCCCGCAAGGCAGAACCCTCGGTGGCGGATGCGAGATGACGCTGCATGCTGACCTTGTCCAGGCTGCAGCTGAGACTTATGTTGGACTTGTCGAAGTGGGAGTGGGACTGATTCCAGGTGGAGGAGGAACGAAAGAATTTACGAAACGTGTTTCTGATTCATTAGAGGAAGGAGATGTTGAATTGAACGCGCTTCAAAATGCCTTCATGAATATCGCTACCGCAAAAGTCGCGCTGTCTGCGGAAGAAGCCCGCGAAATGAAGATCATCCGTCCGCACGACAGAATTTCAATGAACCGCGATCGCCAGATTGCTGACGCAAAACAAGCGGTGATTGAGCTTGCCGAAGCAGGATATACGATGCCGCAGCCAGCAAAAAATATTAAGGTGCAAGGCAGGGCCGGTCAGGCACTGTTCATGGCCGGAGTAAACGGCATGAAGATGGGCAAGTATATCTCCGACCATGATGCCAAGATCGCCTTGAAAATTGCGAACATCATGTGTGGGGGAGACCTCACTGCACCACAGGAAGTAAGTGAACAATATCTTCTCGATCTCGAGCGTGAAGCATTTGTTTCACTGTGCGGAGAGAAGAAGACACTGGAACGAATTCAGTCGATTTTGACCGGAGGGAAACCATTGAGAAATTAAGCTGAAAGCGAAAAGCATAAAGCTGAAAGCTTGTGCAGACTTTTTACTATTCGACAAGTTTGAAAATAAAGATACACTAACCTTAAACGCAGCCGGGCTTTCTGCTTTCCGCTTTAAGCTCTCTGCCTTTTGAAAATATGGACGCATACATCGTAGCAGCAAAACGAACAGCAAACACCCGCGCAAAAAAAGGTGGGTTTCGCTTTACTCGCCCGGATGACTTCGCAGCGGAAGTGATCAAAGGACTGGTGAAATCAATTCCTGGTTTGGAAACGAAAATGGTTGACGACCTGATTGTCGGCAATGCCGTGCAGGAAGCCGAACAAGGAATGCAGATGGGAAGAATGATTGCCCTGATGGCCCTGGGAATTGACAATGCCGGCATGGTGATCAATCGCTATTGTGGATCGGGAATTGAGGCGATTCACATTGCATCAGCCAAAGTTCAGGCAGGTATGGCCGATTGCATCATCGCTGGGGGAACAGAATCTATGTCCCTCGTTCCAGTGATGGGATGGAAAACGGTGCTCAACTACACCATTGCGAAAGAAAACCCAACGTACTACACGAGCATGGGTTTGACGGCCGAGCAAATTGCCGCACAGTGGAAAATTTCACGTGAAGACCAGGACAAGTTTTCATACGAGTCGCACATGAAAGCGGTGAAGGCTCAGCAAGAAGGAAAGTTCAAAGATGAGATTCATCCAATTACCACCAAAGAGATATACGTAGACGAGGAGAACAAAAAGAAGACACGTGAATTCGTGGTCGATACGGATGAAAGCCCACGGGCAGATACAAACCTGGATGCGCTTGCAAAGTTGAAACCGGTATTTGCCCAGGGAGGTTCGGTGACTGCTGGAAATTCTTCCCCAACAACAGACGGTGCAGCTTTTGCTGTGATCATGTCGGAGAAGCTTGTCAAACAATTAAATCTGAAACCGATCGCCCGCATGATGAGTTATGCAGTTGCCGGGGTAGATCCACGAATCATGGGAATTGGTCCAGTAGCTGCGGTTCCAAAAGCTTTAGATCGCGCTGGATTAAAACTGAACGACATCGACTTAATTGAATTAAATGAAGCGTTTGCAGCGCAGTCCCTTGCCGTGATTCGTGATCTCAACATAGATCCTGCAAAACTTAATGTGAATGGAGGAGCAATTGCCATGGGGCATCCTCTGGGAAGTTCCGGAGCCCGATTGTCGCTCACCTTATTCAATGAGTTAAGAAGACAGAAGAAAAAATATGGCCTTGTTACCGCTTGCGTTGGCGGAGGCCAGGGCGTGGCAGGAGTTTACGAATTGTTGAATTAGAAATATTTTCATTATCCAATACCCAAATCTTTTTCCGATATGGCGACAGCAACAGAAACCAAAAAAGCGATCAGAGGAGGAGAGTTCCTGATCCGTGAAACCGAGGCGCATGAGATCTTTATTCCCGAAGATTTCAACGAAGAGCAAAAGATGATCGAGCAACAGTGTAAGGATTTCCTGGCGAAGGAAGTTTTTAATCGCCTGAATGAGATTGACTCGATGAAGGATCCAAAGTTGATGCCGTCCCTCCTGGATAAAGCAGGAGAACTCGGTTTGCTTGGAACTTCGGTACCCACGGAGTATGGTGGGTTCGGAATGGATTTCAATACAACGATGCTGGTTGCCGAAGTGATTGGTGCGGGCCACTCGGTGGCAGTCGCCCTCTCTGCGCACACAGGTATTGGAACGTTGCCGATTGTGTATTACGGAAATGAAGCTCAGAAGGCGAAGTACCTGCCGAAACTTGCGACCGGGGAGTACAAAGCTGCATACTGTCTGACAGAACCCGATTCTGGCTCAGATGCAAATTCTGGAAAAACGAAAGCGGTACTCTCTCCGGATGGAAAACATTATATAATTAACGGTCAGAAGATGTGGATCACCAACGGGGGATTCGCTGATATCTACATTGTGTTTGCCAAAATCGACAATGACAAGAATCTCAGTGCATTTATTGTTGAGCGTGCGTTTGGTGGAATTACGATGAACGAAGAAGAACACAAGATGGGTATCAAAGGATCGTCAACCCGTCAGATCTTCTTCAACGACTGCAAAGTTCCTGTTGAGAATATGCTCTCGGAAAGAGAAAACGGATTCAAGATCGCGGTGAATATTCTTAACGTTGGCCGCATTAAACTGGCTGTTGCTGCAGTTGGAGGCAGCAAAAAAACAATCTCCACCGCAGTCAATTATGCCAAGGAACGGAAGCAGTTCAATACACCGATTGCTAATTTCGGAGCGATCAAGCATAAGATCGCTCAGATGACCACGAAAGTGTTTGCCAGCGAATCGGCCTGCTACCGTGCCGGTCAAAACATCGATGATGCTACAAACGCGCTCATTGCCGGAGGTATGGATTCTGCCAAAGCGAAATTGAAATCGCTCGAAGAATTTGCGATCGAGTGTGCTATCATGAAAGTACACGGATCTGAGGTGTTGGATTTTGTTGTCGATGAAGGAGTTCAAATCTATGGTGGTATGGGTTTCTCGGCAGAGGGACCGATGGACCGCGCATACCGTGATGCCCGTATCAATCGGATCTTTGAGGGAACAAATGAAATCAACCGCATGCTTACCATCGACATGTTGTTGAAGCGCGCCATGAAGGGTCAACTTGATCTTATGAATCCTGCGATGGCGGTCCAGAAGGAGTTAATGGCAGTTCCTGATTTCAGCGCAACCGATGACAGTGGCATTTTTGCAAAGGAGAAAAAAGCCCTGACAAACCTTAAGAAAGCTGGGCTGATGGTGGCCGGAGCGGCAGTTCAGAAATTCATGATGAAGCTCTCGGACGAACAGGAGGTACTGATGAACCTGGCCGATATGCTCATCGAGGGATATGTTGCCGAATCCACTCTGTTGCGTGTTGAGAAATTGATCAGCACACGCGGTGAAGCGAACTGCCAGATCGAAAAAGAAATGGCGATCAACTATCTTCATCACGCGATTGAGACGGCCGCCTCCGCAGGCAAGCAGGCTATCTACGCTTTTGCGGAAGGAGACGAACTTCGTCTGATGCTGCTTGGACTAAAGAGATTCACGAAAATAGATCCTTATAATTTGAAAGAATCAAGAAGGAAAATCGCCAACTATGTAATAGAAAAAGGCGAATATCCTTTCTAAAAAACTGAACAGCACACTGTACAAATACGAACAAAGCCGCGACTAAACCCGCGGCTTTTTCAGTGTTATTGGCGCTAAAACGCAACTTTGCCGAGTTGGAATGGCGTTTGATTACTGGCCTGGCCTAAACCGTTCTGTTATGAGTAAGACCGCCAGCGCCATCGTTATTGCCTTAGTTTGCTTGTTATTTTTCCCGATCATCATTGGAATAGTGGGGGGCGTGTTCGGGGCGGTTTTCGGAATTATTGGCGGACTCTTCGGAGCCGTGTTTGGTATAATTGGTGGATTGTTCGGAATCATCTTCGAATTTATCGGCTGGATTTTCGGTGGCATCTTCGATTGGGACTGGGATGGACCCTTCCACACCGACTGGAATTTCTTTACAATTCTTATTGTGGTGATCGTCATCGCGCTTGTTGCCAAGAACGCGCAGAGAAATTCAACCCCTAAGCGATAGGATTCTTATTATACAGCGTTGGGTTAAGAAAGTATTTGGTGTAAACCGGATACCTTCTGATTTCCTGGATGCGAGGCTTCTGACCTTTATCGAAAACCATCTTGTAAAAGTATTCAAACCCTTTTTCCACCTTCACATCCTTCTTCACAACATACCACGTTTTGTCGTGAGGATTCAGAACTCTTACCTGCACGTGAAAGAGGCCCGGCTTGCTTTTGATCCGAACAAATTTGCCTGGTGTCTTATTGTAAAGTTTGCCATTGATATAAACCTGCATGTTTGAAGTCTTGTCGGTTTGAATGGCGATGCCGGAGATATAGGCTTTGGCGGAAGTGCTTACAACGGCCAGCAGTAGAATGACCAATAACTTTTTCATTTTCTCAACCCTCAGATCATTTGTTAGTAAAGTAACGAAAACAAGGTCCGTGCCATTTATTTATGTATGAAAATACTGTATTTGATGTTTTTAGAAGCGGATGTATGACAGGCGACACCTTTTTAAGAACAGAAATCCGAACATGCACTTCGTTTCGTAAATTGATTCCAGATGTGATGAACATTTCCGTTTGCGACTTTTTCAGACTTGAAGCGGTCGGAAAACAGGACAATTGACGTCACCACGAATGCGCGAGGCGATGAATTCTTAAAAGCCACAGTCTTCCAATGCTTAACTACTATCCATGTTCTCTAGGAATGTTGTCCTCCAAAACGAGTGATGCGGAGGAGGATGAACGCCTGGCAAACCAAAGACTGTAAAAGGAAGTTGTCGGCTCTTAATGAGGGGGTCGTTTGGTGGGCGGGTTTTAATTGCTAATTGCTTTATATTTGTTGCAATTCGTCAAATCATGAACATAACCAAGGCGTGCCTTACAATCCTCGATCAGCTTGCTGATCTGGCTCAGCACATAAACGCAGCCGACTTTGTGAAGGAATCCGAATCCTTAAGCAGGTCAACCGTTGGCCAACACCTTCGGCACACGCTGGAGTTTTTCATTTGCTTTGAGCGGGGATATGAACAAGGCACCGTTAACTATGACAAGAGAGCTCACGACAAGCTTATTGAAACAGACAAGTTTATCGCGCTGGCAACCATCCGCAGAATTGGTGATTTCGTCCGAAACCTGAACGAGAATAAGGCGTTGAAACTTGAGGTAAGTTATGAAACATCCAACGACAACTTCGTCACGATCGAGACCAATGCGACACGAGAACTTGTTTATAATATTGAACATGCCGTCCACCATATGGCCATCATGAAAATTGGCGTTCGCGAAGTAGCTGCATATGTTCACCTCCCTTCCGATTTTGGAGTTGCAGCATCAACGGTGCGTCACAAAGAAGCGGCCGTATCCACTCACAAGTAGTTGTAGCCAGCGAATGACCTTGCTGAAGCGTATTATTCGAAGCAATTTTGTTGTGAAGCTTCTGCATTGGGAATACTGGCCGTTTGGCATTCTTCAATTTCCGATATTCTTTTATTTTGGCTGGCTTTGCTTGCGTTCCCGCTCGCTTCTGTTTTTTACAGCCTCAAATCCGGGTATTGAAATGGGTGGAATGTTCGGAGAGAGCAAATGGGAAATATTAAAAAAAATCCCACCGCTTTATCTTCCTAAAACAATAATTATCGAACGCACCTTGAGTGTCGAAGCAGTTGTCGATCTCTTGGCAAACGAGGGATTTTCGTATCCGTTGATTTTCAAGCCCGACCTTGGTGAGCGCGGGTTTATGGTAAAGCGAATCAATAACCCCAAGGATATTTCAGACTACCTGAAAAAAATCAGGATTCGGTTTCTGGCTCAAGAGCTTGTAATCCAGCCACTCGAATTCGGAGTTTTTTATCATCGGCATCCGTCCCACGAGAAGGGAAAGGTCACATCGATTGTAATGAAAGAAATGCTTTCTGTCACAGGAGACGGAACATCCACACTTCAGGAGTTGATTTCAGCCAAGCCAAGAGCGAAGCTGCAGACCAGGAAGCTTAAAGAAATGTATGCCGAAAGATGGAACGAAATAATTCCGCGCAATGAATCAATTGAACTGGTGTCGATAGGAAACCATGCGCTGGGCACCAAGTTTCTAAACGGAAATCACCTTATTACAGAACAACTCACGGAGTCGTTTGATCGCATCAGTAAGAAGATCGAGGGCTTTTACTTTGGCCGCTTTGATCTTCGTTGTTCATCGCTGGAAGCTCTGCAGCAAGGCAACGTAAAAATTGTCGAATTGAATGGCTGCGGAGCCGAGCCTGCGCACATCTACGATCCCGATTTCAAGATCGTTGATGCCTTGAAGGTGCTATTCCGCCACTGGCGCACAATCTTTGAGATCTCGCGTGAAAATCACAAGCGAGGTGTACAATATGTTTCTTTCGCGGAAGGCAGACAATACTATAGGAAGTTCAAGGACGCGACCCGGCCTGGATGAACTCTAGGGATAGGTCAGGAGCCTGGACGGACCGCACGAAATTTTAAGGACGAGCCTCCTCCCGTTACCTGCAATGCTGCAGTGCCGCCCTGTACCCAGGCCAAATTCGGATTCTCGTGTCCTGTTGGAAAGTTGAAAGCAACCGGATAGTTGTATTCGGCAACAGCACCTGAAATTATTTCTTCAACACTGCTGGCGAAGGTGAGTTCGCCATTCTTAAGGTCCGTCATATGCCCGACTACGAGGCCGGCTAGTCTTGATAATTTACCAGCGCGCTTCAGCTGCCTCATCATGCGATCAACCTTGTAGTAATATTCATCGATTTCCTCGATAACAAGAATCTTGTTATCGGTCGATATCTCGGTTTGCGTTCCAAGCGAGTCGACAATCAATGAAAGATTTCCACCAACAACCATTGCTATGCCTTCTCCAGTCCGATTGAACGCAGAAGGATGCGCATTCATGGAAGCAACTCCATTAAACAGAAGTTTTCTTAAACTCTCTACCGAAAGAACGGATTCAGCACGTGAGAAAAGTACAGGCATTGTGCCGTGGATGCACTGCACCCGCTCAGCCAGGAATCGAAGATGGAGCGAAGTGATGTCGCTAAACCCAACGAGCCACTTAGGCGCTTCAGCAAGCCCAGAGAGATGAAGGCGATCAACTATTCGGGAGCTCCCGTAGCCTCCTCGCCCGCACAAGATCGCGCTCACAGACTGATCGTTAATTGCAGCTTGCAGGTCGTGCAGGCGCTCGTCATCACTTCCTGAGAGATACGAATGTCTTGATGAATACAGATTGGCCGATAATGCCACCTGCAATCCCCACTCTTGCAAAATCTCGATAGAACGGTCGATTAGCGCGCGGTCAATCTTTCTCGCAGGAGCTACAATGGCGATCTTATCTCCAGCTCGCAGTAATGGCGGTGTAACAAATGCTTCCACGACTTAAAAGTATAAAATAAAAAAAGCCTCCGGACGTTCAACCCAGAGGCTCATTACGAAATATTTTAACCCTTATTTTGGCGCTTGTGTAGTTGGTGTTGCCGGTTTCGGTGTCACGCCCATTTTCTTCAGCACGAGGTCTGACACATCGTTGCTATCATCAGCATAGAGGATTACGTCCAGGCCGCCAATCTGCGAAGTAAGAATAAACGTGTAGCCATTCTCCTTAGCCACATCTTCAATGGCTTTAGAAACCTTCTTATATACCGGCTCCATCAGCTGACCCTGCTTATTTTGAATGGTTGTCTGAGCGTCTTGCTGAAGCTTTTGAAGGTTTTCCTGAAGCTGCTGAAGCTCGCGCTCTGTGTTCGCGCGAACAGCGTCAAGCATATTCGGAAGATTGTCGTTATACTCTTTCACTTTTCTTTGAAACTCCTGCTGCTTGCCGGTGATCTGGTTTTGAAGCTGCGTCTGAGTAGACTTCAGTTCGGCTTCAACCTGTTTTGCCTCAGGCATTTGAGTGAATATATAATCTACATCAGCGAAACCTATTTTAGTTGCGGGTGTAGTTTGCGCCTGAGCTGCGAAAAATCCGAGGCTCAACACAACAAGGGTAACTAGTTTTCTCATTGGAGTTTAAATAATGTTAATTTTTAATCTTATCGTTTGGATCACCTAATCCCAGTTCATCCAAAACAAAATCTGTATAATCAAATCGAGGATCGGTGTATATCATCACCAGCTCCCCAGCCTTATCAAAAACGATTGCCAGGTTATTTTGCTTGGCAACTTTATCAACTGCATCCCACACTTTGTCCTGAATCGGTTTGATCAATTCCTGTTTCTTCAGGAAGAACAGGCCGCCAAACCCAAATACCTTTTTCTGGTAATCTTTCAATTCAGCTTCTTTCTTTTGTATCGCTGCCGTTCTCTCGGTCTTCATTTCCTCCGTCAGCAACACTTGCTCTGCCTGGTAAGCGCTATACATCCCTTCAATTTTCTTGGCCATGTCCTGCACCTCTTTCTCCCAGGCTGCCGAAAGCTGGTCAATTTCATCCTGCGCCTTCTTGTATTCAGGCATCTTATTGAGCACGAAATCTGTGTCAATGTAGCCGAACCTCTGAGCGTTGACAAAATTCAGGCCGAAAATGAGAAAAAAAATTGTAATTAAATAAACCCGCATAATTATCTGATTTGCTGGCCGATAGTGAAGTGGAATTGCGATCCACTCCGATCTGTTGCAAACGGAAGTTTATCAAAACCATATGCCCAGTTGAGTCCGATCAGACCAAATGCAGGCATAAAGATTCTCGCTCCAAAACCGGCCGATTTATACAAGTTAAACGGATTGAAGTCTTCATAATTGTTCCAGTTATTTCCGGCTTCCGTAAAGGCAAAACCGTAGATGGTTGCGGCACTACCTGTTGTCACCGGGTAACGTAATTCTAACCCAAGCTTATCGTACACGATACCCCCCTGAATGGTGTTGCCAGCGCTGACATTCCCATAATTGTTGTAGAAGGGCGGGGTGACCTTGTTGTTCTCATACCCGCGCAAACCGATGATTTCCTGGCCGAGCAAGAACGAGTTAAAACCGCCCGCTAAACCGTCTCCACCGAGGAAGAAACGTTCGAACGGACCCACGCCAGCCTGTTGATTGTATGCGCCAATGAATCCGAAGTGCGCTTTGGCTTCAAGTACTAGCTTTTTCTTGTTGTCAAGTGGCAGATAGTATTTAGCATCAAACATCCACTTATGGAACTCGATCCACTTGAACTTTTCTTCGGCTGGCGCGGTAGCGTAGTCAATTCCACTCCACGATGAGTGTGGAGGCGTGAGCGTAAGACTTAATGAAATTGAGGAACCCTGGGATGGATACATGATTTCGTTGATGCTGTTTCGCGCAAGCGTTGTATTGAACGTCACACTGTTCGCCACGCCATTAGAGAACCCTAAACCGGAATTCCAGTTGTCGAGGATGTATCGCAAATAGGAAACAGAATTTGTAAGCGTGAAATAGTTATCTGGCCACTCCAGTCTTCGGCCCAGGCCGACCGTGATACTATGAACCTTAAGCATAGGCTTCACGGAGAAGGTGTCGGTAGCTGTGCTGGTTTGATATCCAAATAACGACCGCTGCACCGAGCTGTTTAAGCTCACGCTGAGCGAGTGAGGTTTGCGTCCTCCAAGCCACGGTTCCGTGAAAGAGAAACTGTAGCTCTGGTACTGACGACCATTTGCCTGCAGGCGAACCGATAAGCGCTGACCATCTCCTACCGGAAGTGGTTTCCACTCGCGAAGTTTTGGAACATTTCGCAACGAGAAGTTATTGAAAGTAACACCAAGAGTTCCCACGAACCCATAATAGCCACCCCATCCACCGGACAATTCGATCTGGTCGTTTGACTGTTCTTCGACTTCCCAGTTGATATCAACGGTTCCTTTTGCCGGGTTCGGCTGAAGGTTAGGATTTACTTTGTCAGGAGCAAAGTATCCCAGCTGACTCAAGCTTTGCTGTGTGCGGATAATATCAGATCTTCTGAATTTCACTCCGGGAACGGTGCTGAGTTCCCTGCGGATAACGTGGTCGCTGGTGCGCGTGTTGCCGGTGATCGTCACCGCATTGATGGTCGCCTGTTCACCTTCGCTGATTCGCATCTCCACGTCAATTGAATCGCCAACAACGGCAACCTCTACCGGATCAATACGGAAGAATAAATATCCATCGTCCATGTATAGGCCCGTGATGTCAAGGCCTTTGGGATTGAACGTGAGCTTGCGTTGGATCAGTTCGTTATTGTAAACATCGCCTCGCGATATGCCAAGCACCGCATCTAGTTGTTTATCCGAATAGATGTAATTGCCCGACCAAATAATGTTGCGGAAATAGTACTTAGGTCCTTCTTCAACCTTAAAGTCGATGTTGATGGATCGGTCGTTAAAGGCATAGATGGAATCGGAAATGATTTCGGCATCGCGGTAGCCTTTTGAGTTGTAGAACGCAATCACCTTCTGCTTGTCGTCATCATAATCGGTTTTGATGAACTTCGAACTTGCGAACAGGTTGAGCTTAATGTTATCGTTGAGGAAAGCTTTCACGTCTCGCCAGCTGGCTTTCTCAGATGGCCCAAAATATTTTCCCGGTTTTCCGAAAATCTCCGACAGGATGGTGCGGTGCAAAATAAAACGCGGGTGTTCTTTTGTTTTCTTCATCCTGCGCTTCAAGGCAGCATCGTCAATATTTTCGTTGCCATAGAAAGTGATGGCATTAATTTTCACCTTCGATTTTGGATTGATGTTAATTCGGAGGCGGATTCCGTCCTGGTTTACTGTGTCTCTTTCCTGGACGATCTTTACTTCAGTATTGAGAAATCCTTTCTTGACGAAGTACTTCTTCACAGCCAGTTCGGTATTTCGGATCATCGCGTCATTAACAATTTTTCCGCGGATGAGATTAAGATCCTCTTTTAAACCGGATTCCTGGGTCTTGGAAATCCCATCGAAATAGAACGCGGTTAGTCTTGAGCGTTCCGAGAGGATAATGCTAAGGTAGACGTTAGAACCTTCTATGCGTGAAACCTGGATAGCAACATCGCCAACGAGTCCGTATTTCCAGATCTTTCTGATCGCGCCCGAAATAGCATCGCCCGGAATTTTAATCTTATCACCAACCTTCAGGCCGGAGATCGAGATCATCGCGTTTTTGTCCAGGATGTTAAGGCCTGTAACCTCAATGCCCGCGATCGTGTACTCGGAAGGATTAGCATAATTCAGGTTACCGCTTTCGGTAGAAGGGTTTGTGTTGCCCCGGTCTCTCCTTCGAATTTGCCCGAACGAATCAATTGCAATAAAAAGTACTAAACCAATAATAAAAAAATGTCTCATCCTGTTACCGGGTTCAATTGCTCACTTGTTTTTCCGAACCTGCGCTCGCGTTGCTGGTATGACCAAATTGCTTCGTACAAATGTTCTTTTCTGAAATCGGGCCACAGCGTGGGTGTAATGAATAGCTCTGTGTAGGCAATCTGCCAAAGCAAAAAATTGCTTACCCGTAGCTCACCGCTCGTGCGAATCAAAAGCTCTGGATCTGGGATGCCTGAAGTTTTCAAATAGTTTTCGAAAACCTTCTCATTTATTGCTTTTGGGTCGATTTTTCCATCTTTAACCTCTTCGGCCAACGCTTTGACGGCTTCAAGAATTTCCCACCTTCCACTATAGCTCAATGCCAGAATCAGGGTTAGCCCACCATTATTCTTAGTCTGATCAATCGCCCACTGGAGATTATTCTGGCAGTCGGCCGGCAGGTGAGAGATGTCGCCTATGGTTTTCAGTTTCACCTGATTCTCCATGAGCGTGCTGATCTCCTGCTTTAGGGTGTTCACCAGAAGTTCCATTAAGCCATCGACCTCGTCTTTTGGCCTATTCCAATTCTCGGTGGAGAATGCGTACAAGGTGAGGTACTTTACACCAAGCTCTCCACAACACTCCGTAACATCTTTCACGGCCTGGACCGCATTTCGATGCCCGAAGATGCGCATAGCACCTTTCTTTTTTGCCCACCGGCCATTGCCATCCATGATAACGGCAATGTGCCTGGGCAAATTATTGAAGTCGATATGTTCCTTAAATGAGGCCACGGGGGTGCAAAATTAAGTTAAAAAATGGATAAGGTAAGGGTTCTTTTGGGAGTTCGAACGCCAAAAGAGTGCTTTAGTTTTAAAGTTACTTATAGGGATTGGTGGGGCAGGGGATATCGTAAAACGTACGTGTGATACTGAGACCCAAAAAGTAATAGGCATCATTATCGAACGGGTTGCCGTACTTGTAATTCTTGTTGTTTTCGCGCCCTAGCGAGACGTTATCCAGATAATCGAAGAAAGTTTTTCGCGCTCCAAACTCAAGGCCAACGTACCACTTTGGATTGATCACGTACTTCAGGCCCGCGCCAAACGGGATGGCGCCTTGTACGTTGCTGTATTCTTCCGGCTTAGTCGCATTGTTTCCGGACATTCCAAATAACGCCAGGCCTCCGAACATGTAAGGTGAAAACCGAACAAAACGTTTCGTCTCGCGCCAGTTCAGAAAGTGATATTCAAAAGCTGTTGAGACTTCAAAGACGAAAATGTTGAAGCTGGCTTTGCGCTGCGCAGCGAAGGGATCGATCGGACGGCTGTCGCTGGCAGCCATCTTTCCCGCAGTGACCGCTGCCCGCAAGCTCACAACATTGCTCACGTTCGACCGATAGAACACCGTGCCTGCCGGACGAGAATTCAAGAAGTTGTAGCCACGGGCAAGATCACCCGTGTAGTTGAACGTTCCAATTCCGAAACCAACTTCGGATCGCTGTGCAGAAACGGTTAACGCCAGAAAGCATAGTAGGGTAATACAAAGTGCTTTCCTGAAAATCATCATCTGAATTTAGCTCTGTGAAATGTTTTGCCTAGAATGTATGTCAGCTTAAATGTTGTGACCATGAATACATCACGATCATCCTTGCTTCCTCGCATGTTATCCGGGTGCTCCTGGCCATATCCGGGTAGCAAATTGTATGTGCCCGTCCGGGTTTGTGTTGACACAAGTGAAGAAGCTGGTACTACCTCATTCGTTCTGTACGACATCGCGCGGGCTAATTCGTTTCCATCGAAAACAGAAAGATCAACATAGTTCTGGCTTACATCGTCAATGTAGTCGGTGAATAAATAGCGGAAACCCAGTTCAGCTGAAAAATCCATTACCTCATTGATTCTGAAACGAGCGCCAAGTCCGAATGGTATAGCGATCTGAATTAATTTATAGGGTTTGATACCAGCGTTTACATCCGTTGGTGCGAGGCTTCCATTTTGGCCTTCCGTACCAAGGGGTTTCAGATCTACCCATTGACCTGCTTCTGGCAGTGGATTGCCGTTAAGGTCGGTGGCTGGCGCCTGAGCCTGGGGGTTATGATGAAAGCCTGCCAATCCAATATATGCGTAGGGCGTCCACCGTACGCGGCTGATATAGGTTGCCTGATTTTGAAAGAGGTCAAAATGTGCCGTAATCGATAATTCTTTGATCCGGTTTCGGAACGACAAATTACGTTGATACCGAAAAACGCCATTGGACGAATCTTCCTGGTTGGCCGATTCACTGTCTGAGCCTCTCAATGTACCATACATGAACGCGGCCTGGAGGGTATATCGCGGTCCGAAACGATGAGCGAAAGTAAAACCAAGTGCAGGTCGGGTAAAGGAAATATCGGTGCTAAAGCGGGACGGCTTAGGTGCGAGATCGCCATAGTAGTTTAGGGCGCTTAATGAGAAACCAACGGCATTGTAAACCTTTTCCTTGCCGAAGTGGTATTTCTTGCCCTTGAAGCTGGAAATACGTCTGTTGTTCTTCTTAATAGACCTGCGATTCATCTGTCCGAACGATTCTACGGACATTAGCATGCAGACCACCATGGTCAGGTAAAAAAGTCTTCTCATCACCACACGATTAAGCCATTATAAATCAGTGAACTACAAAAGTAGCAAAAAATTAGTTACGGATGTCTAAACCCCAGTTCAGCTTTTGCCGCAATGTTTTGAAATAATGCTGACCCTCCAACTGCACTAAAACCACCTTAAAATCAGCCTTCTTAACCGTTAATACTACAGAACTGTCAATGGTGGCTATGCGGGAGTCAAGAGATACCAGAAATCTTTTGCTTCTGCCCTCTATTCTAAAGGTGATCTCAGAACTGTCTGAAACGATAATGGGTCGTACCGTCAGCGTGTGAGGGCTTACAGGAGTTATCACAAAATTGCCCGACCTGGGAAAAATGAGAGGCCCGCCACAGCTGAGTGAATATCCGGTGGATCCGGTTGGCGTTGCCACAATAATGCCGTCAGCCCAATATGAATTCAGAAACTCTCCGTCAATAGTGGTGTGAATAGTAATCATTGAGGAGGTGTCTTTTTTTACGATGGTAAAGTCGTTTAGAGCGAAATTCAGATTTCCGAAGACTTCAGAGTTTGACTCAAGTCGGAGCACCGCACGTTTATCGAGCGCAAACTTCCCCTTTAACACCGATTGCAAAGCATTCTCGATATCGTCCTTTGAAGTAGTGGCAAGAAACCCAAGTCTTCCGGTGTTGATCCCGAGTACGGGCAATTCAAGTTTTCCAATATGCGAGATGGTTTCGAGCAAGGTGCCGTCTCCACCAATACTCAAAAACAACTCTATCTTGTCCTTGCCAAGCGTTGCCGGATCATATGTTTTCCAGCTAAATTTTTTGAAAACGGGTGCCTTTAAGCAGGCCTCGAACTTCTTGGAAATGTAAAGTTGCTGACCGGCAAGATTTTCAAAAATACGCTGAATGACAGGGGCAGTTTGTCTGGTAAATTCCTTGCCGTGAATTCCAATTTTCATCCGCTTTGAAGGCCGGTTTAAAGTTTACGTATCCGCCCAAAAAGCGGAGATTAAATATACGAAGTGAAATCAGGACGGGAAAGCGTTTTGCGAAGTTGAATTAAATATCGAGGTAGCGAAGGAGCATGTCGATGCGTTCCTTCTCGTTTTCAACCGGCTTAAGTTCCTGGTAGCGCCCGATAACTTTGTAACCGAACCGTTCCAGCGTTGCCACGATCCGAGACATGTCGGACTGGTTGATCTTTAATGTGAGACGAATTTTTCCCGCATCAAGAGGATCTTCTTTAATAATACTGCTCAGGATTTTAGCATGGTTTTCTTCGATCAACCGGCTGATTTCAGACAAGGAGTAGTCAATAAAGTTCATGCAGAGAACGAGAATGGCTCCAGGCATTTGAACCGCTGCAGTCTGAGCGAATGAGGTGAGTGTGTCCTGAACGGTAATTACACCATGATATTGCTGATCATCGTTCAGCACCGCTACCATCTGAAGTTTATTGTCGGTAGCGATTTTTAATATGTCGTAGAAATGAGTGTCAAGGTGGACAAAGCTCGTTTGCCCTACCAGGTTGAAGTCGCCAACCTGCTTTTCAATATCGTTTGTTTCCAGTATTATTTCTTCCGAGATGAACCCCAGCAGGTGCCCCGAGTCTACCACGGGAAGATAGTTGCAGCGAAATTCCTCCATCCACACAATCGCTTTGTGTGCATCGTCCGTTCCCTTTAAGGGTGGGATCATGTGGTTGATAAGATCTTCTGCAATCATATGTCTGTAGCTGAATAAAAGAATACCTAGCTCACTAAAAACTCTTCCACCAGCTCATTGAATTTTTCAGGATGCTCCATCATTGGTGCGTGGCAACACTTGTCAATAAACTTTAAATCAGAATTCGGAATCAGCCGGTTGAATTCGTGGGCAACGATAGGTGGTGTGATTGTGTCATTTAAGCCCCACACCAATAACGTTGGCGCAGTGATGTTCGGTATGTCTTCCGCCATATTATGTCGCTGCGCTGATTTTGCAATGGCAACGATCCGCATGCACTTCGGGATGCTTCTTGTCGTTTCAAAAACTTCATCCACGAGTTCCTTAGTGGCAACGTTCGGATCGTAAAATGTATAAGCCACCCGTTCCCGAATATACTCATAGTTTCCGCGTTTTGGATATGACCCCCCCATCGAATCTTCAAAGAGGCCGGAACTTCCGGTGAGAATCAGCTTCTTAACTTTGTCAGAATTCTGCAGGGTGTATAGTAACGCAATGTGACCTCCCAGACTATTGCCCATAATAATCAGGTTGTCGAGTTTCTTAAAGGAAACAAAGTCTTCAACGAACTTGCGCAAACCATCAAGGCCGGCTTCCTTGATCGGCATCTCATAGATTGGAAGCATGGGAATTACCACGCGGAAATTTTTAGAGAAACGATTAACAACGCCCTCCCAATTGCTCAGGGCTCCGAACAAACCGTGCAAAAGCAACAGCACAGGCCCCTGTCCCTCATCGACAAACTTGAAACCATTCTCTTCTTTAACTGCAATAGCCATGGTGGCAAAAATAATACGGATAAGTAAGGAAAAAATTAATCAGAAAAAAAGTGCCCCTGGTGTGTATTCAAAACACATCTCGGAAAACAGGAAACCATTCTCCTATCCAGGCAGTTACAGTTGGGGCAAACGTTGCGACTTTGGGAAATAACCAGGAATCGTCCGTCCATTTCTCCGGAAACGTAAAGCGGAGTGAATCGATAAGCCAGATGAGAACACTCAAGATGAAAGCGGTTTTCAATACGCCAAGAAATCCACCCGCTACCTGATCGACTCGCCCCAAGAATGACTTGTCAAGCGAGAGTTTAATCATGTTACCAACCAACCGCACCACGATTACAATCGCAACGAAAACAACCGCGAACGCAGCGTAAGGCAAGACTTCTTTATCAACATTGAAATGATCGGCCAGGTAAAGCATTGCCCAGCCCATTAGCTTGAAACCGCCAAGTACGCCAAGAAGCAGGGCAAGGAAAGAAAACAGCTCCATCAAAAAACCCTCTTTATAACCCGCGTAGGCTCCAACCAGGATCAGAATGCAAATAGCGATGTCAGCGAAACTCACGCAGTAAGTAGTTTTTTAACAAGGTCGGAAATTACTTTGCCTTCAGCCTGGCCTGCTAATTTTTTTGTGGCCACACCCATCACCTTGCCCATGTCTTGCGGGCCTTTCGCGCCAACTTCCGTAATGATTGCTTTCAGCGCCTCTTTTATTTGATCTTCAGAAAGTTGCTTTGGCAGGTATCGGCTAATAACCTCGTATTGAAACAACTCCTTGTCGGCAAGATCTTTCCGATTCTGCTGCACAAAAATGTCGGCCGATTCCTTCCTTTGCTTGGCTGCTTTCATCAACAACTTGTTTTCGGTGTCTGACGACAGCTCATCACTGCCGGCTTTTTCAGTTTCGGCAAGTAAAATCATTGATTTGATGCTACGCAATGCCTCGAGTTCTTCCTTGTTTTTTGAGAGCATGGCTTTCTTGATGTCACCATCAATTTGTTGCTTGAGACTCATATATTGTTGACGTTGTTGTAATTTCGGACGAAAATAAGGGAACCGATTTAACAAGAACAAACAGTGACCAGACTTAGTGTCAATATTAATAAAATAGCCACGCTTCGAAACGCCCGTGGAGGGAATAATCCGGATGTAATTAAGGTGGCCCTGGATTGCGAACGTTTCGGTGCGCAGGGGATCACCGTTCATCCTCGTCCGGACGAACGCCACATCCGGTACACTGACGTAATTGATCTCAAGAAGGTAGTTACTACCGAATTTAACATTGAGGGATATCCGGATGACCGTTATTTGAAAATCATTCGTGAGACGCGGCCAGCTCAAGCTACGCTAGTGCCCGATGCTCCCGATGCCATTACTTCAAACGCGGGGTGGGACACAATTCGGAATGAACTGCTGCTGAAAGACATCGTTGCCGAAATCAAAGACCTGGGTGTCAGGGTTTCGATTTTTGTAGATCCGGCCCCAAGAATGGTGGAAGGTGCCGCGAAGGTTGGCGCCCATCGGATCGAGCTTTACACGGAACCCTATGCACGGGAATTTCACGTGAATAAGGAGGTAGCGATCAAGCCGTATATTGAAAGCGCCAGAGTTGCACACGAAGTTGGCTTGGGAATAAATGCAGGCCACGATTTGGACCTTAAGAATCTTAGGTATCTCAAAGACCAAATTGAGCACTTAGATGAGGTTTCGATCGGCCATGCCTTAGTCTCTGATGCATTGTATTTCGGTCTTGAGAACACAATCCAGCTTTATTTGAGACAATTGCGCTAAAACCCATTTCATATCGACTATTCATCCATGAAGCTAAAAGATAAATTCAGTGAGGACGATCTGCAACGGATCAAACATGCCGTAAAGGACGCAGAAGACAAGATTTCTGGTGAAATCGTTCCGGTTATTGTAGAACGCAGCGGGAACTACACGATCGCGCTATATAAAGCTGCGCTACTTTTTGCTGCAGCGGGATTCGTATTCATGATCATACTTGATCGCTACATTATCGCAGATCCGAGCAACACGCTTTACTATGACCCCGTATTCATATTTTTTGTAGTGGTCTCGGCCGGACTGTTAGGTGTTCTGCTTGCTATTGTTTCCGAGTCATTTAAACGCCTGTTTATAACGAGGCGACATTTTGATGAATGTACTCGTATTGGGGCCGAGGCTGCGTTTCTTGAAGAAGAAGTTTTTAACACCCGGCATCGCACCGGCATCATGATCTTTATTTCGTTCTTCGAACACAAAGTAATTGTGATGGCCGATCGTGGCATTAGCAAAGTAGTCGAGCAACGGGAATGGGATACACTCGTAGCGAATCTGATCGCTGGAATCCGGAGCGGAAAACCGGTTGACGGCCTTGAAGCCGGCATCAAACGTTGCGGAGATATTCTTCTTGAAAAAGGATTTCATAAGACCGCAGATGACATCAATGAGCTGCGTGACGATCTACGAATCAACTAAGCCACTTTACCCCACCAATGAAAAAGTTTTACCTACTCATATTCATTTTTGCGAGCCTTCTTTCTCATGCCCAGCTGGCTATACCGGAACTTTGGGGAACACGTGTTCACGATGAAGCCAAGGTGCTGTCAGGTCCGTTTGTTTCTCAGCTCGAACAACTTTTAAAAACGCACGAAGATTCAACATCAAATCAGATCTCAGTGCTGATCGTGCCTTCTTTGCAGGGAGAAGTGATGGAAGAATACACGCTCAGGGTAGCGGAGCAGTGGAAACTCGGTCAGGAAAAAACCGACAACGGGGTCCTGCTGTTCATTTCGATTGGCGACCGAAAGGCTCGGATTGAAGTAGGAGAAGGCCTCGAAGGTGCGCTGCCTGATGCGACCTGCGCCCAAATCATTCGCAACGAACTTGCCCCCTACTTTCGCCAGGACAACTATGAAGGCGGAGTGCTTGCATCCATCAACGCCATAACAAAGGCAATAGCGGGGGAATACCAGGCTGAGCACGTTCCAGTGCAGAAAAGGAGAACCCGCGGAGGGTCTGCGCTGAGTACAATCGTATTACTGGTGATCATTATTGTAGTGAGTTTATTGCGTAATCGCGGGGGACGAGGCGGAGGATTTTACGGAGGTGGGTGGTATGGTGGAGGCTTTGGACGGAGCGGAGGCGGCAGCTGGGGTGGAGGCGGAGGCGGATTTTCCGGAGGTGGAGGTGGCTTCAGCGGTGGCGGCAGTAGTGGGTCGTGGTGAGGCCCTGCAATTTCTTGTTTTTAACTTTTTATCTCTTGGGATTTAGCGATTAAGTCTCCTATTTTTGACGCTTCTTAAAAAGGCATCATGAAAATCTGATTGCAAACAGCGGATCCGCTGCAGCGCATTCGGTTTCAAACAGCGAAACATAAACACATGAAAAAGGACAAAGCCATTTTTGATCTCATTCAAAAAGAAAAAGAACGTCAGCAAAACGGTATTGAGCTGATTGCCTCAGAAAACTTTACGTCTGAACAAGTAATCAAAGCCATGGGCACTGTGCTCACAAACAAATATGCTGAAGGACTTCCCGGCAAGCGCTACTATGGCGGGTGCGAGGTGGTAGATGAGATTGAACAACTGGCAATTGACCGGGCGAAAGAACTGTTTGGAGCGGAATGGGCTAACGTGCAGCCCCACTCGGGCGCACAAGCCAATGCCGCTGTGATGCTGGCGTGCCTGAAGCCTGGCGACAAGATTCTCGGTTTCGATCTTTCGCATGGCGGACATCTTACGCACGGATCGCCTGTAAATTTTTCGGGCAAATTGTATCAGCCGGTGTTTTATGGTGTGGAAAAGGAAACCGGCAAGATTGATTTCGATAAAGTTATTGAAACGGCTCAACGCGAGAAGCCAAAGATGATCATCTGCGGAGCGTCTGCTTACAGCCGCGACTGGGATTATGAAAAACTGCGCAAGGCCGCAGATAGTGTTGGGGCAATTTTGCTGGCAGATATTTCTCATCCGGCCGGGCTTATTGCACGAGGATTGTTGAACGACCCGATGGAGCACTGCCACGTGGTAACAACAACTACGCACAAGACTCTACGCGGTCCCCGAGGAGGAATGATCATGGTTGGAAAGAACGTGGATAACCCGCTAGGGATTAAGACCCCTAAAGGCGAGATCAGGAAGATGGGATCCATTCTCGACTCGGGCGTTTTCCCCGGAACACAGGGAGGACCGCTTGAACACGTGATCGCTGCCAAGGCAATCGCATTCCAGGAGGCACTTTCGGATGAATACCTGGAGTATATTGTGCAGGTAGCGAAGAACGCTAAAGCCATGGCGGATGCGTTTGTAACGAGGGGATATAAAATTATTTCAGGGGGAACCGACAATCACCTGATGCTGATTGACCTTCGTTCGAAAAACCTGACCGGAAAGCAGGCTGAAGAATCGCTGATCAAAGCCGATATCACCATCAATAAAAATATGGTTCCGTTTGATACCCAGTCACCGATGGTAACCTCGGGAATGCGTATCGGTACGCCAGCCATCACCACGCGAGGCATGATGGAAAAAGATGTTGTCAAAGTTGTGGAACTGATCGATGAAGCCCTTCAAAAACCAGAAGACGATAAACACCTGAAAGCCGTGAAGCGAAAAGTAAATCGCTTTGTTGAGAAGTTTCCGTTGTATTAGTCGGAAAGAGAATTTTTTAATTACGTCTTGTCATGCCATTGGATCAGCCGCAGGAAGAAAAGGAAATGAGTTTCCTCGAGCATCTCGAGGAATTGAGGTGGCACGTTGTGCGCTCATTGATCGCGATTGTTGTGTTTATGATTTTCGCGTTCATCAACATAGAGTGGATTTTCACTAACATCCTTTTTGCTCCCGGCAGAGTAGATTTCCCGACATTTATATGGCTTTGTAAACTGGGCAATTGGATCGGTACCCCAGACGCATTCTGTGTTGAACAAATTCCATTCAAGGTTCAAAGCCGTCTAATGACCGGCCAGTTCACCATGTCGATTACTGCGTCTTTCGTGATCGGACTTGTTATTGCTTTCCCGTACGTGGTTTGGGAGTTCTGGCGGTTTATACGGCCCGGGCTTTATACCAAGGAACGAAAATCGTCACGCGGAGCTGTTGCTGCCGTGTCGTTTTTGTTTCTCCTTGGCGTAGCGTTCGGTTATTTTGTAATGTCGCCTATGATGATCGCCTTCCTGGCCAACTACACCATCAGCGACATGATCGTCAACGAATTTGATATTACCTCCTACATCGGAACAATCGTAACGGTTGTGCTCGGCAGTGGATTACTGTTCCAGCTGCCGGTGGTAATCTATTTCCTGACCAAGATTGGCATTGTTACACCGCAGTTTCTCCGCACCTATCGCAAACATGCAATCGTAATTATTCTAATACTGGGCGCAATTGTAACGCCATCCGCTGACCCGCTAAGCCAGGCGCTGATTTCGCTTCCATTGTATCTGTTGTACGAAATAAGTATCTTGATTTCGGGCCGGGTAATGCGCCAAAAGGCCAAGCAGGAGGCCCTTGAACGAGCAGAGGAACAACAATCAGCAATATGATGCCGAAAATTGCAATAGGAAGTGATCATGCAGGCTTTGATTACAAAGAAAGCCTGAAGGTTTGGCTGGAAAAAAACGGCTATACAGTGAAAGATTTCGGCACACACAGTAAAGACTCTGCCGACTACCCGGATTTTGCGCACCCGGTTGCAAATGCCGTAGAGACAAAAGAATTTGAGCTGGGTGTTTTGGTGTGCGGTAGCGCCAACGGAGTGGCCATTGTAGCCAACAAGCACCAGGGAATTCGCGCTGCCATTTGCTGGAATGAAGAATTAGCAAGTCTCGCGCGCCAGCACAACAATGCAAATATCGTTTGTCTTCCCGCGAGGTTTGTTTCGTATGAGTTAGCTGAAAAGATCACAGACCGGTTCCTTCATGAAAATTTTGAAGGGGGTCGTCATGAAAGACGCGTGGCTAAAATCAGTTGCTGATTCGTTTCAAATACACATTCCCCTCCCTCACGTATTTCAATTTCTCTTGCGGAAATCGGTTGAAGAACGGCTCTAATAGACCAGCCGGGTCAACGATTGCGTCTGGATCATCTGCATTCAGATTGTGATATACTTCCGTGATGTTTTCATAGTACTCGGGCTCAAGGAAAATTCCCTGTGATAGTTTCCAGTTGAGGTACGGCAGACCAAGTTTATTCGCCCTGTACCAGCTCAAATCATCCGCGAGCACGGCCACCTTTTTGTCTTTGAAGGGTTTATTCTGATCGTTTACCAGCAAGCGCGAGTAGTCGACCGCCTTTATTTTGTTGTACCGAACGAGAAACCCCATCGTGATCACACCCAGGATCAAAGCCCAGCTGTTCAGCTCCAGGAATTTTCGCCTTCTGATTGAGAGAAAAAAATGTGTGAAAATAAGAGCAAGGGCTGGAATGAATACGATCAGGTTTTGCGGTCGCATGTTCTTCGCATAGAAGAAATACACGAGGGTAAACCCGATCCAGAGAAACATGATCTGCAAAACCTGTGACTGGTACTTGCTCAGGCGTGCTTCACGCTGAAGCATGACCACTGACACAACAAGAAACACGAGTGGCAAAATTGCAATGGCGAGAATTCCACTGGCGCTCATCAGCACATCGCGTTTGAAAGTAAGATTTGCGAGGTAATAATAGTCCCACATTTTGCCCAGCGAATCGTTGAGGTACGCAATGGAGATCACCAGCAAGTGAGGCAGCAGGAATCCAAAAACGAGGAGAAGAAACTTTCTTGGTGTTGAGCGGGTAAAAAACACGAGTACAATCATCACCCAGAGAATGTAAATGCTGAACGCAAATGAAAACAGGGACGCGATGCTGATAAAAAGGCCTAAATTAAAAATGGTTTCATCGTATTGGACGCGGAATTCTATCTCCTTGAAGAGGTTGTTCAGCGCGAGAAGCAGGAAGGTAAAGCCGATCAGGTCGCCTGTGAGGGCAAGCGTATCGAAGGAGATGAAGAACAGGAGACAAAACAGGAATGACGGGATATAGGTATTTTCGTTGAACACTTTTCGGGTGATAAACATGATACCCAGGTAAGCTGCTTGCAGGAACATGAGGGTGAAGGCAATGATATGCCTCGCCAGGATCGATCGACCGAAAAGCGATTCCATCATTTCGTGGAACCAGGCAGTGAGAGGGGCAGTGTTGTCCACCACCGATACATACATGTCTTTGCCATCATTGAGGCGCTCGCCAATCAGGATGCTTTTCAGCTCAGGTATGGTGATGCCAGGGTTATTGATTAAAAGAGGCATAAAAATGATCAACATCAGGATCAGCAGGCCTACCAGGCGATAAGGGTCATTGATGCGGAAATACCGGATGAGCATGTTGAAAGAGTTGGCGCGAAAATTAGACCCGTAAAGTGGAAGATTAAAGCGGAATCTATTGTTTTTTATTACAGTTAATTCGTCATTCGTTACCTTTAGACTTCATTACTTATGGCAGGCAGCACACGACAACAGAAATTCAGCCGGTTAATTCAGAAAGAGCTGAGCGATGTCTTCCAGCGCGATAAACGCGGAATTCTTGGCAATACATTTATCACAATAGCGGACGTGAGAGTGAGCCCTGATCTGGCAGTGGCGAGAATCTATATTAGCATGATGCTGGCGAAAGACAAGCAGAAAACGCTTGACACGCTCAATCTTCACAAGAAGGAGATTCGCAAAGCGTTGGGTGATAAGATTGGAAAACAAGTGAGGATTATACCGGAACTCGTGTTCGAAATTGACGAAGTGGAGGAGAAAGCTCAGCGAATGGAGGAGTTGATTAAGAACCTGAACATTCCACCGACAGACAAAGGCGAACAGTCTTGAATTTTCCGTTCTATATAGCGAAGCGATATTTCTTTTCGAAGAGGAAGGCAAACTTTATCAACCTGATCTCCATCCTGTCAATGATCGGGGTAGCCTTTATCACCTCAGCATTGATCATTGTCTTATCGGTATTCAACGGACTTGAGAGCCTATTGAGCTCCTTGAACAGCTCGTTCGATCCTGAACTAAAGATTGTGGCCCGCGAGGGCAAATCGTTTGAAAGCACGCCCGCGCTTTTGAAGAAGATCGAGACTATTCCGGGGGTGGAAATCGTCACAGAAGTGATTGAGGACTACGCTTACGTTCGTTACCGGGATGCCAACCAGGTGATCACATTGAAAGGCGTGGGCGACAACTTTCTGCAGCAAAACCGGATTCCTAAAGAAAACATTGTAGAAGGAGAGCTTAAGCTCCGGGAAAATGGAATCCCTTATGCAATTGTGGGACGGGGCGTCCAGTATACGCTCTCTATAGCAGTAAACGAACCACTTTTCCCATTACAGGTTTACTATATCAAAAATGTTAAGTCGGTTGGGTTAGACCCTTCCAAACTGTACGCAAAGAAGAACATCATTCCAGGTGGCGCCTTTAGTATTGTTCAAAACTTTGATGAAAACTACATCCTGGTACCACTTGACTTCGCAGCCGATTTGCTTTCGTATGGAAACAAGCGGACTTCGCTCGAGGTGAAGATGACGCCTACCGGTAACCCTACCGTTGTGGAGCAGCAAATCCAGCAGGCGATCGGCAATTCCTTTAACGTACTTAATAATGAAGAGCAGCACAACGATCTTTACACGTTGTTAAGAATGGAAAAGCTCTTTGCCTTTATGGCGCTGACGCTGCTTTTGCTGGTCGGATCGATTAATATCTTCTTCAGCCTTATGATGCTTGCCCTCGACAAGAAAAAAGATATTTCCGTTCTTTCAGCCATGGGCGCAAGCTCGAACCAGATTCGGAACATCTTTATGACGGAAGGGGCGCTAATAGCTTTCATAGGGGCTGCAGCAGGGCTGATCTTTGGTGGCATTTTCTGTTTCCTACAGCTTAAATATGGGATTATCTCCATGGGTATGGAAACCTCGATTACTCAGGGGTATCCTGTCAAGGTTAAAGCAATTGATTTTGTTGCCGCGTTTTTTGTTGTCAGCGTTATCACCGTTATTATCTCGTTTCACCCGGCAAAGCTCGCTTCCAGGTTCGCAGCGGTCAAGCACCTGTAAGATTCGTGTAACATCTTGTCGGAATTCGTAAGTTTTTATTACGTAAAATTACCTACTTTAGAGATTCCGTTCCTTTTAAATGGCCGGTTTTTCATGAAAGTCTCTGCTTCACAGCCTTTCCAAATCATATACTCACTCTATCAACATGAGTATTTGGGGTTCATTTTTGAGTCCTATATCGTGCATTTGGATGACAAGGGGAAGCTGACTTACCAGCACCAAAATATCTCCGCGAAGAATGCGCGTGAGTTTTCAAAAGGGCTGGACGATCGGGATTTTGAGCTCATTGAAATTATGGACTCGATGCAGCAGGATGCCATCGTAAAAAAGTTTTCGGCCAAAATCGTCAAGCCAGAAGAATTTCTCACCAAGACGTACGATAAGGTTAAGGGCAATGAAATGCTCCAGGAGCAGATTGAAGATTATATGGAAAAACGGAGGGCGAAAGTCCTCGACAAGCTACGCGGCAAAATGCTCTTTGAGATGGGAAATGACGGAGAGCCCACGTGGCGCAGGGTTGAAGTGCTGGACAAGCGCGCGTCCATACAATTTCATTTCATGCGCACCAATGATCAGACGAATTATTACCCCACGATATTTTACCAGGGAAAAAAGCTCGAGCTGCCAAATGAGTCAGCGTATCTTGTTTGTAAGAATCCGGCATGGATGGTTCTTGATGGTAAGCTCTATGGATTCGAAAAACACGTAGATGGAAAAAAGCTGATTCCGTTCCTTAGCAAAAAATTTGTTGTGATTCCAAAGAACGTTGAGGAAACTTACTACAACAAATTTGTTGCTCCGCTCATCGCATCGTTTGACGATGTAGAGGCTAACGGGTTCGAAATCAACAAGAGCACGTACGATCCGCATCCAGTGCTGACGTTGTCAGAACTTCACACCGCGCAAACTTCGGCAGTGCCTTCGTTATTCGAGTCTGGGGGAAGTGCACCGACCGAAGAAGGAAGCGATGAGTCCGGGAAAATCGTATTTGATCTTTCGTTTAAATACGGCAAGCACCGGTTTAGGGGAGACAACATCGGCCCGGTCAGCGTAACTGTAGAAAAACAAGAGACCGGCTATGTTTTCCATCGGGTGACGCGAAAGTCTGACACCGAAAAAAACTTTTTGCACACGCTTCAAAAACTCGGCCTCGCCATGAAAGGATTCAGGGTGGCCATTCCAAAGTCAGAGGCGTTTTCATGGTTAAATGAAAATCGCGTTAATCTTTTAAATCTTGGCTTTGAGGTAAGTCAACCCGAGAGCCGCGACAAGAAATATTTTGTTGGTAAAGCTGTTATTGAAGTCGAAGTAAAAGAGAACATCGACTGGTTTGACATTCACGCCAAGATCAGATTTGGTGAATTCGAAATTCCATTCAAAGATTTGCGCAAGCTCATCCTTCGCAGGAAAGTGGAGTTCAAATTGCCAAACGGGGAGATTGCCATCATTCCGGAGATCTGGTTAACGAAGTATGCGGATCTTTTTGCGCTGAGCGAAACGGAAGGAAACAATGAAAAGCCCGTTCTTCGCAAACACCACCTTAATCTGGTGAAAGAGTTGGAGGAAGGAAATCTTGCAAAGGTGCACCTGAGTGAGAAGCTTCGGTCGCTCACGTCCTTCAGCGGCATTAAGCAGTATCCACTTCCGGCCGGATTTAAAGGTGAACTTCGTCCTTACCAACGTGCCGGCTACAACTGGCTGAGATTTTTGAATGAATACAAACTCGGTGGTTGCCTTGCTGATGACATGGGTCTAGGTAAGACGGTGCAGACGCTCACAATGCTTCAGGCAGAGAAAGACTCCGGTGCAGGGACATCGCTGTTGATCATGCCTACCTCGTTGATCTACAATTGGGAGATGGAGGCGAGCAAGTTCACGCCTGACCTGAAAATTCTCAATTACACAGGCACTCTGCGCAACAAGGACATAACACGTTTCGAGAAGTATGACCTCGTGCTTACGTCCTACGGCATTACGCGGCTTGATGTAGAGCACCTTCAGAAGTTTTACTTCAACTATATCATCCTTGACGAATCACAGGTAATCAAGAACCCTACTTCAAACATTGCCAAAGCTGTTCGTGAATTGAAGTCACGGCACAAGTTGGTGCTCACCGGTACACCGATTGAGAATACCACACTCGACTTGTGGTCACAGATGTCTTTCATCAACCCGGGGATCCTCGGAACGCAGACATATTTCCGAAACGAGTACCAGAACCCGATCGAGAAAAAGGCGGACGAAGCGAAGTCAAAGAAGCTTGGTGCCATCATTAAGCCGTTTATTCTCAGACGCCATAAGTCACAGGTGGCAACGGAACTTCCTGAGAAAGTCGAACACGTCCAGTATTCGGAGATGACTACAGAACAGGAAAAGCGCTATGAGGAAGTGAAGGCGCAGTATCGCGAAAAGATCTTTAAGCTTATCGAGCAGGAAGGCCTCGGCAATAGCAGGTTCATGATCCTGGAAGGTTTGACGAAACTTCGTCAGCTCGCCAACCATCCAAAAATGGTCGAGCAAGGTTACGCTGGCGATTCCGGTAAACTTGAAGACATCACGCACATGCTTGAGAATGCTATGGCAGAGGGACACAAGGTTCTTGTCTTCAGTCAGTTCGTAAAGCATCTCGACCTGGTTAAGAATTACCTGAAATCAAACAAGATCGACTTCGCTTACCTCGATGGTTCAAGCACCGACCGAAAGGAACAGGTTGAGCGATTTAACAAAGACCCAAACCTGAAAGTGTTTTTGATTTCCATCAAAGCCGGTGGCCTTGGGCTCAACCTTACGGAAGCGGACTACGTCTTCATACTTGATCCGTGGTGGAATCCAGCAGTGGAAGCGCAAGCCATTGACCGGGCACACCGGATCGGGCAGAAGAAAAAAGTTTTCACTTATAAATTCATCACACGAAATTCCGTTGAAGAGAAAATTCTTATGCTTCAGCAGAAGAAATTGCGCCTGACGAATGAGCTGATTACGACCGAGGAAAGCTTTATGAAACAGCTCACGAAAGAAGACATCGTACAGATGCTCGCATAATCCCGGCTTATTGTCAGGTCTCAGCCCTTAAATGTCTTTTTTTCCAGCGATTATGCGACCACAGGTAATTGGCGGGATTTTGCTGTATTGACTTCTCAAGTTCACGCACGTAGCCTTCAATCACCGCATCGCTCGTCTTGTCATAGGGTGGTTCACCAATTATTACCGGTGTAGACAAATAGTATCCTCTCCTGACCTTCTCGACCTTGTAATAAAGTGTTGGAAACTGGGTGAGCTGTGCAAGTTGGTTGGTTCCGTAGAAGAAGACAGTGTCCTGATTTAGAAAGCGGGTTGCATATTTTTTATCGGAGTCATAGCCTGGATATTGGTCCGCGACACTCGCGAGTCCTTTCAGCTTGTTTCTGCGCTTGATAATTTCCCTCGCAACATCCTTTCTGCGAATTCCCAAGGCGCCAAAACGCGATCTTGTAGCAAGTGAAAAGCGGTCGAAGAATTTATTTTTTACTGGCTGGTAAACGAATTCGATGTCGAACGGAAACACCAGCGAGGCACTGACCAACATCCATTCCCAGTTAAACTGATGTGAGGCGAGAAAAAATATGGACTGATTGTTGGCCTTGAATTTGGCGAGTAATTCGGTGTTTGCGAACTGCATCCGTTTCGTTAGTTCCGCTTTGCTGATGGTGAGCAGCTTCAGGGTTTCAACGCCATAGTCGCAAAGGTGACGGTAGAAATTCTTTTCAATTTGCCTGAGTTCCTTTTCAGATTTGTCAGGAAACGAATTTTTAAGGTTTCTGCGGATTACTTTCTTCCGGTATCTGACCACGCGATAGCTAACAAAAAACAGAAAATCTGAGATGAGGTAAAGAACCGGGAATGGCAAATACGACAGCAGGCGGAGGAAAACCATGGCAACACACAGTACGCGCAGCAAGTTAGTGAACTATTCTTATTTTTGACGAATGAAAGATAAAGTCGTCATCATCACCGGGGGATCATCTGGTATTGGCAAAGCATTAGCAAACGAGTTTGGTTTGAAAGGTTCAAAAATAGTGATCACAGGCCGCAATGCGCAGGAGCTTGATAAGGCCGTGGATGAGCTTCGCGCCAAAGGAGTTTCCATTCTTGGATTTCAAGCTGACGTTAGCAAGGAAGACGACAACAAACGGATGGCCGAATTTGCAATTGAATCTTTTGGCACCATCGATATTCTGATCAATAACGCGGGCATTTCGATGCGCGCGCTGTTTGAGGAGGTTGATATTGAGGTGGTGAAGAAGGTGATGGACATTAATTTTTATGGAGTTCTCTACGCCACCAAATACTGCCTTCCCGAGATTAAAAAGAATAGTGGTTCGATCGTTGGGATCTCTTCGATAGCAGGCTTCAGGGGTCTTCCCGGCAGAACTGGCTATTCAGCTTCAAAATTCGCACTCAACGGTTTCCTGGAAGTACTCCGAACTGAACTTTTGAAAACCGGTGTACACGTGTTGACTGCGTGTCCCGGGTTCACTGCGAGCAACATCAGGAAGCGCGCGCTCACGAAAGACGGCCAAGCACAGGCCGAGTCCCCGCGCGATGAAGAAAAAATGATGACAGCCGAAGAATGCGCTATGCACATCTACAATGCAACCCTGCAGCGAAAACGCACGCTCATTCTAACCTCTCAAGGTAAGCTTGCCGTGCTTCTCAACAAGTGGCTCCCGGGATTCGCTGATAGAATGGTTTACAATGTGATGGCGAAAGAGGCTAACGCACCAATCAAATAATCATGTCTTACCGAGAAAGACGATCTTCGTGTTGTCTGCCCGATTGACCTTCTTGAAGAACTCCACGTAGTCACTGTATGCTGTTGGCGGAAAGTTGCCTTTGAAGATTTTCAGTTTGCGAATGTACACCACTGACCCCTGGTCCATTTTAAACGAGCATTCATACTCGCCAAATTGTGATTTAATGCTCACCGCACCTGGTAGCACTTCCGGATACAGATCTTCCGGCACATGGTATTGAACCGTGTCGATGTCAGTAAATGTCAAATGACTCACAATATTCGTTTTTCTGTTTTCCATCGCTTCCGGGATATGCGTTGAGCGGTTCATCAAGTTTGGGATAAGGAACATTCTCTTCCCGCTTACAGTACAGTACCTTCGAAGTCCAAGTTCGAGTTCAACAATGGCAGAAGGGATTCGTGTCTTGAAATGCTTGAAATTCGATTTCGTCAGGTCGAACGTTGGTATGCGAATACTTTCAAGTATCCATTTCTTCTGTTCATCGGCTTGCGCGTTCAATACGTTACTCACGCCTCTCATTTCATATTGCAAACCTGAATAAGTCGTTCGAATTTTCGCGTGCCCATCACCTGTTGCTTCGAGAAATACATCTGCTGTGCGGCTGAGCACATTTTCCTCAGCCGTATAGTGTTTTGTTTTTACAATTTTTGCCCCATTGTCTGTTATCAAAAGCGCTTTGCGGTCACCAGTGTGAAACCCCTGGTACCCAAACGGGTCTGTCTGACTTGTGCATTCCAGCCAAACGGTGTCCTTTTCCAGTGGGACGGCCACAATCGCATGATTGAATTGATTACTTGGAAAGTCTTCATCTAACAAGCGAGCTCTGAAACCGGCATTGATCAATGCATAATGACTCGGAATGGAGACAGCATCGAGCAGCGCAGTCATATAATTGGACAGCGCTTTGCAATCGCCATAGCCGTTTTGATCGACCACAGAGGCTTCAAAGGGTTGGTACCCGCCAATACCAAGCTGAATACTTACGTAACGCGTTCTCCCCTGCAGGTACTCATATAGGATCCTTATTTTTTCTTCTTTTGTCGAAGCATCCTTTGTCAATTGAAGTGCTTTGTCTTTAGTCGCCTGGGGCAGAATGTTTCTTCCCTTAATTAAAGAAGCAATCCACTTTCCGTACTCATCCCAGGTGTTCATTACTCCAACATAATTTTCATATTCAAAATCACTGGGCGCGGCACGAATCACCGGCACGATCGACCAAAATGAAGGTCCGTACGCTTCAATTTTAACGGGCAACACTTTTTCAAAATTCCAGGATCTTGATAACAAGCCATCACTTGTTGGCTGCTCTGTGCCCTGCTGGTCGATTTGAAAAAGCTTGAAACGCGGTCTTAGGGCGGACGGGTACCTTAACGTGAATGATCCTTTTTCACAGGAAACATTTTCATCGGCAAGAACTGTATATGATGGGATATAATACAAGAACTTATAGTCAACTTCATATTCAATTTCTACAGTGTAAGGGTAGGTACCCTGTGCGAGATCAAAATATTTGAAGCGATCATCACTGAATAGGTCGCCCCCTCCCGCGCTGACATCTTCGATCTCCTTATCCTTCAATCGTTTGACCTGCTTTCCTGAGGCGTCATAAACTGCAGCCGTAATCGATCTTACTTTTCTAAATTTGTCATAGTCGACAGCCTCGGAAGCGTACTGTTTAGCTTTGGCGTTGAAGATAGTAATAACCTGATGGACGTAATGTGTTGCTTTGTCGCGCGCCAGAATAGTAAACACTGAAGTATTCTCTCGGAAAACAGCGTTCGCATTCGATTTGAGCTCCTCAGGAATTGCACTTACCGGATACTTGGGATCGCCCCCAAATGCTAAGCGACACGAGAGCAGACTACACAGAAGAAAGAAGCGCATCATTATTGTTTCTTTTTAATTACAATTTGTTCGGCCTGTTTCGCCACAACCTGGTTATAAAACTCACGTAGGTTCGGATACTCGTCTTGCAGGAAAATGTCGCGGTTGATTTGCAGCACGCTGGTGATGGTGATTTGATTTCCAAACGCGGCTACGTTGAATGAAAACTTTGCTGCGTTGCCCGGGAGCGCAATTATTCGGTTTTGAGGGGCTTCATCGATCGCGTATCCGTCCGGCAACGTGAACTTCCCAACGTAAAATCGCTCCACCATACTTCCAAAACTAACCGGATATTCCCGCGTTTCGAGCCTGAACGGATTTGATTCTTCGCGCATGATCAAAAACGGATTGAGATAGATAATGTCTCCGGAAACATCAGCATGGGTATCGTGACTCAGGTCGTAACGTTCCTTAAATGGCTCGTTGATTTCCTTTAGATTCTTAATCTCGCTCTTACTGATCTGCCAGGATTTTCCGGTAGAAAAACTTTTCACATATTCTTCTTCGCCTTTGCTAAGATATTGAGAGCGCATAGCCTGCGCAGAGTAACCAGATCGATCAACTGTGAGTTTTCCGCTTATGGCACCGTTGGCATCAATAAGGAAATCTGCATTGGCATATGTTTTTGATTTCACAGGCGAGGTGAGTTCAACCCATGTTGGTCCTGATGCCCCAATCGCAAAGCCGCGTCCATTCAGGCAACGTTGCGGTAATACTCCTGTTGGTAGCAGGGGATCGGTTGCGTCAAGCAACAGGTACTTTTCACCAATCTTGACGTGGCAGATGACGGAGTTGAATTGTGATGCAATGGCGATTGCCTCGCGAATGAAACCGTGGTCCCTTGTGCTGATGAGCACAGGGCTTACGTCAAAGCCGGCTTTCTGCATCAATGACGCCAGCAGCAAGTTGAGATCAGCAGACGTTCCCTTTTTCTCGTCAACAATTTTCTTAAGCGAGTTGCTCGGGAACTTCCGAAATGAACCATTCCAGCTAAAATTGTTCTTCACATAACTGTTTAGTGCGGCAATCTTTTCCTGGTCGGTCGAGAGTCCTGCGGTAACTTCTTCCGCAAGTTTCTTCAGAAAGTTGTTTCCGGTAATTTCACGATAGAAATACTCATGCTCGAGATAAAATTTATTGATGTCGGCCCAGCTGCCGAGGTAAATCTTTGGAGCGGAGTTGGGGAATGTAACTGACGCAAGCTCAAAGTTGATTTTTGAAATATAGTCCTTCTCGGTGGTTAGGTATGGCTCAGCTTTGAAGGCGGGCACGTTTTCAGCAGCCCATCGGTAGCGGTCTTCGCGGAATTGAAGGGGGGTAGATGAACCCGATAAGTGTACAGACGTGTGTTCCAGCTTATGATCATTTGCCGCCAGCATCACATAGCCCTGCGTGTACTTCTCGTAATGAAACCATTCGGGAATGTTTGCCCGGTATTCGCTCACTACGGTTGGTATGGTGTGTTGAAACTGCCAGTCCTGGAGGTTCGTGAAGAACTCAGAACTGATTTTATACGTGATGTCGAGCACCGATCCCTGCTTCACATTAGGAAATGTTACTTTCACAATTCGGAGGTTCTCGTTCTCGTCACTTTTAAAGATCGATTCATTTTTCACTTTGATCTCAACCACTTTGCCTTCCTCAAGATTTGTGGTTTGAGCTTTCAACACTACGATCTTTTCGTCAGTGCCACCATCGCGGTATAACGGTATTTCGTAGTCGGCCCATTCGAAACCTTCTTTTTTCAGGATTTTGATGCGCGTGGTTCGCTCAAACTTGAGCATGAACCCCATGCTTTCCGAATAATCAATCGTGGATGATCCATAGTCTCCCAGAATAACCGCGTTTGCGCTTGAATCCCCAGGATAATTTTTCATCGTCAACGCCTCCATCGGCACTTCTCCAAACTTTATCGCAGGTTTTTGGGCGAAAACAGAAAATGAGAAGAGGAGCGCGAGAGCGGTTGTGACAAGTTTTGTCATGATAGAGAGGTAGATTAGGTTTTCGCTTCAATTAACAAAAAATCTTGCTCATTTTTGTGCGCGATGTGTACAAAATAGCACCCGTGCCCAATTCTTAAATACTTTACTCAGTGGCGAAATCGAAAACAGTATTTTATTGCCAAAGTTGCGGTTACGAATCAGCGAAGTGGTTGGGCAAATGTCCTTCCTGTAACTCATGGAATTCGTTCGCGGAAGAGGTGGTATCAAAACAGGAGCCGACAAAAAACGAATGGCGCCAGGAATCAACGAAACAACGGCAGGCGAAACCTCGAACGCTTAATGAAATTGAGACAGCTCGCGATATTCGATGGAATTCGGGTGATAACGAGCTCAATCGCGTGCTGGGAGGAGGTGTGGTGCCGGGCTCGCTGATTCTCATTGGAGGCGAGCCAGGGATCGGGAAGTCCACCCTGATGCTGCAGGCGGGATTACGGTTAAAAAACCAACGGGTGCTCTATGTGTCGGGCGAAGAGAGCGAGCAGCAGATTAAAATGCGTGCAGAGCGAATGAATGACGATTCGGAGAACTTTTATATCCTTACCGAAACGAACACGAAAAACATCTTTAAAAGCATTGAATTGCTCGAACCTCACGTGGTCATTGTCGACTCGATCCAAACCCTTTACTCGGAACAGATGGAATCATCTGCGGGAAGTATAGGCCAGGTTCGCCAGTGCAGCGGAGAATTAATGAAGTTTGCAAAGGAAACAAGCACTCCTGTATTCCTCATCGGTCATATCACCAAGGATGGCATGTTGGCAGGGCCAAAAGTACTCGAACACATGGTCGATACCGTGTTGCAGTTTGAGGGCGACCGGCACCTCGCTTACCGAATTCTGCGAACAACGAAGAATCGTTTCGGGAGCACTTCTGAAATTGGTATTTACGAGATGCTGGGAAATGGTCTGCGCGAAGTTTCAAACCCATCAGAGATTTTGATCTCGCAGAAAGACGGCACGGTGAGTGGCGTCACAATAGGGGCAACCATTGAAGGCAATCGGCCCCTGCTGATTGAAATTCAGTCGCTCGTTAGCCCGGCTTCATATGGAACGCCACAACGGACACCCACGGGATTCGATCAGAAACGTCTAAATATGTTGCTGGCAGTGCTGGAGAAAAGGTGCGGCTTTCGAATGGGCCAGCAAGATGTATTTCTAAACATGGCCGGAGGGATCAAGGTCGAAGATCCAGCCATTGATCTGGCTATCTGCATTTCAATTATTTCCTCTATGGAAGAAATCTCAGTGTCAGATAAAGCGTGTTTTGCCGCTGAAGTCGGCCTCGGTGGTGAGCTCCGCGCAGTGAACCGAATCGAACAGCGCATTTCGGAAGCAGAAAAACTTGGGTTCAAGGAGATTTATATCTCAAAATTCAACCAAAAAGCACTGGACCAACGAAATACTAAAATACAAGTCAAATCTTTTGGCAAGCTTACGGAAGTATTTGAAGACCTTTTTGGTTAGCCTCACAGGCGTGATTTTTTAATAAAAGCAAAAGCACC
Organism: Chryseosolibacter sp.; assembly: GCA_036402075.1. Lineage (GTDB taxonomy): Bacteria > Bacteroidota > Bacteroidia > Cytophagales > Cyclobacteriaceae > Chryseosolibacter. The sequence continues at coordinate 29,279 of DASWTP010000007.1, read as the reverse complement.
ATGGAACACTTTTTCACGGACACACTCGGCCTTAATCCCGATGTCTTCACCTTTATCCTTTTGCCACTGCTGATTTTCTGTGCCCGCATAAGCGATGTTTCGATCAATACCATCAGAATAATTTATGTTCTTGGCGGAAGGCGCTGGACGGCTACCGTACTCGGATTTTTTGAGTCTCTCATCTGGCTGATGGCCATCCGCCAGATCTTTGAGCATATGGACAACTGGTTGTGTTACGTAGCGTACCCCGCAGGCTTTGCGTCCGGCATCTTTGTCGGCATGATCATTGAAGAAAGGATTGCCTACGGAAAAGTGATCGTGAGGATCATTACACGCAGGGATATCGCATCGTTGCTAAAATACCTCAATGAGAAACGAAACCGGTACACGCACGTGAATGCCATCGGCCCGGACGGACATGAGAACCTGGTGTTCACCGTATTGCAGCGGGAGAACCTTGAAGACCTGCTGATGACCTTAAAGGAAATATTGCCGAGTGCGTTTTACACGGTTGAAAAAGTAAACCGTGCCGCAGAGAGCGGAACCGTTGTGCAGGAGAGCACCCGGTGGAGTATTGGTTCGTGGTTAAAAAGTATAAAACGAGACTAGTCTATGAAGAGTGTGGTTATGTTTTTGATCGTTGCGGTATGTGCTGGCTTCGGTGTGCCCTCCGGCAACGTCAGCCTCCAATATAAATTCAAACCGGGCGAGGAGTACGAATATGTTCAACGCTCGAAGCAAAATGCCGTGCAGGTTTTGCCGGGGATGGGAGAGATGAAAATGGATGGCACACTTGGCGGAACAATGCTGCTGAAAATTAAGAGCGTAGACGAAAAGGGTACAGCGCGAATCGAAACGCAGTACACGAAGCTGAAAATGCTGACCCACAGTTTCATTATGAGCATGAGCATGGACAGCGATGGACCGGAGGAAGAAGATGGAAACAAAATTATGAAAGCGCTGACGGGCAAAACATTTTTCTTTTTGTTGACGAAGACTGGCAAGGTAGAAGCCGTGGAAGGCGTTGAAAATCTTTATTCAGGCCTGGCATCGCTTGACCTGGATGCTGATGTGGTTAGCAAGGCGCAAAAGACATTAAAACAAACTATCAATGAGAAATCGATTAAGACGTTGCTCGAAAATGGTTTGGTCAGCTATCCGGAAAACCCGGTGAAGGCAGGTGATTCGTGGAACACCTCATCCGTGCAGGCTGTAAACTTCCCGATGACAATCGAGAATACGTGGAATTTGAAAAGTGCCGATGGGGGTGTTGCGGTCGTATCATGCAAAGGAGACCTGAAGACGATCGATAAAGACAAGGTGAACAATCTTGTGAACGGAATGAAATCGAAGTCAGACCTCAACGGCACACAAACAATGCACGCCAATGTAGATGTAAAAACTGGTTGGCCCAAGGATGTCAAGATTGTCTCCGATCTAAAGGGCACGATGACGTTACTCGCTGGCGGAATGATTCCCCAGGATATGGAGATTCCTATGACCGTGAAAATTGAAACTGATTATTCGATTGTGAAGAAGAAATAATCCCTTGCTTTTGTAGCGCACCCCAAGCGCAAAACTTTATTTTCGCTCAGCGAGCATGGCCAGGATCTCATCCACATACTCCCGAGAGTTAGAGAGCCTGGGCACCTTATTTTGTCCGCCAAGTTTTCCGCGCCTTTTCATCCACTCGTAAAAAGTGCCTTGCTTTACGCTATGAACTTTCGGCCCAATCAAGGCAAGATCGTGTTTGCGTTTCGCATCATAGTCTGAGTTAACCTGACGTAAGGTGGAATCCAGTACTTTGGCAAACTCCATCAGGCTGCCGGGACTTTTCTTAAACTCGATCACCCATTCGTGCCCACCGCGTTTTCCTTTCTCGAGATATACGGGGGCAGCAGTGAAATTGTCGATAATCGCGTTTGTGGCTTCGCATGCTTTTGTGATTGCGGCCTCCGCATTTTCAATGATCACTTCTTCTCCAAACGCATTAATGAAATGCTTGGTACGGCCAGAGATCTTGATCCGAAACGGATTGAGGGATGTGAATTTTATTGTGTCGCCAATGTTATAACGCCAAAGCCCTGCATTGGTCGAAATAATCATCGCGTAATTCTTTCCCAGCTCCACCTCAGATAATCCGATTGCTTTGGGATTTTCGTGATCGATCTCATCAGCCGGAACGAATTCATAGAAAATTCCATAGTCGAGCATCAGCAGCATCTCCTCAGAATTCTTTTGGTCCTGGATCCCGAAAAAACCTTCACTCGCGTTGTATGTTTCCCAATAGTGCATATCGCTTTTTGGGATGAGTGACTCAAACAAGTTCCTGTAAGGCTTGAACGCAACGGCACCATGAAAAAAAGCTTCCAGGTTGGGCCAAACTTCAAGGATGTGCTTTTTCTTTTTCAACTCGACAATGCGCTGAATCAGCAATACTGTCCATGTCGGAACGCCTGCAATGTTAGTTACGTTTACTTCTGAAGTTTCAAGGGCCATCTTCTCAATTTTCTCCTCCCAGTTTCCCAACAATGCCGTTTCCAGGCTTGGTGTACGAATGAATTGTGCCCATGGAGGTAAATTTTGCATGATTACCGCAGATACGTCACCATAGAAGGACGAATCTGAAGAATCATACTCGTTTATCTGATGGCTTCCGCCCACAGCCAATCCTTTTCCGTCAAAGAGTTTGGAATCTGGATAGTTGTTGACATAAATGGAGATCAAGTCTTTGCCTCCTTTGAAATGGCATTCTTCCAGAGCCTCTTCGGAAACAGGAATGAATTTGCTGCGCTGGTTGGTTGTGCCCGATGACTTCGAGAACCATTTTATTTCAGACGGCCATAGTACATTCTGCTCACCACGCATGGTTCGCTGGATGTAAGGGAACATCTTTTCGTAAGTGAAGATTGGGATCCGTTCCCGATACTGGTCGTAATTGCGGATATCGGAGAATCCAAACTGGTTGCCAAACTGGGTGGTTTCTCCGTTTGCGAGCAGCCGTTTGAAAAGTTCTTCCTGAACGTCATGCGGGTATTTCATGAATAACTCGATCTGATGAATGCGTTTCTTCATCACCCATGTCAAAATCGAATTAATCAGTCCCATGCAAATTCAAGTAACTTCAAAAATAGACGTAAACCCAGAGAAATTAAATTCTTGTACCAAAGATTTTCACTGCAGTGCCGGGATACCACGCTTGATCGTGAAATTTTTTCCGAGGCGTTCATTCGCACTTTTCCGCAAGAGCTCGTCAACAAAGTACCATTCGGCAATTAGGCTGTTTGCTGTCAGCGTCAGCAGCAAATATCCATGATCACGCTGGTTCGTGTACTTCAGGTGCGGATTCCGTGCAACAAAAGTTTTTTCCCGCTCAATTACTTCTGCATCCCCTGCATACTCGTTTGCATTCCCCGAAGAGACGCTGGTGGTGCCAAGTTCGATGGCAAACGGAGCTTTTGACTTTCGAGCAGACGTTATTGGATCGTTGATCACTTCAAGTGCCCAGGAGGCATGCGTGTCTCCCGCCAGAAATATGACGTCCTTGATTGAATTTGTTTGAATAAATTCTGAAATCTTGTTTCGTTCAAGAGGGTAACCGCCCCAGCTGTCGAGGTTCACACCCTGCTTGGCATTGCCAGCACTTTGATCAATGGGAGTAAACATAACCTGGTTGCCGATGATCTTCCAACGTTTTCCATCTTTTAATTCATCTTGAAACCATTCAAGTTGGTCTCTGCCCAGCATGGTTCGATACTCGCCTTTATAAGCCGGATCGTTAATGCTGTCCAGGGGCTTCACACGTCCTTCCAGCCGTTCATCGAGCATGACGAGGTCGGCCAGATCACCGTACTGAAAAGCGCGGTAAATCCTTTCGTTTTCCCTGATCGGCAGCCATTCGTAATACGCTTTTTTTGCTGCATCTCTTCGCGTCATAAAATCCCCTTCTTCGGGCTGGTGATTTTCCGCCCCTAGCGTGTAGACGTCATTGGCAACTTCATGATCGTCCCATACGGTAATTAACGGATGTTGCTGGCGCACTTTCCTTAATCCTTCGTCAAGATGATACTGCGAGTATCTTATGCGGTAGTCGGATAGTGTCACAATTTCATGAGCGGGAAGATTCTTACGATCTGAATTCTTATTTCCGTATTTTCCGGTAGCATACTCATAGATGTAGTCGCCAAGGTGAATCACTGCGTCAACCTCGCGATCGGCAATCCGAGCATATGCATTGAAGTATCCAAACTCCCAATTGGCACAGCTGACTACGGCAAACCTCAGGCTGTCTGGTGATTTTTCAGGAAGTGTCTTTGTACGACCCACCATAGAAGTTTGTCCGAGCGCATGAAATCGATAGAAATAAATTTTTCCGGGTGACAAACCATCTGCATCGACTTTTACGGTATAATCCCTGCTCGGTGAAGTTGACGTTGTATCTGACTGCACAATAACAGCAAACGTTTCGTCTTCCGAAATTTCCCATTTGACGGGAATGAATTCCACGGAGTCAACCGGTGTTACGCGGGTCCAGATGATAACGCGATCTCTCAAAGGATCGCCAGAGGCAACACCATGGTAAAACGGCTGCAGCGCGGTGTCGTACAGGGGCGCCACAGCTTCAGTGAACTTCTTGGGGGGACGGGATTCTTTAGGAATCTGACAGGCTGCCAACACGCATAAAACGGCCTGGAGCAGGGTGGAACGATTCATGTTTTCTTATTTGCTACAAACTAATGAATTCGTCTCTAAAAAACAGTAGCAAGGCAGGATGAACCGATTACCTTTGTCGAATTATGGCGTGGATATATTTAGTTATTGCTGGGTTGTTTGAAGTAGGATTCACCACCAGCCTGAAACTGTCAGAAAACTTTTCAAACCGAATCTGGGCTGTCGTATTCTTTATCTCAATCACACTCAGTTTTGTGTTTCTAAACAAAGCAATTCAAACCATTCCCATTGGTACGGCCTACGCGGTGTGGACCGGTATCGGGGCCGTGGGAACTGTTATTATCGGGATGGTATTGTTTAAAGAGCCTTCCGATTTCTGGCGACTGTTTTTCATCTTTTTACTTATTGGTTCTATTCTCGGGTTGAAGTTAGTCTCGAACCAATAACGTACAAGAACTAATCCTTCCATTTAATACCGCAGCCAATTGCCTTTGTTTTCGCAGAGGGAACCGGCTTGTTTGCCAACAGCGCATCAACGGCATTTTCGACATACTTCTTTGAGGCATTAGAAGCGTCACGAGGACTATCATCGATTGCACCGATGTAGGCAACCTTAAACGTGTTGTTGTCATTCTTCAAAACGAAGACGTGCGGAGTGTTGGTTGCTCCGAACGACTTGGCCACCACCTGTGTGTCGTCAACCAGGTAAGGAAAATCATACTTCTTACGCTTCGCAAGGTCAACCATTTCTTCAAAGGAATCTCCATCGGATTGTTCCGGGTCATTGGCATTGATGGTGATGACCGGAAATCCCACCGATGAATACTTCTTGTTCAGCTGAATGATTCTTTCATTGTATGCCCGCGAATAAGGGCACGTATTGCAGTCGAAAATTACGATTACACCTTTGGAGGTTTTATAGTCCGCGAGAGAAACCATTTTGCCATCTACGTTTTTCAACTTGAAATCCGCAACGGTGTCGCCAACACCATAGTTCAATTCACCAGCCGCAGCTGTGATCAGGAATAACAATGCCAGCGCAATTGTGCTCTTAACAACTCTCATAACGTAACTTGGGTTATTTACTTTTGACTTCTGATATCAGCTTCTCAAGCTCACCTTCATGCAGCTCTTTTCCAACAAATTTTCTTTGACCGGTCTTCTGGTTAATTATTAACGTTGCAGGCAGAGATCCGTTCCATTCTTTGTCAATCTTGTTGATCCAGGAATTCGGATCTTTTTCGTCCAACAACAGGACTTCTGATTTTAAATTCTTCCGAGCAACGAACTTGTAAACTTTTTCCGCATCCGGATTTAAATCCAGATCCATTGACACCAGCGTAATTTTGACGTCTGGCCGGTTTTCAGCTGTTACTTTTTCGAAATAGGGTAGTTCTTTGATGCAGGGCCCGCACCATGTTGCCCAAAAATTAATAACCTGCACATGATCGGATTTTTTATTGATGAGTTTTTGCAGATCGCCAAGCTTTATTGTCGCTGGTGTTTGAGCGAACGTTGAAGCTGCGATAAAAATCAAAGGTAAAAGACGGAGAAGCATGTAGTCTTAAACTTCAAATTTGAAACCAAAGTTGCGTTCTGTCGGACGGCAATAATGAATTATAATTCAACTACTTATATTTTACACCATTTGGCGCTAAAAAGATATCAACAAAATCAGTGAGTTATCCACAGCCCTATGAAGCACCCGCTTAAACTAAAGTAAACCAGTCAGTTACGCTCGTTTTTGTCAATCGATTCTTTGTGGACAACTTATTTTAATATATGGTTAAACTTAAAAATTGATCGCGTTTTAAGCATTTTGCGCTTGTTTCTTACTAAGAATTGCTGCATGAATTTCTTTCAAACCAATCGCGTTAACCGACTTTTCTCTATCAACTTCCCCCTCGTACAGGCGGGCATGGTTTGGTGCAGCGGATGGCGACTTGCCTCCTCCGTAAGTAATGCAGGTGGCCTCGGTCTGCTCGGAGCTGGTTCTATGTATCCTGAAGTTTTAAGGGAACATATAGTGAAGTGCAAAGCCGCCACCTCCAAACCATTTGGCGTCAACATCCCGTTACTTTACCCTGACATCGATAAGTTGATTCAAATCATCCTGGAAGAAAACGTAAAAATCGTTTTTACGTCTGCCGGCAACCCGTCAACGTGGACTGGCAAGCTCAAAGAGAAGGGAATCACGGTCGTTCATGTTGTGTCGAGCGTGAAGTTCGCCAAAAAAGCGGAACAAGCCGGAGTTGATGCGATCGTAGCGGAAGGTTTCGAAGCAGGAGGCCATAACGGTAGGGAGGAAACCACAACCATGGTGTTGATACCAATGGTGCGCGACACGGTACAAATTCCACTAATAGCAGCCGGAGGTATTTTTGACGGACGAGGCATGCTGGCTGCCGAGGCGCTGGGTGCTGACGGTATCCAGGTGGGGAGCCGTTTTGCGGCAACATTGGAATCTTCTGCGCACGAAAATTTCAAAAACCGGGTCGTCAACACCTCCGAAGGAGAGACTATGCTTACTCTAAAACAGCTTACGCCAGTTCGACTGATTAAGAATACATTTTTTAAACGGGTGCAGGATGCGGAAGCACGAGGCGCGTCAGTACAAGAGTTAAATGAATTGCTGGGCAGCAGGCGCGCAAAGAAAGGAATTTTCGAAGGCGATCTGGAAGAAGGCGAGTTAGAGATCGGGCAGGTAGCTGCAGCGCTAAAGAAGGTGGAAGCAGCTCCGGACGTTGTAAAGAGTATAATTGATCACTATTTAACGCTCCGAAAGGGATTGTGTGCATGAACATTTCACAGATCAAAGAAACCTGCATTTATTGCCGCGATCTGGAGAAGGCAAAAGCTTTTTATGAAGGCGTGCTTGGGTTGGGTGTTATAAACTACCTACCGGGTAAGCATCTCTTTCTACGGGCAGGGAACTCGGTGCTGCTGATTTTCAACCCAGACGACTCGCGCACAAAAAAATCGCCACCTGCGCACTTTGCTAACGGTCGTCAGCATTTTGCTTTCGAAGTAAAGCCAGAATTGTACGATAGCCACAAGGAGGAAGTGCAAGGAAGGGGGATTGTCATAATCGACACGCTCGTCTGGAAGAACGGCCAGGAATCATTTTATTTCAACGATCCTGAAGGAAATGTACTCGAAATCGTTCCCGAAGGAATCTGGGACTAGGCTTTGTTTAATGCAAGCCGCGCGGCTGGCACTGTCACAACATCTGTAACTTTTTCTTTGACGGGCTGAAGTTTAGCAGCGTATACGTTGTCAAACCACAATGAGTAGTCTTTGTATTGCAGGCACTGAGATACGACAGCGCCTTCGATCAGGATCTTGATGAAATGATCCGGAGAGAGGGTCTGCAGCAGTTGCTCACGTTGCATTTGGGGCAATTCAGCAACTAAAACGTATTCAATTCCCTTATATATTTTTCTTTCAACCTTCATACAACTACACTTAATAATAGATCACTGCCAACAGTAACCAGCGGGGGACGCAAAAATACATAACAAAATCATTCGTGCACTATCGGTTGTGTTAACAAATTTTGATATTGTGGCTGCCTGTATGCGCGGATTTTTTGAGACACCAATAGAATTCTTAAAAGGGGTAGGTCCTCAACGCGCTGTGCTGTTAAGCAAGGAATTGAAAATATTCACATTTGGCGATCTCATTCAGCACTATCCCTTTCGCTATGAAGACCGCACAAAATTTTACTCCGTTGCAGAACTCGAAGAAGAACTTCCGTTCGTTCAGTTGAAGGGCCGTATTCTCAGTAAAGAATTAATTGGTACGGGTCACAAGAAACGTTTAGTATCCATCTTCTCTGATGGTACAGGACAGGTGGAACTTGTTTGGTTCCAGGGAATAAACTGGGCTGCCGAAAAAATCAAATCTGGAGTTGAATACGTTGTTTTCGGGAAACCTACGAGATTTGGGAGTAGGTTTAATATTGCTCACCCGGAACTCGAGCCCGTCACGCAAGGAAACGAACGACCTCGCTCGCTCCACCCGGTATATCCATTAACGGAGGTATTGCGAACGCGAAAGGTTGATAGTAAGATGCTGTCGAAGCTAATGCAGGAGCTTCTTGTCCTGGCCAAGGATAAAATTCGCGAGACCTTGCCGGCTTCCTTGATAAAGCGTTATCAATTCATTTCAAAAAAAGATGCGTTGCTCAATATTCATTACCCACCGCACCAGCAGGCGCTTAGTGCAGCGCAAGAAAGGTTGAAATTTGAGGAGCTTTTCTACATTCAACTTCGTCTTCTGAAAATGAAAATTGTCAGAAAGGAAAAGTTGAAGGGCCTGATCTTCAACGATGCGTCACTGCTGACCACTTTTTACAATAAGCACTTACCGTTTCCTTTAACGAACGCCCAGAAAAAAGTTATTAAAGAAATATATAGCGACCTCAAGTCTGGCAAGCAAATGAACAGACTTCTTCAAGGTGATGTCGGCAGCGGGAAGACGATTGTCGGATTTATCTGCATGCTCATTGCACTGGGAAGTAATGCGCAGGCTGCATTGATGGCACCCACGGAAATCCTGGCACAACAGCATTTTAAAAATCTAAAACGATATGCTGATGCCATGAATCTTTCGATCGAACTTCTGACAGGCTCGACAAAAAAGTCCGATCGGAAGCGCATTCATTCAAATCTTCTTGACGGAACCCTCCACATCCTGATTGGCACCCACGCCTTGCTGGAGGAAGAAGTGCAATTTAGAAACTTGGGTCTCGCAATTATTGATGAGCAACATCGCTTCGGGGTGGCTCAGCGTTCGAAGCTTTGGCAAAAAAACGACTCATATGTCCCGCACGTGCTGGTTATGACGGCCACTCCCATCCCTCGAACGCTAGCCATGACGTTGTATGGAGATCTCGATGTTTCGGTGATTGACGAACTCCCAGCGGGAAGAAAACCAATCAAAACCATTCACCGCTTTGACTCGCATCGACTGCAGGTGAACCAATTTCTTCGTGATCAAATTGCGTCTGGCAGGCAAGTGTACATGGTTTATCCGCTCATCGAGGAGTCGGAGAAGCTTGACCTGAAACACCTGATGGATGGCTATGAAAGTGTCTGCCGTGCATTCCCCGACCTGGCAATTAGTATCGTCCACGGGAAAATGAAATCTGAAGCCAAAGATTTTGAAATGCAGCGCTTCATAAAAGGTGAAACTAAAATCATGGTGGCCACCACCGTCATAGAAGTTGGAGTAGATGTTCCCAACGCGTCCGTGATGGTAATCGAGAACGCGGAGCGGTTTGGTCTCTCTCAATTACATCAGCTAAGGGGCCGCGTGGGCCGCGGTGCTGAACAGTCTTTCTGTATTCTTATGACCAATTACAAATTGAGCACAGATTCGAAAGTGAGAATTGAGACCATGGTGAAAACAAATAATGGTTTCGAGATTGCTGAAACCGATCTTCAACTGCGTGGACCTGGAGACCTGATGGGCACTCAACAAAGCGGTGTTCTTGATTTACTCATTGCAGACCTCGGCAAAGACAACCATATTCTTCAGAAGGCCAGGGAGGCGGCTGTGGAAATTCTTAACCAGGATCCTGAACTGGACGCCTCCGAAAATCAGGTTATCAAGACGCAGATTGAATCCTCGCGCAAGTCCACAATGAACTGGAGCCGAATTGCCTAATTAATATCACCCTGGAGGTTATTTGGAGTAGATATTCTTCTAAATTTGATATTCCTGTACCGCTATGAGATTGATTGTTGTAGCTTTTTTTGTCTGTAGTGTCACCGTTGTGTTCGGCCAAACCGGAAATTATTTTCTTTCGCATTTCTCACCAAGCGAAGAAAGGTTTGACTACATCTGCTTTGACATGGCCCAGGACAACAAAGGCGTAATGTACTTTGCTACGAAGGCTGGTATCATGGAATTTGATGGAAGGGATTGGGATCTGCTTCCCGGACCGTCTGCCATCTATGCCATCAAGATCAACAGTAAAAACGAGATTTATTGGGCAGGCTCAAAAGGATTTGGCAAGATCGGTCGCGATAATCTCGGTTTTCAGCAGATAACTCCAATCAGTGCACCCGAGGTTACCAATGTTTTCCAGGTTTTGATCGTTGGGGAAAAAGTCTATTTTCTGACAGAAGACCTTGTTTTTGTGCTTGATGAGAAGTCGGGAAAAATTGATACCATAAAACCCGCTAACGCTGGCGATACATTCTCCAAACTTTTTGAACTTTTTGGGATAGCGTATGTAAACACTACCAGTGGACTATTTGCCATCGATAAGTCAACACTTGCGCAATCAAAACTTGGGTTCAGTGAAGAAGTGGTTTTCTTTTCCAAATTAGACAACGGGTACGTGCTTGGCACCTCCACCAACCGCCTCTACTCAGTTGATGAAAACTTGCAATTCACCCAAATCAAACTCCAGGACCAGGCCTACATTGACGCCAGCGTAATCGTGTCAGGAAGCTGGTTTAATCGTCAGCTGCTCGCGCTTGGTACGCTGCGCGGGGGTGTAATCTTTGTTAATCCCATCAATGGGCTCACGCAGGAAATCACGAACTACAACACAGGCTTGCCCGACAACGAGGTGTTTCAGTTGATGACCGATGTCAACCAAAACGTTTGGGTTGCTCATGACTACGGCTTTACACGCATCGCGTCTTTCATGCCGCTGCGTTCATTCAGCCATTACGATGGTCTTCAGGGAAATATACTCTGCACCTTCTCGTCTTCCAACAGCCCGTATGTTGGAACGTCAGTTGGATTGTTTCGCCTGGACCGGATTGATGTTTATGATGAGCTTGTGTACTATGTAGACGTTGAGATCAAGGCACCACCGGCACAAAGTAAAAGTAAGAAAGCTGCGACACCAGCGACTTCTGAAACACCTGTCAAGGAAGAACCACGCGTTGACGTAAAACCTGCGGACTCGAAAAAAGGTGGATTGTTCTCGTTCCTGAAGAAGAAGAAGAAAGGGGAAGAGGAGACTGCACAACCCACGCAAGCGCAGGCCAAGCCCCAGCAACAAGAAACACCGGATGTCAGTGCAGCGCCTGACGAACCATCCGAACCCAAATTCCGAAGGGAAAAACGAACGCAGAAGACCCTTCGCGCGGCCCATCATGTCTTCAAAAAAGTACAGGGCATCGATTCAAAGATTACCCATATCGCAGAAATCAACGGACGCCTTTTCGCTTCAGGGCTTGGAGGACTCTTTGAAGTGTCTGGCCTTACTTCAAAACCAATTATTGAAGAACCCATCCGGTATATGTTTGCACCCGCTGGCCGCGACTTCATGCTGATCTCAAATTACAGCGATGAAATTCGCAGTCTAAGGTTCGCAGGGAAGTACCCTGAGAACTCGAGTGTGTTCAACAACTTGAGTGATCAGATTCAATACATCTTTGAAAACGGAAAGGATGAACTGTGGTTCTGTGGTGTAGACCGCATCTATCGCGCAGAGATGAAGGGCAGCGAGATCCGACCTAAACAAGCCATAGAGCTTAACCAGGCAACGACCGACAAAACCATTGGGGTAGTCATTAACGATGACGTTGTAATAACAAACACGAGTGGATTTTATAAACTCGACCGTGAGAAGAGCACCTTCGAAAAAATTGATTCGCTGGAGAGCCCGTCACAATATTTTGAACATCACGGTGGATTGGTATTCCGTAATCAGCACGGTTGGAATTTCCTGAGTAAGGATAAAGCTGATCCAAACTTTCAGTTACTTAATATCTTTCATGACATCCGTTTTGTTGCATCGGATATGAGCAACTCCTCAAACCTCTGGCTGGTAAATGGAGAGAACGAACTGTATAAGTTTTTCGGTGATAAGATCGAGCCCTTTACGAAAGAATTTCCATTGTTTTTAAAGAGCATCGTCAACCAGGACAAAAAAGTAATCGAGAAGCAAGATATCAACATGGATCAGGAGCACAGTTCGGTGTTGTTTACGATTGTGCAGCCAGACTATATCAATCCGGCAGGAATTGAGTTTCGCTACCGGCTCAAAGGCATGAATGACGCCTGGAGTGACTGGTCAACCAACAACAATCAGATCACATTTAACTTTCTCCCTACCGGGGACTACACACTTGAAGCCCAGGCTAAGAACATTTTCGGCAGGGTAAGCGAGCTGGAGCCAATTTCATTTGAAGTGCTTCCTCCTTATTGGAGACGATCATGGTTCTATGCCCTTGAGTTCTCCATTATCGCATCGCTGGTAATCCTTTCATTTCGTTTGAGCACGAGGTTCCGAATCGTGAGCCGGTTACTGTCGCTTCTCACCATAATCTTATTGATAGAGTTCATCCAAACCGCCATTGGTTCAACGATCTCGACCGAAACAAGCCCGGTCATCGATTTCATGATCCAGGTGGTGGTAGCATTATTGGTTCTGCCGGTGGAAGGCTACCTCCGCAACCTCATGCTGCGCTCGCTCGACTCCTCCGGCAAGTTCTATCAGTTCATCGTGCCTTCGGGCACTTCAAAAGACAAACCAGAAAAGTTTATCAAGGAGACATCGGATATTGAGTAGTTTAAGTAACTACTTGATAGTCTGCTAATTAATTTTACCGAAGGAACATAAAAAAAGCCCTCCTGATTAGGGAAGGCTTGCTTGTGGTGACGGAGGGAATTGAACCCCCGACACAAGGATTTTCAGTCCTTTGCTCTACCAACTGAGCTACGTCACCGGGGTAAAACTTGTGTCCCGCTCTTTAGCAGGGCCACAAAAGTAGATAAATTTATATTTGGTGCAAAATATGAATTCGAATTATTAAGATTACAGCGGATAATCTACCCATGATACAACAGATCGCCTTCGCCCTCGTTCTCGCTGCTGCCGTTTTTATAATATCAAAACGCATAGGGATCATTCGAAAAAACATTCAGTTCGGAAAGAAGACCCTGCCCTCAGACCGCGCCCAGGAGCGTTTGAAGAATATGCTTCTGGTCGCGTTTGGTCAAAAGAAGATGTTCAAGCGCTTGACCCCGGCCATCCTTCACTTGTTTATTTATGTTGGTTTCCTGGTTATTAACCTGGAAGTATTGGAGTTCGTTGTTGATGGCCTGGCAGGGACGCACCGAATCTTCGCACCTTACCTCGGCTCGTTGTACGCTGTATTGATGAACATCTTCGAATTTCTTGCCGTAGCGGTGTTGATCTCGTGTGTGTTCTTCCTCATCCGAAGAAATGTCCTGAAGGTAGACCGGTTTTGGAATTACGAGATGACACGGTGGCCTCGCATGGATGCGAACATAATCCTGTTCACTGAAATAATATTGATGCTTGCCATTCTGAGCATGAACGCTGCCGACCAGCTATTGCAGCAGACCAACAATCATTACGCGGATACAGGTGCCCTGTTTTTCAGCTCAGCACTAATCCCATTGTTCGAAGGACTTTCGGAAAACACGCTTGTGTTCATTGAACGTTTCGCCTGGTGGTTTCATATTGTGGGAATCCTGGCGTTCTCTATCTATATCACCTATTCAAAACACCTTCACATATTCATTGCATTTCCCAACACCTATTTCGCTAAGCTTGAAGCCAAAGGTCATATGAACAATATGCCCGTTGTGACAAACGAAGTTAAACTTATGCTGAATCTTCCAGATGCCAACGCAACCCCTCCCGCAGAGCCTGGTAGATTTGGAGCCAAAGACATTAACGACCTCTCACGGCTGAATTTACTGAATGCCTACGCCTGCACAGAGTGTGGCAGGTGCACCTCCGAATGTCCAGCTCATCTCACGGGTAAAAAGCTTTCCCCGCGAAAGATCATGATGGACACCCGTGATCGAATGGAAGATGTTCGTGCAAGCATTGCCAGAGGCGCACAGCCTTTCGAAGACGGAAAAACGCTGCTCAACGACTACATTACTAAGGAAGAGATCAACGCCTGCACGAGCTGCAATGCATGCGTGGAGGCCTGCCCCGTAATGATTAACCCCCTGGAGATCATCCTCGAGCTTAGACGATATGTGGCCATGGAAGAATCGGGAGCACCAGCTTCGTGGAATGGCATGTTTCAAAACATTGAGACGAGTTTTGCACCATGGAAATTTTCGCCCGCTGACCGCTTCAACTGGGCTCAGGAGAACAAGTAAAGATTTTCAACTTAATATTACCCGAACTGATGATAGCACCTACGCTTGCCGAGCTGACCGCGAAAGGAGAAACACCTGAAGTTGTATTTTGGGTGGGTTGTGCCGGATCTTTTGATGACCGATATAAGCGCGTGACGCGCGCCTTTGTTAAAATTCTTGAAGCCGTCAATGTGAAGTTTGCTGTGCTTGGTACGGAGGAAACGTGCACGGGCGATCCGGCACGAAGAGCGGGCAATGAATTCCTCTTTCAAATGCAGGCCATGAACAACATCCAGGTGCTGAACGGGTACGGGGTAAAAAAAATTGTTACCGCATGCCCGCATTGCTTTAATACCATCAAGAACGAATATGCTGATCTGGGTGGCCACTACGAGGTAATACACCACTCGGTATTTCTTCAACAACTCATCAATGACGGGCGAATTAAGATGAAAGAGGGCGGTTCGTTCAAGGGAAGGAAAATTACCTATCACGATTCCTGCTACCTCGGACGGGCGAATGGAATTTACGAAGCACCGCGGGCGGTTCTCGAAGCCCTGGATGCGGATCTCGTAGAAATGAAACGCTGCCGAACCACTGGCCTTTGTTGCGGGGCCGGTGGAGCTCAAATGTTTAAGGAACCAGAGCCAGGTAAGAAAGATATCAACATCGAGCGCACGGAGGAAGCACTCAGCACTGGTGCGACCACAATTGCCGTGGCATGCCCTTTTTGCATGACCATGATCAATGACGGTGTGAAGAACAAGAACAAGGAAACTGAAGTAACTGTGCGCGACCTGGCAGAACTTATCGCAGAAGCCCAGGGTTTACACTGATAATAACCTATTCGTCATGTTTGTCCCGTTTGAAAAATTGCCCAACTCCGCACGTCTTTGGATTTTCAAGGGCGAACGCAAATTTTCCGCTGAGGAGCTCGCAATAATTCATAACCGACTTCAGTTCTTTACTAACGGGTGGAGCGCTCATGGACAGCCGCTTCAAACATCCTACCTGGTATTAGAAGATCTTTTTATCGTATTGGCTGCAGACGAGACTTTCCGGCCAGCCAGCGGATGTTCGATCGATGATTCCGTGCACGCAATTCGGGAAATTGGTAACTTAATTCACCAGGACCTATTTCGCAGAGACCTGGTGTCATTCAAGATGGGTGAGAAAATTGAGACAATGAAGATTTCTGACCTGAAGACCGCTTTTAAAGAGGGTCGATGGAATGAGAACACATTAACTTTTAATATTTTAGCTGGAACGAAAAGTCAGCTTGATCGAGCGTGGCTGGTTTCCGCTAAAGACACGTGGTTGAAACGCTACATCGCTACCGAAGAAGTGGCCCGCTGAAGGACGTTTTATAGATTGATTGCTATCCGGTTTCAGTTATGAGGTATTGTTATTTTATAGTGATAATTGCTTTTCTCGCAGCTTGCAGCGCAGAAAAAAAAGCGAACAAAGGATTTCGTTTGGGCAAGTATCAGAACACCATCGATTTCTACAAAAAGCAACTTGCCAAGAATCCGAATGATGGGAGGGCAAATTATTTCATTGCCGAGTCGTACCGGTTGTCGAACCGGATAAAGGAATCAGAGCCGTATTACGCTAAAGCGGGCGGTCCGGGCGTAGACAAGGACTCTGTTCAATTTTTCCTCGCTCAGGCACAGGAGTCAAACCGCAAGTATGACGAAGCGCGACAAACCTTGCAAAAACTGCTGGCTTCCGCTGAAGATGAGAAGATGAAGGATCGCGCACAGGCCGAAATCAACGGGCTTGACTATTTGGAGAAATTGAACACACGCCAGAGTTATTACAAAGTCAAAAACCTGGAACTTCTCAACACGCCCGCGGCCGAATACTCACCCGTCTTTTTGAACAACGAACTGTATTTCACCTCGTCACGAGGGAATGGAAAAGTGTATGAAGCTACAGGCACTCCATTCACGGACATTTATAAAGTGGCCTCAAGGGCTGCCAATGTTGATATTGCTACGGTGGCACCACTTCCCGGAGGTATCAACACCGAAAACATCAACGATGGTTGTATTACGTTTTCTCCAGACGGGAAAACGATGGTTTTCGCGAAAGGTAACACTGGCAAACGCAAAGGAGGACTAGATGTTGACCTGTACCTGAGTCGATTCAGGAATGGCGTATGGTCCGATCCCGTCCCACTCAACATCAATGACCCGGAAGCGTGGGATTCTTCACCAGCATTCGGTCCTGATGGAAAGACCTTATATTTTTCTTCCAACCGAAAAGGAAGAGGACGCGAGCGCCTTGGCTACGGTGGCCTTGACCTCTATTCGGCCGTAATGGATTCACGGGGAAGATTTTCACGCGTACGAAATCTTGGCCCGGATATCAATACTCCCGGCAATGAATTATTTCCATACGTGGCCGATGACGCTAAGCTTTACTTTGCTTCTGACGGTCATCCAGGCTATGGCGGCCTCGACCTGTTTGTTGTAAAGCGCCAGAATGGAAAAACCCAGATCGAAAATCTAGCGCAGCCTGTAAACTCAAACGCAGACGACTTTGGAATCTTTCTCTTCCGTGCCGATCGTGGCTTCTTTACATCAAACCGTGAGGGGGGAAAAGGTGATGACGATATTTACACGTTTATCAATGAGGATCCGAATCTCAAAGTGGTGAACTATTACCTGCAGGGAGTGGCGTACACAACTGATAATGAAGGCAAGCTTCAGGTTCTTCCGAATACCAAGGTTTCAATTATCGATGCCAACAAGGACGTGCTTCAGGATTTCGTGACCGGGAATGATGGAAAGTTCCTCTTCAGGATCTACGAGAATGAAGACTACGATATGACAGCAGAGAATGAAGGTTACCTCGTCAAACGTCAGCAGTACACCACAAAGGGAAAATCGGTAGATCCTTCAACGTTGAAGGACCTCGTAACGAACATTACACTCGACACGATGATCGTGCTCGACAAGATCGACCTGAACAAATATTTCGTGGTTGAAAATATTTATTACGACCTCGACAAATGGAACATCAAACCGGAGGCTGCCAAAGAGCTTGATAAGCTGGTGCAACTCCTGGTAGACAATCCCGAGATCAAGATTGAATTAAGCTCTCACACCGATAGTATCGCTACGGTTGAATACAACATGACGCTATCGCAGCGCAGGGCGGAGTCGGCTGTGAACTACCTCGTTGAGCATGGTATCGCACCTGATCGCCTCGTGGCAAAAGGCTATGGCGAGCTGCGACCAATTGCGCGCAACACAAACCCGGACGGTACCGATAACCCGGAGGGTCGCGAGCGCAACCGTAGAACTGAATTCAAGATTCTCGAAGTCGGAGTCATTCCAAAGACTATCGAAGAAGAAGAAGTCTTCGATGAAGACAAATACTTCAAAACTGACGGCAACTAGTCAACTGGAAAACCATGAGTGACGAATGACGAATCGTTCTAATTATTCGTCATTCGTACTTCATCATCTCACCGTCAGCGGCATTTTTTCCCAAAAAAACCGGCTTCGTCTTTCCAATAGGCGTACTTCCGTTATTTTTGTCCCCATAAATCGAATCATATGAATTACCGGATTGAGAAAGATACCATGGGCGAAGTGCAGGTTCCAGCCGACAAGTATTGGGGAGCACAAACTGAGCGTTCACGCAATAACTTTAAGATTGGCCCGGAGGCAAGCATGCCAAAGGAGATCATCTACGCGTTCGCCTACCTGAAGAAAGCTGCAGCCCAGGCAAACCATGAGCTCGGTGCTTTGGCAGCCGATAAAAAGGTTCTGATCGAAAAGGTATGTGATGAAATCCTTCAAGGTAAACTTGATGGCGAATTTCCGCTGGTGATCTGGCAAACCGGCTCCGGCACACAAAGCAACATGAACGTGAATGAGGTGATTGCGTATCGTGCCCATGTTGCCAATGGAGGAAAACTCACAGACGAAAAGAAAGTGCTGCATCCGAACGATGACGTCAATAAATCACAATCTTCAAACGACACCTTCCCGACAGCGATGCACATTGCAGCGTATAAACAAGTGGTGGAAATCACCCTTCCCGGGATGAAGAAGCTACGTGAAACGCTGGCAAAAAAATCGGCCGAGTACAAAAACATTGTGAAGACCGGCCGCACACACTTCATGGATGCAACTCCGCTTACCCTCGGCCAGGAATTTTCGGGTTATGTTCAGCAAATCGATAACAGCATGAAGGCGATCAAGAATGCGTTGGAAGCCGTGCGTGAACTGGCGTTGGGCGGAACAGCTGTTGGCACAGGGTTGAATACACCTAAAGGCTACGATGTGTTGGTGGCGAAAAAGATCGCAGACCTCACGGGCTATCCTTTCATAACTGCGCCAAACAAATTTGAGGCCCTTGCCGCGCATGACGCAATGGTTGAACTCTCGGGCGCATTGAAACGCGCAGCGGTGTCACTGATGAAGGTGGCAAACGATATTCGCATGCTTAGCTCCGGACCACGCTGCGGCATTGGTGAAATCCTGATTCCCGACAATGAACCCGGATCGTCAATTATGCCGGGCAAGGTAAACCCAACGCAACCCGAGGCATTAACCATGGTGTGCGCCCAGGTGATCGGCAATGACGTAGCGGTTTCCATTGGTGGCTCCAACGGTCACTTTGAACTGAACGTGTTTAAGCCTGTAATCGCTGCCAACGTGCTTCAATCGGCCAGATTGATTGGCGATGCGTGCGTTTCGTTCAACGATAAGTGTGCGTTGGGGATTGAACCGAATAAGGATATTATTCAGCAACACCTTGAAAACTCGCTGATGCTTGTTACCGCGCTGAATACACACATTGGCTATGAAAACGCGGCTAAAATCGCTAAGAAAGCGCACAAAGAGAACAAAACACTTCGCGAGGCTGCGGTTGAGCTCGGTCTGTTGACGTCCGAACAGTTCGACCAGTGGGTACGCCCAGAGAAGATGGTGGGTAGCCTCGACTAGCGCTCCTTTTTTAAGAATTCAAAATTATTTGTACTTTTAGTTTGATTTCAAACGTGAACATCAATTTTATAAACCATATGAATAACAGACTTATCGTATTTTTTTGTCTGGCTTTAATTTTTTTAACTACCCAATCATACGCTCAGCTTTCTAAGCAAGAGAAAAAAGAGTGGAAGAAAAAAGCCAAGGAATTTGCCAAGAATCCTGCAAACCTGAAGCAACTCACGGAAGAAAAACAAGCTGCTGATGGCCAGGTTACCGCGCTAAACCAACGCGTTACACAACTTCAGGCGAGCGTAAGCGATAAAGACGCAAGAATCGCTGAGCTTGAAGACCAGCTGGGACAATCAAGAACTCAACTTACATCAGCGCGCGCTGAGCTTGCACAGCTGAAGGAAGCTCCGGTTGTAAATCCGATGGATTTTTCGAAAGGTGTTGTGTTCAAAGTGCAAATCGGTGCATTCAAGAACAAAGACCTTGCAAAATATTTTGAAAACAATCCGAACTTCGGTGGCGAAGTAAAAGAGGGAGAGCCACAAAAAATCACAATCGGTATTTTCCGCGACTATTGGGAAGCTGATACGTTCAAGAAATACATGCGCGAAATGGGCGTTAAAGATGCCTGGATCGTTCCTTACAGAGACGGAACACGCGTAGAGATTAAAGATGTCCTGGAAGGTGTTGTCGGTGATAAGCCGGCACCGACTGAAGGAACCAACTAAGCGCCACCAGCCTTAGTTAAAAAAGCAGCATGACAGTGCTGCTTTTTTTATTGGCATCCGGAATAGTTTTTTAATCTTTACGATTCCACTTATGATGCAAAGACTGCTCGTTGTTACGCTGCTTGCGTTCAGCACGTCCTGCCTTGCGCAGGTGCGCTTCTCAACGCTCGTGGTGAAAAAAAACGAGGTCTACCGCTTAAGCCCCTCCGATATTATTGTGGCCGACACGCTCATCATGATGGACTCCTCAAAAATAATTTTGAATCCGTTGAAGACCGAAAACTTTATTCGTGCGGGAGTTGTCATTATTGGTAACGGCTGCTCGATTGAAGGAAAGGGAACAAATGGAACAAGGGGCCGAAATGGTATTGCGGGAAATACTCCGATCGGCCCTTGCCAGAATGGTTCCGCGGGAAGAGATGGAGCGAGGGGCCTCGATGGTACACCCGGCATCAAACTTTTTCTTTATATTGATAAAATTAATGCGTTCGGCAACCTGACGGTCGATCTCTCTGGTGGTAATGGCGGAGATGGCGGAAATGGGGGTCCTGGTGGTGGAGGTAGTCCCGGCACGAACCAATGCAATGGAGGAAACGGTGGCAATGGAGGAAACGCTGGTGGTGGTGGAAATGGAGGCGATGGGGGCGTTCTCACACTTGGAGGAAAAGAAGCTCGTGATTTGCGAAAAAAAGTCGGGTCGGCTTTCAAAGTATTTACTAAGGCAGGAACATTTGGTTACGGTGGAATACTGGGACACGCTGGACCTCCGGGGCTTGGCCCAAACAAACGCCATGGAAAACCAGGAATGGCTGGCCAGGATGGACAAGACGGACGACCGGGGACAATAGGAACAATACTCTTCGAGAACAATTATTGATGGTAAAGCGGTGGTTATATAAAGAAATGCCCGAAGGCGAAAAAGTGAAGCAACTATCGGCCGCCATTAATGTAAATCCATATCTATCTTCGATATTGCTTCAGCGCGGCATCGATAGCTTTGATGCCGCGAAGAAATTTTTCAGACCTTCCCTGGATAATCTTCACGACCCGTTCCTGATGAAGGACATGCAAAAGGCCGTGACCCGGTTGAAGAAAGCGCTCGACAACGAAGAAAAAATTCTCATTTATGGCGACTATGATGTTGATGGCACAACTGCAGTCGCACTAGTCTACAGCTACCTTCGGAAATTCTATCCGAATTGCGATATCTATATTCCCGACCGGTATGCGGAAGGCTACGGAATTTCATTGGCGGGCATTGAGTATGCAGAGACAAATGGCTACTCGCTGATCATTGCTCTCGACTGTGGCATCAAATCGTTTGAGCTGGTGCGGGTGGCTACCCAAAAAGGAATCGATTTTGTAATCTGCGATCACCACTTGCCGGAAGAAACGGTTCCCGGAGCGGTGGCCGTTCTCGATCCGAAGCAGGAAGATTGCAATTATCCCTGCACAGACCTTAGCGGCTGCGGCTTGGGATTTAAATTCATGCAAGCTTACGCACGACTCTATCGTGACGAACGGGAGGTATTTAACTTTCTGGACCTGGTAGCGGTTAGTATTGCCTCTGACATTGTTCCGATTGTTGACGAAAATCGCGTCCTCGCGCATTATGGGTTGAAGAAATTGAACGAGAACCCAATGCCCGGCTTAAAAGCGCTAAAGGAAATCGCAAACCTCAAAAATGAATTAGACATAGCAGGTGTGGTCTTCACGCTGGGTCCGCGGATCAACGCTGCAGGAAGGGTGGCGCATGGAAGAGCTGCTGTTGAACTCCTGGTTGCCAAGACGGAAGAAGAAGCCAATGCACTCGCTGAAAAGATCAACCTCAAGAACGAAGTCCGTAAAGAATTCGACAGTTCTATCACCGAGGAGGCTATTGCAATGATCGAGACCAACAATGCGGTGGCGATACGGAAATCAACGGTTCTATTTAAGAACACATGGCATAAAGGTGTGATTGGCATAGTTGCTGCTAGATGTGTCGAGAAATTTTATCGACCCACGGTGATCCTTACGGAGTCAAACAACAAGATTACGGGTTCCGCAAGAAGCGTTTACGGATTCGATCTGTATAACGCGATTCTCGGATGCAGTGATTTGCTGGAGAAGTTTGGGGGGCATAAATACGCGGCAGGGCTAACGCTCGATGTGGCAAACCTGGAGGCGTTTCAACAACGATTCGAAGAAGTGGTGTCCTCTACGATCACAGATGATATGCTGATTCCCGTGATCGACATCGATGTGCCTATTCGTTTCGATGCAATTACCCATAAGTTCTTGAACGTGTTGAAGCAAATGGGCCCGTTTGGACCTGAAAACCAGAAACCTGTCTTTGTTGCAGACGGTGTCTACGTTTTCAACTCACTATCCAGCTTCAAAGACCGGCACATCAAATTCCTCGCTAAGCAAGAAGGATGCGAAGCAATATTCCAGGCGGTTGGATTTGACCTTGCAGAATATTATGAACTTGTGGCGCGAGGCGATACGTTCAAAATGGCGTTCACAATCGAAGAGAATTTTTACAACGGAATTACCTCCGTACAGTTACGAATTAAAGATCTGAAATTTGACTAGTATGATATTGCGGGCTGAAAACCTGATTAAGAAATATAAAGTTCGGACCGTGGTGAATCATGTGTCGGTGCAGGTTGCCCAAGGAGAGATTGTGGGATTACTGGGGCCAAATGGCGCGGGTAAGACTACAACGTTTTATATGATTGTCGGGTTGATCAAACCAAACGAAGGAAAAATATTTCTTGAGAATGAAGATATCACCGCGTTGCCAATGTATCAGCGCGCGAAACGTGGCATAGGGTACCTCGCCCAGGAAGCCTCCGTATTTCGCAAGCTCACGGTGGAGGAAAATATCATGGCGGTGCTTGAGATGCGCGACTTCACCAAACAGCAACGCAAAGAGAAGGTGGACGAGTTGATTGAAGAATTCAGTCTTCAGAAAGTACGCAAGAATCTGGGAATGTCATTATCTGGCGGAGAGCGCAGAAGAACAGAGATCGCGCGCGCCCTCGCGGTAAACCCGAATTTCGTATTGTTGGATGAACCATTCGCGGGCGTGGACCCGATTGCAGTTGAAGAAATTCAAAGCATTGTTTCTAAACTTAAAAATAAAAACATCGGCATTCTCATCACCGACCACAACGTTGATGAAACACTGTCAATCACGGACCGAGCGTACCTGATGGTCGATGGAAAGCTATTCAAGGCAGGAACAGCTGAAGAACTCGCAAACGATCCGCAGGTGCGGAAGGTATACCTGGGCCAGAATTTTGAGTTGCGCAGGGCGAAGATCAACACGCAGGATAATTACCTCTAAGCAATTCCTTGGTTCACTAATGAAAAAGGGTAAATAAAATTATAAGAAAAGAAGGACGCGGAGGATACTGCAGGATATTCCATGACGTCCGCCCAGCGTTTCGTGAGAATGTTCGATTGATCGGGTGCAACTTTGCTTTTCCGACATCCAAAAATTACTTCTCATCGCCCCGGAATGAAAAAATTTGTTCTCATTATATCCAAATGAACAAATTTCCTATTGCATCATTTGACGTAAGAAATTGAATGTTTCTATCGCTGATCCGGAAACAATTCCTTCAAGATTTTCCACACCAGGTCGGGTTCGTAACCTTTTTGAATCGCAAACTTTGAGAGTTTGTCGCGTTTAGCGAAGATGTTTGGCTCATCGACTTCATCGCCCTTTTTCTCCAGAATTGAATTCAGCGTATGGAGGTAGTCGTTGTTGTCTATTTCCTTCAGTCCGATCTTGATGCAATTTTTCGACAAGCCATGAGATTCAAGCGCATTAACAATCTTAATGCGGCCCCACTTCTTCATTCTGAACTTTCCGCCCACAAAGGCTTTTGCAAAGCGTTCTTCGTTTAAAAAACCATCCGTGATGAGATCGGTCAGCAGTTGATCGACTTCATCACGAAATAAGCCGAATGAATAGAGCTTGTCCCGCACCTCCTGGTGACTCCGCTCTTGGTAGGCGCAGTAGCGTTGAATCTTTCCTTTTGCTTCAAGGGGAGTAAGTTTCTTCATGAAGCATCGAAAATGTTAGTCGATCTTCTTGATGAATCCTTTGTTGCGAAGAATGCTCGCGAGGAATTTGCGTTCGTTGTCAGTGTTGAAGATCCGGTATGGCAGATGGATAAGCTGAGCCTTATTCACAAACAAAACGAAGTCGTCTTTGCGCTGTTCGGCACGCACAATCTGGTCCCACTTGATCGGCATGCCTTCCCGCGCGTTGATCTTCATGATTATTTGCTGGCTGGTGATTTCGTATGAGAACTTTTCGAAGAGCATTTTTCCTTGTTCCAGCTGCGTAACTCCGTAGAATTGAATCCACCAGAATAGCAGGTAAAGTCCAAGTCCGACAAAGGCCCCGATGAACCACCAGATGCTCGGAACGAAAATATACATAAGGCAGAGAAGCACAGCAACCGCGAGCGCTATCCATCCCTGGCGTTTCAATGTGTTGCGAAGAGCAAGATTGATGTAGGTCTTTTTGTCGAGTTTGTAGCTTTTTGTTTTAACGATCATATCCGAATTATACTTTACACACGACTCACTCGTGCTACTTTACTTAATTGCTTTTAAGCTTAGATCGAGACTGCGAATTGAATGTGTCAGCGCGCCCACCGAAATGTAGTCGACTCCGGCCAAAGCAACCTCCCGAATCGTTTCTTCGGTAATCCCTCCACTGGCTTCTACTTTGTACTTTCCACCGATCATCTTTACCGCTTTTTTCATCGTTTCGACATCCATGTTGTCAAGCATGATCACATCCACGTTGCCAATAGCCAAGACTTCCTCCACCTCCTGAAGCGATCGGGTTTCAATTTCGATCTTCAACTTTTTCTTGGTGGCGCGAAGATAATCGTTTGTCTGAACGATTGCTTGTTTTATTCCACCTGCCATGTCAATATGATTGTCTTTTAGCATGATCATATCAAAAAGGCCGATCCGATGGTTATAACCTCCGCCAATCAGAACCGCCCATTTTTCCAAAAGCCGGAAATTTGGCGTTGTTTTGCGTGTGTCCAGGATGTGAGCTGGGGTACCTTTGATTAACTCGGCAAGTGCCCGTGTTTTAGTTGCAATTCCGCTCATGCGCTGCATGCAGTTGAGCACCAGGCGCTCTGCGGTCAAAATGGATCGTGAAGAGCCAGAGACCACAAATGCGACATCACCAGGTTTAACGGCCTTTCCATCCGTAATCGCAACATCTACGTTTAGTGTTTTGTCAGCGTGCTTGAAGATTTGCAGTGCGAGGTCTACACCGGCCAGGATGCCGAAATCTTTTACAAGTAATCGTGCTTTGCTGACGGATTTTTCCGGGATAGCAGCAAGAGACGAATGATCTCCATCGCCTACGTCTTCGCGGAAAGCCGAATGGATAAAATCCTGCAAAAATTCTTCAGTAATATATGCTGGTCTCACGTAGCAAAAATAGACCAGAAATGCGAATTACGAGTGACAAAAGACGAATTAGGAATAAAAGATCATTCTTTGGAAAACGAAATTTCGTGCAGCAATTGCTGGTTATTCGCGGACTTGATTTTCATGAAAACACGGTACACATCTGCGCCACTTTTGTACTGGCCGATTGCAAATGGCTGGCCGCCCTTAGACGATCCCTGGTGCACAACACTGAACTCAGAAGGCGGATGCTGTCGGAAGAAATCGCGGAAGACAAATTCTGCCTGAGCTTTGCTATAAGAGTCCACCTTGCCATCGATGGTAACGTCAATGGTTTGATAAAGAAACTTCGAAAGCTCTTTTGAGCTGCCGGCTTTGATAGTCTCACTAATCTGTCCTATTACATCGCTCTGCGCGAAAGCGGCAAACACTTGTAAGGTTAGGACGGTCACTACCAGTATCGCTTTCAATCTAAATCCCTTCATTTCGAGGTTCTTTGAGGCCAAAATTATGCCATTGTTGAAAGATAGTAAAATTTAAAATAGCCGTTTGGCCCAGTATTGTCAATCGCGTGATTTTAACTGACAAATCTTTTTGTTTCCGTCCCTATATTTGCGGTCTCTCAAAAGAGGTTTGATACAATCGAACAACCGGCAAAATGTCAATCCGGTGTTTAATACCAGGTCTATGAATAAGAAAGTTTTGTTAATGATTCTCGATGGCTGGGGCATTGCCACCAATAAAAAGGTGTCGGCAATTGACCAGGCAAAAACTCCCTTCATCACTTCTTTATACGGCAAGTACCCGCATAGTAAACTCGAAGCGTCAGGTCTCGCGGTGGGCTTGCCTGCCGGGCAGATGGGCAACAGCGAAGTAGGCCACATGAACATCGGTGCAGGTCGCGTGGTGTACCAGGACCTGGTTCGCGTAAATAAAGCTATAGACGAGCATGAAATTGATTCAAACCCTGTGCTGGTTGAAGCGATTAATTATGCTAAGAAGAACAATAAGAAATTTCACCTCATCGGCCTTCTGTCAGACGGTGGCGTGCACTCGCATATCGATCACCTCAAGGGCCTGATCTCAATACTGAATGCCAATGGATTAGGAAATGTGTTTGTACACGCGTTCATGGATGGACGGGATACGGATCCGAAGGGAGGTTATGAATACCTCGCTGATCTTTTAGCTCATATGAAGAAAACAACCGGTAAGCTTGCCAGCGTTATCGGGCGATATTATGCCATGGACAGGGATAAACGCTGGGAACGGGTGAAACTGGCCTATGACCTGATGGTGCATGGTATTGGTGAAAAGACCACGGATCCATTAACGGCTGTGCAGCAATCCTATGAGAAGAATGTCACTGATGAGTTCATCCTCCCGATCAGTGTTCTCCATGATGGTAAAGCTGCAGTCATCGATGAGGGCGATGTAGTATTGTGCTTTAACTTCAGAACCGATCGCGGCAGGCAGATCACACAAGCGCTGACGCAGCAGGATTTTCCGGAACAAGGGATGAAGAAATTAAATCTTCATTACATCACCCTGACAAACTATGATGATACATTCCAGAATGTACGTCTCATTTTTGATAAAGACAACCTTGAGAAAACTTTGGGAGAGGTAGTATCGGCAGTTGGGAAAAAACAAATCCGCATCGCGGAGACAGAGAAGTACCCTCATGTAACATTCTTCTTTTCAGGCGGGAGGGAAGAGGTATTTGAAGGAGAGAAGCGCCTGATGTGCCCATCCCCGAAAGTGGCCACCTATGACCTTCAGCCTGAAATGAGCGCAAATGACATCAAGGATAAGATCATTCCTGAATTAAATTCAAAAGAGCCGGACTTCATTTGTTTGAATTTTGCCAACCCGGATATGGTTGGTCACACCGGTGTTTTTTCAGCGGCTGTAAAAGCAGTCGAAACAGTTGACAGTTGTGCTAAGGCTGTAACGGAGGCAGCTCTGAAAAATGGTTATTCAACTATAATCATCGCAGATCACGGCAATGCCGATATTATGATCAATGAGGACGGAACGCCAAATACGGCTCACACCACTAACCTGGTCCCTTGCATTCTTGTTGACGATTCGTACCAAGGAAAACTGAAGGATGGGAAGCTGGGCGATCTGGCACCGACCATACTCGCGCTGATGGGAATTGCTCAACCTCCACAAATGACAGGCAATGTTCTGCTGGCACAATAAGCTCCAAGAGCTTTTTACGTATCTCTTGATCTTCACTGTACTCATTGCCGTGGTAAGCGGATGCAGCACGGAAAGCGAAACCTCCAAATTATACGATGTTGACAGCTTGCTCAACACGCAGGTAAAAATCCTGGCGAACGGAAGATCCAGGCTGCAGAAGCAAGCGTTGCTTGGTGATGAAACGGATATGCTCACATATATTCCTGACTCAGCTGCATGGAATCGCGAGCTGGATGTTTTCCGGCAGCTGGAGGCCATGAATAAACCTGTGCATCGCACCAAATACCTTGTGGACGACAATCTTTTTGACCCAGGCAGTAACCTTACGGTTAAGGCGTTCACAGCGCTGGAATCACTTCCGGTTCGTTCGGTCAGGGTTTTTTATGATAAGACTATTCGGGCCCCAAGAAAGATTGAAGCCGTCTATGACGAAGAGAATGCATTGTATAAAAGCTCCAAGAAATTGTTGCTTGAATTTCAGCAGATAAACAATAAAAACGTGCTTACATCCTACTCTATTGAGGGAGGGCAGAAAATGATCCTCAGCGATTCAGTTACATTTTCGGTGACGGGAAGGATTCAGTTCTGATAAGGAGACATTATGGCAAAGAGACATGGCGGTAGTGAGCCGTTGAGTAAAGAAGAAAAGAGAAGCTTGAATAAAGCAAACCTGCGTTACCTGTCGGGGGTGTTCAGGTTCATGCTTCCATACAAAGGTATATTTATTCTTGGGTTGCTTTCGCTCGCCCTTTCCAGCGTGACGGTGCTTGCTTTCCCGCGGCTTTCAGGAGAGTTGCTTGATGTTGCCAAAGGTGAAGGAAAGTATTTCAGCAGCGTCAATGAGGTAGCGCTGGTTTTGCTCGGAGTGCTTTTCATTCAGGCGATTTTTTCATTTATCAGGGTATACACATTTTCAATTGTGAGCGAGCGCGGCATGGCCGATGTGAGACGTTCTGTTTATCAAAAGATTATCTGGTTGCCAATGACGTTCTTCGACAACCGGAGAGTAGGAGAGTTAATGAGCCGAATCACAGCCGATGTGTCAACACTGCAGGATACGTTCAGCTTTACGCTAGCCGAGCTTCTTCGCCAGGTAATGACGCTGGTGTTTGGAGTGGCGATCATTTTCTATCTCGCGCCAACACTCACAGGTTTTATGCTCCTTACCTTCCCGGTGCTGATC
>DASWTP010000006.1:0-2969 GCA_036402075.1 Chryseosolibacter sp. | reverse complement strand
TTTGCTCCCGGTAAAGATTTAATTCAATATCGAACATTCAACACTCAATGTCGAATGTTAAAGTTAGGTACGCACTCGATTTCGACATTCGACATTCGACATTCGTTATTCATTATTCCCGATTAGACCTAGCCGTTCACGGTTGAGGTTTCTCTAATTTATCGCGTTGCCTCCTCGGGAATGCTGATTTGCTCCCGGTAAAGATTTAATTCAATATCGAACATTCAACACTCAATGTCGAATGTTAAAGTTAGGTACGCACTCAACTTCGACATTCGTTATTCATTATTCGACATTTTTTTCGATTCTTTTAAAGGTGCCTCATCTCAACAAATTGATCCAGTATCCATCCGGTAAGACTTAGTCGCTCGCGATTCGCTGGCAAAACTTCGTGCTCGATCTGATCGCTGCGAAAACACACGAGCCGGCCGGCCAAAGGCAGAAAATCAACAGGCCCGCCAGGCAAATACATTCTGAGCTGTCCGCCATGCTCTTCGCTCCAGCCGTTGTTGAGGTAACAAATAACTGAAAGCTTTCGATGGTCATCTTTTTTGAATTGGTCGAGGTGCCGTTTATAGTAAGAGCCTGGCGGGTATACCGTCATGTGAACCTCATAATCTTTCATACTCAAAAACAGCGATTGATTAAGATGTTCAACGAGTTTATTGAGCCGATCGAGATATAGTTTGAGCGGAGCAGGTGAATCATTCTTATCCAGCCACTGAATATAATCGCCACGGATCGCTTCGTTGATCTGTTTATCCTGTTGTTTGCCAATCCCGGCCTTCTTGAACTGCGACAGTCCGTCTTTGAATTCATTCAGGCTGAGAATGGAATCCACTTCCTGTTGGCTCAGAAATTGATCTACCACGGCAAATCCGTGCTCCGCCAGGCCATCGGCAATCGAATCAAATACGCTAATCATGTAACAAATTTACATTCTAAATGTCTATACTTACGAAGATACAATACACTATGACCTCTATTTTTTCGTCACACGCCAAACGATTCACAACGATCATGCTGCTGATAACTGCGGGCACCCTGTTGGTCCAGTGTCAGAAGCCCGATGAAGAAATCGTTCTGAGACGAATAAAAGATGTAGTTGTCGATGCCACAACGGACCCAATGCTGCGGGCGAATGCCGTCTTCTACAATCCGAACAAAGTCAGAGGCCGGATCAAAAAAGTAAAAGTTGACATCTACGTAAACGGAAAAAAAGCCGCCAATGTCGACCAGAATTTCAAGCTTGTGGTCCCATCGCAGTCTGAATTTACAGTTCCCATTGAAGTGAAGCTTGCCATCAAAGAACTTGGTTTCATGGATACCGTGCTAGGCTTGATTGGTGGAAAAAAATTCGAAGTCCGTTATGATGGCTACCTGAAACTGTCTTACCATGGCATTCCCATCAAAGTGCCAGTCGACTACAAAGATGAAGTTCGGATCAAATTCTAAGCACACTGCTTAGCTTTCGCGGTGAGGAAAACTCATTGCGTGACATCGCGTTCATTGCGCCATTGCAGTAAAAGACGCGTTGCCGCCAGAAACCCTCAGCGAAGATCATGTCGGGCTGATCTGAGTAACCGCGCGGCTTCATAGCAAAATTGTGTGCCTGATATCTCCCCTTCTTTCACCGCTATGGCGCGATGCCCGCAATGAATCGCGATGGTTGCATCAGATCTTTAAATCCACCAGTAGCGATTTGATTCAAGGCTTGATTTTCAGCGGAGAAGGCGGTACATTTTATTACCTAACCGATCCCAATGAAAAACTCCATCGCTTTATTCCTCATCACACTCCTGCTCTTTCAGTGCGAGCCATCCTCGGATTCGGATAACCCCCGATTCAAAATTTCCTTTACAAAAGAAATGGCTGAGCAGGCACAGGATGGCAGGCTTTTGCTCCTGCTTTCAAACAACGACAAGACCGAACCAAGAAATCAGATCAACGATGGTCTCAGTACCCAACTGGTGTTTGGAGT
Source organism: Chryseosolibacter sp. (assembly GCA_036402075.1). Lineage (GTDB taxonomy): Bacteria > Bacteroidota > Bacteroidia > Cytophagales > Cyclobacteriaceae > Chryseosolibacter. Next base: position 988 of record DASWTP010000006.1, on the reverse strand, counting down.
TGATGTGGAAGGCATGAAGCCTGGTAACGAAATTTCCATTGATGGAACAGCATTCGGTTTTCCTATTCGAGCGGTGAACGATATTCCGAAGGGCGAATATTTCGTCCAGGCGTTGCTTAATCGCTATGAGACATTCCATTTAAAGACGGGACACACGGTAAAACTTCCGCCTGACCAGGGCGAAGGCCAGCAATGGAACAGCAAGCCTGGAAATTTTTACAGCAAGCCCATCAAAGTGTCGTTTGATCCTGCTTCAAGCGATGTTGTTGCGCTGGTGATGGACCAAAAAATTCCTCCGATAAAAGAACCTGCCGACACGAAATACATCAAGCATATCAAGATCCAAAGTCAAAAGCTGACGGAGTTCTGGGGAAGGCCGATGTTTCTTGGTGCCCACGTTCTATTGCCGGAAGGATTTGAAGAACATCCGGAAGCACGTTATCCAATCATGATTTTTCATGGGCATTTTCCTGATGACTTCGGAGGATTCAGCGAAAAAGCTCCAGACCCCAACATGGATACTACCGACTACATTGCACGCTTTGGCATTTATGGCTATCGGAAGTTCCAGGCTCAGGAAGCTTACAATTTCTACAAGCAGTGGATCTCTAAAAACTTTCCACGATTTATCATTGTGGAGATTCAGCATGCCAATCCGTATTACGATGATTCTTATGCCGTGAATTCGGCTAACCTCGGGCCTTATGGTGACGCGATCATGTATGAACTCCTCCCCGAAATCGAAAGGAAGTTTCGGAGCATCGGTCAAGGTTGGGCACGATTCACGTACGGAGGATCAACAGGAGGATGGGAGGCGCTTGCTGCACAGATGTTCTATCCGGATGAATTTAACGGATGTTTTGCTGCCTGTCCTGACCCAATTGATTTCCGCGCCTATTGCCTGGTGGATCTTTACAAAGACAAGAATGCGTACTGGTATGAAAGCGATTTCAAAAAAGTGCCAAAGCCATCACACCGCAATTATCTC
>DASWTP010000005.1:0-6233 GCA_036402075.1 Chryseosolibacter sp. | reverse complement strand
AAAGAATGCCGAGGGCTTTATCCAACTGTAATTTAGCTATTTTCAAATTGAAGATGAGCGTGAGCTGATTCATCTTTGCTTCGGTAAGGGCGAGTTCCGCATCTGATAATTCCAATCGTGAGCTTAAGCCGTTCTTGTATCGGTCATTCACGATTCTGAAGTTCGCTTCTGCAGCGTGTACCGTGCGTTCCTGGATAGAAAGGCGTTGGATGACTTCTTTGAAGTTGTTCTGCAGCGTTGCGATCTCAGTGTTTGCTTTTTGTGTCGCGTCTTCCAGTTGCAGCATGCTCTTCTGCAGTTGGATATTCGATTGGCGAATACTCACGTTGATCTTGTTGCCTGTGAAGATGGGCACATTCGCCTGCAATCCGACAAAGGATGTTCTTGGCCAGCGGTAAGAATCAAACTTTCTATCGTCAGCCTGGGCCTGCAACTGATACATGCCAACAAGCGAAAGTGTCGGAAGGCGTTGCGCATTGCGCTGACGCAACAGATTTTTGCTCAATTCCACATGCAATTTCTGCATCTGTATATCGTGCCGGTTTTGGATGGCGTCAGCATAGACAGATTCAACTGCCGCAAACGATCTGTCTTCGGGTTGATTCGTCAGACTATCGGTAAGGATAATTTCATCGTCTGTGTTTTGCCCTAACAGATGCTGAAGTTGCAGCATGATTACTTTTCGTTGGTTTTCGAGATATGACACAGTTGTTTTGAGATTTTCAACCACAATGAAGTTCCTGAGCGTATCAACTTTCAGGCTCTTGCCTTGAAGGAACAACTGTCTTGAATCTTCAAGCGACCTGATGTTTCGCATCAAACTTTGCCTGTTTAGTTCAATGGTTTCCTGGACAAGTAGAGCGCGGTAGTACGTGGCTGTCACCACAACCATAAGATTTGCCCGCTTGCCTTTTACATCGAGTTGCTGGATCGTTTCGTTTAACTGCGCGGACCTAATCTGCCTGCGGGCGGCTTCACCCACAATGGGCTGCTGAAGTGACAAGTAAGTATTGAAAACATTCTTCCCGCCAACGGCCACATCAACTACGGGCTCAGTATCGTTGCCGGTAAATGCTCCTGGCATGAAGATCACTTGTCGATCGAAGTAGTAGGAATAGCCTCCAGAGGCGGAAATGGCTGGAAGCATCGATCCTCTTGAGATCTCTGTTTCTGCCTGAGCGGATTTGATATCAAGTATTTCAGCCTTCAGCGCTTTGTTGTTTTCCGCAGCTATGGCCAGAGCCTCCTGAAGTGAAAGTTTCTTTGGTTGTGCGTAAAGGTTGAGTGTAGCGATCATGGCTAGTGCAATCAACCCAATTGAATTATTTTTCATGGTAATTTCAGATTAGTGATGAACAGTTGCTGGTATCTCCTCAGATTGATCGATCACTTCTTTCTTGCGCTTTGAGGAAGAGAGATAGGAATACACTGCAGGAATAATGAACAGCGTAAGGAAACCTGCGAAGATCAATCCACCTGCGATTACAATCCCCAGTGATTGACGCGAGTTATTAGTCAGTGCAATTGGAAGCGCACCAAAGATCATGGCAAGAGACGTCATGAGAATCGGTCTGAACCGTTGCTCCGCAGCCTGGATCGCTGCCTGAAACTTTGTAAGGCCAGTCTCCTTGAGATGGTTTGCGAATTCTACTATCAGGATACCGTTCTTCGTGATGAGACCGATGAGTGTGATAATTCCTATCTGACTGAATACATTCAAGCTCTGGCTGAACCAGTCGAGGCTCAGCAACGCGCCTGCAATCGCCATTGGCACGGTAAGCATAATGATCATCGGGTCCCGAAGACTTTCGAACTGAGCAGCGAGAATCATGTAGATCAGCAACAACGCTAGCAGTAATGTGAATGAAAGATTGCCCTGGCTTTCCATGTAATCCCTTGACTGACCCGCTAACGTAGTCTTAAAGCTTTGCCCAAGGACCTCGGATTTGATTCGTTCCATTTCTTCAATTCCTTCCTCAAGGCTAACTCCTGGCGCAAGACCTGCTGAGATGGTTGCAGAAGTGTATTGGTCGTATCGGTAAATTGCCGCAGGACTAATTCCTTCTTCAATCGTCACCAGATTATCAAGTGAGATCATCTGACCGTTGGATGACCTTACATAGATTGAGCGCAAATCTCCAATATCATTTCTATTGATTCGTTCGATCTGGCCGATCACTTCGTACTGTCTGTCATTTCTTAGGAAGTATCCATAGCGCTGGCCTGACAATGAAAGTTGAAGCGCGCGTGCTACTTCCTGGATGGACACGCCCATCAGCGCTGCTTTTTGTCGATCGATATTTATCTTCAGTTCTGGCTTATTGATCTTGAGGTCGCTGTCAACAAACATGAGTTTTGAACTTTGTCTGGCTGCGTTCAAGAACTTTGGAAGTATATTTGAAATGCTATCGAGACTTGGCGCCTGAAGCACGTATTGCACAGGTTGGCCACCACCATACCGCGTTCCGATTGTCGGTGGCATGTACGGGAACAGCAGTATATTTCTGAATTGGCCGGATGCAGCTCCGTATTGATAATAGAGTTTTTGCGCAGTCACGTTTCTTTCTTTTGGATCTTTCAGATAGATGCTTTGCACAGCAACGTTCACGGGAGCGGGAGCAGGGATGAACGAAATTGCGACCATCGAATACGTCTGGTAGAGGCCATCCGTATTATCGTTTACATAGTGTCCTACCTCAGTCATATTTTTCTTCATGAAGTCGTATGAGACGCCTTCGGGTGCGATGGCAATGAGCATCATGTTTGAGCGGTCTTCGATCGGTGCTAATTCTGATGGGAGCTTTTGTCCGAGGTAGAAGATAAGTCCTCCCGTCCCAATGAGGAATACCCATGCGAGCCAGCGGAATTTCATGAATGCGGTCAATATTTTCGCGTAGCCGTTATTGAGCTTTACGAAGAATGGTTCGGTGACGCGATGAAGCCAGTTTGGTTTGTCGTGTTTTTTCAACAGGTAGGCACTGAGCATGGGCGATAAGGTCAGCGCTACAAAGGCCGATACTAAGACGGAACCGGACACTACAATTGCAAATTCCTTGAAGAGCTGGCCACTGATACCACCCATGAAAATGATTGGGAGGAAGACGGCTGCGAGTGTGATTGTGGTGGAGATAACTGCGAAATAGATTTCTTTCGATCCGGCAAAAGCGGCTTGCACCGGATGCATCCCTTCCTCGACCTTTTTGTAAATATTTTCCAGCACCACGATGGCATCGTCTACAACGAGGCCAATGGCAAGGACCAGACCAAGAAGCGTCAGTACGTTGATGGAGAACCCCGCGACATACATAATGAAGAATGCCGAAAGGATCGATACGGGAATCGCGACTACGGGAATGATTGTCGATCTCCAGTCTCTCAGGAAAAGGAAGATGATCACTACAACAAGTCCAAATGCGATGAAAAGTGTTTCTTCTACTTCTTTGATTGACTCTCTCACCGGTTTCGTAAAATCAAATCCCACGATGAGCTTGTACTCTTTGGGAACATCTCTTCTCAATTGCTCGAGGCGTTTGTAAAATTCATCAACCACTTCAATAGCATTCGCTCCGCGCTGGATCTGGATAGCCACACCAACACCGACACGATCAGCTTTCTCTGTGCCGTTAATGATTGCGTTTCGTTCGTTGGCTTCACCGAGTTCGGCATGTCCGACATCGCTTAGCCTGATCACCGCTTTTTCAGTTTGCCTGATGACCATATTGTTGAACTCTTCGGAGGTCGTCAGTCGCCCAAGCGTTCTTACACTGAGTTCATTGCTTTGGCCTTCAATACGACCTGATGGCAGATCCATATTCTCACGTTGAAGTGCAACACGAATGTCTTCCGGAGTAAGTTGAAATGCCGCTAGTTTTATTGGGTCGAATCGCAAGCGCATGGCGTATTTATGTTCACCCACGATGCTCACGCGCTGGATGCCGGGGATGGATTGCATTCTCTCTTTGATAACAGTTGATGCAAGATGGGAGACTTCCTTGATGTCGCGTGTATCGCTTTCCACTTCAAGGAATGCAACAAGATTGTCCGGTGAACTCGCCTTTTCTACGATGGGAGGATCGACATCGGCAGGTAGTTGATTCTTCGCTTTCGATACTTTATCGCGAACGTCATTCAATGCATCTTCAAGATCGATTTCGCGATTGAATTCGATCGAAATGATGCTTACCTGTTCCCGTGACTCGGAGGATATTGTTCTAACTCCGCTTGCTTCCGCGATGGATTCTTCGAGAGGTTTTGTGATTTTCGATGCGATTACATCCGGGCTTGCGCCTGGGTAAAAAGTGATAGCGGCTATCACCGGTGGTTCTGTCAACGGAAACTCACGGATGCCGAGATATTTCCATCCCACGATACCCATGACCACGATCAGCGCGGAAAAGACTCCGGCCAGAACGGGCTTCTTTATACTTAATGATGGTAGGTTCATAAATGATTATTTAGAGGATACGATTTGCACCGGAGTGCCATCACCAGATCTGAGAATATTTGAGATCATCACCGTGTCACCATCGTTCAAACCGGATGTGATGAGTGCTTCTGCTTCGTTACGGTTGCCAACGGTGACCGGGGTCATTTTCGCAATGCCATTTTTTACAACAAAAACATTGTAGCCATTGCCTCCGGGGATCAATGATTCCGTTGGAAGGCCAAGCCCTTTTGCATTTTGTGCGGATATTGAGAAGAATACACGTGCTGACATGCCGGGCTTGAGTGCACCATTTTGATTTGAAGTCACTGCGTGTACGGTGATGGTTCTGCTTTGCGCATCGAGTCCCGATTCGGTGGCTGAGATTACAGCCGGAATTCGATTCTCATTTCCCGATACAGTAAAGAAAATAGCCTTTCCGTTTTTCAGATTGCTGACATATTTTTCAGAGACTGTAAACTGCACTTTTATTCTTCCCTGCTCCTGGAGTTTAACCAGAGGTGTTCCAGGTGAGACGAGGGATCCAATCTGGACTTTTGAAATACCAGCAATACCTGAGAAGGGTGCAACGATTGTTGTTTTTGAAAGCTCGACTTCAAGCTGCTCTTTGGTAGCTTCAAGTGATTGCACTTTAGTCAAGGCGATATCGTATTCCTCCTGACGAACTGATTCATTCTTCAGCAGGTTGTAAAGCCTTGATTCGTTTAGCTTTGCAAGTGCCAATTCAGCTTCTGATTGTCTGAGCCTCGCGCGAATGTCACCCTGCTCAAGACTGTAGAGCTTTTGACCGGTAGCAACATAGCTTCCATCGGAAAAATGGACTGCTTCCACCTTCTTTAAAAGTTCGCTCGTGATCTCCACTTCGCGGTTGGCAAGAAGTGATCCTGCAACACTCTCTTCCTGGTTGAGCGCGGTATACTTTACCACTTTAACATCAACGGGAAGTTTATTTGATTGGGCAGGGGAGTCCCCTTTGTTATCTGCGGCTTGCGTGCTGCATGCAAGTGCAACTACGCTGAGTCCGGCAATAAGTAGATAACTATTTATTTTGCTCATGATCGTTTTGTTTGGTTTTATAACATGATGTGAAGAACGGCTTACGGTCTCCGGCTGATTTGTATTTAAGCAGGTCGTGTTTATAAAGTTTACTGCAAAAAAAATGTCCAGCCGGGAGCTGGACATTCGCTAAGCAAGACCGTTTTATCTATCGTGGCTTCTTGATTCCAAATATTGCGCTTAGTGTTCCAATGCCACTGATTAATGCAGCGATGCGAAAGGCACTTTGGAAACCACCATTCATTGCATCAGTAGCTGATTTCGTAATGGCGAGGTCTTTCGTTGTTGAAATCGCAATCGCTACTACAATAGCGAGGCCAATTGCTGATCCGACCTGGTAAGTTGTATTGGCAAGCCCGGATGCAAGTCCTGCTTCTTCCGGTTTGGCGCCAGACATTGCAGCCATGGTGCCGGGAATATATGCGAGGGACATTCCCAATGCTCCTAGCAACGAAGGTCCAAGAACATGCTCAACGAATGAGCCATTAGCCGGAGCAAATGAAAACCATATCAGTGAGGCCGTCAGCGATAGTAATCCCAGGACGAGATTTGTTTTGAATCCCAGCTTCTCAATCAGCTTTCCACTGACACCTACCATCAGAATCATGATTGCAATTGTCATTGGAAGCAATGCCAGGCCCGAAGCGAATGCAGAGTATCCAAGACTTTGTTGCAAGTACAGGTTCAGATAGAACCACAGTGGTATCCAGGCTCCGGCCAGCAACGCCAATAC
>DASWTP010000004.1:0-17778 GCA_036402075.1 Chryseosolibacter sp. | reverse complement strand
ATTTTCGTTCGGAGCGAATCTGCCCACTTCTCGTTTTCAGGGAGAAACTGATCAAGCGAGCTCGGCTTAAAGGAAATGTGAACAAAATTTACCTCTGAATCTTTTGGGCAAGAGTGCCGGTACTCGTTGTCAGGATCAAATTTGAAATTTTGAGAATCGTTAAAAGAACGTGAGATTATTTCTTTACCTGGTAAGAACGAACTGACACTGCCCTTAAAAAGATACAACTGCCCAGCAGGTCGGCACCCCTGCCCTGCTCATTATAGAAAACAATATCGTCCGTGAATCTTCCTTCGAATGACCGTAAGGAAAAATTCGGAAGATACATATCGCTCGACTTCACTTTCACAACTTTTCGTTGTTCAATTGAATCCAGGGTCGAGTCAAAGAATTTCCCGAATGGTGTTTTTCCAGCCAATGTCGGGCAAAGAATCGGGATGTTGGGGTTGTCTATTATATAATGCGAGTCCATTAGGCTTCGTAATGCAGTGCGTGCTGGTTTTCGACTTCGTGAAAATCTTACAATAGCTGACGACAGACTTTCTTTATAACGAGACTCTTTCACGTAACAGGCGGCCATTAGGTTACACGAACTCAAAAAATACGGTGATTGTCGGTTACCACTACAAAAATGTTTTTGCGTAGAAAATGCTCCGTTTTGCGTAGGCCGCGGGCAATTGTGCGTCCGTTCAACATGGCATAAGCAAACAAACCATGAACACAAAAATCAACACCGCTGTAATGCTCATCGCTTCGGTTGTGACCCTTACAAGCTGTGAACCCTCAATGAAAACAAAGGAACAAAACAAAAAGGCGCAGGTCGATTTCGCAGACAAGGAATTGATCAAACGTGGAAAGTACCTGGTGACAACATCGGCTTGTCATGACTGTCATTCACCAAAAATAATGACACCGCAAGGTCCGGCCCTTGACACAACGCGGCTACTGTCAGGCCACCCGAAAGATCAACCGCTTGGTCCACTTGTTAAAACGCAAGACTGGATCCTTTTCAACAACACGCTGACGGCAGCGGTTGGGCCGTGGGGCGTGTCGTTTTCCGCCAACCTTACACCGGATGACACTGGCATTGGTAACTGGAGATACGAACAGTTTGAAACCGCTATCCGCAAGGGCAAATCAAAAGGGCTGGAAAATAACCGGATGCTTTTACCGCCTATGCCATGGGATATGTACAGGAACATGAGCGACCAGGACCTGCAGGCGATCTTTGCATACCTGAAATCGCTGCCAAAGGTGAACAACCTGGTGCCGGCTCCAATCGCGCCAGACAAAATGTGAAGTATTACAAGTATCACTCATATCAATAATCCAAACAAAAAATGAAAACAACTCTCGTAACGTTAACCGGACTCCTTATGGTAATGACTTCTTTTGATACACAGCACGATGCCGATGTTGCCGCCAACCGCATGGCCTTACAAGTAATATCTGCTTTGCACAAATCATCGACCTTCCATTACAGCGCCCTGTATCCTCCAGTTGAAGCGTTCTATCAACTCATGGATGAAAACACTGCACTTTATGGATCAAACTTCGAAGAAGCGAAAGCGGTCTTCACAAGCGAGTACCAGAACAAAGTAATTCCAGCGATGAATAATTCGTTTGAGTCCCTGATCGCGCAGGGGAAAAAGTCAGGCATCGACTGGCGTACAATCAAATTTGAGCGCGTAGAATGCACAGCAGCCGAACATGAATTAAGCTTTGCACCGGTTACGATCGTATTCTCCGCCAATAACAAAGAGCATCAACTTGTGATCGACAAAGCAATTTACTTTCAAGGGCAGTGGAAAGTGAGCCAATACCTTTCGCTGAAGTAACTTTCTTTTGGACGCGAGTTATCGAAATAACAGTAAGTCCGAAAAGTTGCGCATTATGAAACTGCACACAAATACTATTTTTTTCGATTGAGTGTGGATTGCGCTAAGCCCGGAGAAATCCGGGTTTAGTTATTTTGTGACAACGACTGACAAACTGGATTTTATATCCCGCACTTTAGTTTTTCCAAATTTGGATTTTGATCACGTTGAGACCTACCTTGCAGCATGTCTTTGTTTGTGGCATCGCTTAACTCGGGAAGTAACGGAAATTGCTATTATCTTGGCAATGGCGAAGATCACATTTTGGTCGATGGTGGAATTTCATGCCGTGAGACAGAAAAAAGACTGAAACGGCTCGGTTTGACACTAAAGAAAATTAAGGCTGTTTTTATCACCCATGAGCATGGAGACCACGTGCATGGCGTAAGTTCAATTTCCAGGAAGTATAAGATCCCGGTTTACATAACAACTAACACACGGCAGAACGGTCGGCTGGAACTCCGTGAAGAACTCACGGCAACCTTCAAGCCGTATGACCCAATTACCATCGGAACCATTTCAATAACAGCTTTTCCCAAGACACATGATGCTTCTGATCCTCACAGTTTTATTGTTGAATGCAAGGGTGTGAAGGTTGGAGTCTTCACAGACATTGGCATTGCGTGCGATCATGTCACCGCGAATTTTAAGCAATGTCATGCTGCATTCCTGGAATCAAACTACGATTGCGATATGCTGGCGATGGGGCGGTATCCATGGCATCTAAAAGAAAGGATTCGCGGAGGCAAAGGACATCTTTCAAATGACCAGGCGCGTCAACTGGTGGTAGATCATAAGCCAGCATTCATGACGCATTTGTTTCTTTCGCACCTGTCTCAAGACAACAACTCACCCAAATTGGTGAAATCTGTATTTGAAAAAATCGCTGGACAAACAGAAGTAATCATCGCAGGACGAAAAAAAGAAACCAAGCTTTACCATATCCGCTCGAATTTTACGCGCCCACGATTCAGCCAGCCGGCCAGTCATAGCTTTCAGCAGCTCTCGATCTTTTAAGCATATTTTTCTTAACTTAAGCAACCCGGCAAGCAGTCGGCTGTCTTTACCAGTTGAATTCAACCCCGTGCTTTATGATCAAAAGTTACCTGCTCCTGACGTTTCGTACCATTGCCAAAAACAAAATTGCGTTTCTCATCAACCTGGTGGGTATGAGCATCGCGCTGGGCGTAAGCATTGCTGCATATGTAAACTACGAGTACAATGTCAATTTCGACAAGACGCAAATTCATGTCGAAAATATTTATCGCATCGGGTTCGACAGCGGTCGCGAGGGTAAGATAATTAAATACGGTGTTAGCCCGATGCCGCTCGGCAATCTCATTCGCGAAAATGTCACCGAAGTCGAAGATGTGATCTACTACATCAGCAAAACTGGGCAGTTCAGGATTGGTGATGAGATGTTTCAAAAGGAATTCATTTATGCTGACCCATCGTTTACAAGACTGTTCACATTTCAATTGCTGGCGGGTGCGCTCACGCTTGACGATAAGAAGAATGTGCTGATTTCCGACCGGCTGGCAACCACATACTTTGGTCATACCAACGTTGTTGGAAAATCTCTCACCCAGGTAGTTGACGGCACTCCCCGTGACTTTACCATCACGGGCGTTTATCATGCATTTCCGGCAAACTCGAGTTTCCGGTTTGACCTCGTCACGCATTTCGAAAACTATTTTTCAGATCCATCACAACGCGAGCTGTTGGCCAACGACTGGAAAAAATGGAGCACTACTTTTCTTCACATACCTGACAGCAGGCGTATTTCAGCAGTGGAGGCTTATCTGCAGAAATTTGTGAAGATTCAAAACGAAGCGCGGCCAGACCTTCAGGCCAATCGGTTTTACATTGAACCTTTCATCGGCATGTCGGCCCGGGCGGTACGCGAAAAAAATGAAGGCCACTGGTTTAACCGGAGCATGCCACCTGCTGCGGTCATTGCTCCTTTTATGATGGCCGCATTTCTGCTGCTCGTAGCCTGTTTCAATTTCACAAATAATTCGATCGCTATTGCCGGCAACCGGTTAAAAGAAATCGGAATTCGAAAAGTGATTGGTGGCAAGCGTAAAGAATTGATACTGCAATTTCTCTCGGAGACCTTGATCTTTTGTATACTAGCGACTGTCATTTCCCTTTACCTGGCGGAACTGTTTGTTGACAAGTGGAACTCGATGTGGGCCGGTATCGAGATTGTGATTCAGTATCGGAACAACTTTAGCTTTATCCTTGCAATCTTTTGCATTCTACTCGCAGCCTCGCTCCTGGCCGGAAGTTATCCTGCGTTCTACATTTCACGCTTTCGTCCGATAGAAGTATTAAGAGGAACGGTAAAGTTTGGAGGTTCTAACTGGCTAACAAAGACATTGCTTGCGTTTCAATTCAGCATTTCGCTTGCAGCCGTAATTTTTGCCCTGGCATTTTATTTCAACTCGAAATTTCAGAAAGAATATGACCTGGGATATCGCTACCAAAATGTAATCCAGGTGCCGGTAAGCGGTGAACAACAATTTATTGCACTTCGCGATGCGTTGCAAACGAACACAACCATCCGATCCATTGGCGCGGGTCAACATCACATCTATAGTAGTTCTTCACGAATGGCTGCAAGATTTGAAAACAAGGTGGAGAAAGAAGTTGATCTGCTCGCAATTGGTGACGACTATTTCCAGACGCTCGATGTGCGGGTGATAAAAGGACGGGAGTTCATTAAAGACCTCCAGTCAGACCGAAAGGAATCGATCATTGTAAATGAAGAGTTTACGAGAGTGTTCGGACTTGGCAACGATGCCGCTGGTAAAAGAATCACACTGGCCGACACTGCTAACTTTTACATTGTTGGCGTGGTGAAGGACGTATACCTTCAGGCGTTGTTTGAACCACTGTCGCCACTTGTTTTTAAATATGCTCCAACAGCAGACTACCGTTACCTGGTTGCCTCGGCCGACCATGCTAATCTACTCGTGGCAAATGCGGAGATTAAGGCCGTGTGGAAAAAGTTGTTCCCGAATACTTTGTACACAGGCTCGCTTATGGAGGAAGACATGGTGATGGCACTCGAGCACTTTGATAACGTGGTGATCCTGTACACATTTCTCGGGGCTGTGGCAATACTGATGAGTGTATCAGGCCTCTATTCCATGGTTTCGCTTCATTTGCAAAAGCGGACAAAGGAATTTGGCATCCGGAAGATTTTGGGTGCGCCCTTGCAGAACATCGTATTCCAGGCCAGCAAACTTTTTCTGGTCATCATGGTCATTGCGTTTCTGCTGGGATCAGTGGCTGGTGCTTTTATGGTGAACAAGCTTATGGATACGGTTTGGGAATACTATGTAGCGATCGACTTTAAGATTGTGTCTGCAGCTATCGTCATTCTGTTCACAATCGCGTGTGCTACGGTTTCGTACAAGATATTTTCAGTGAGCAGGACAAATCCGTCCGACTCTCTCAAGTATGAATAAAACGAAAGGACCATCAAGATCTGTCCCGATGGTCCTTTCAATTGGTTATGGGAGAGATTACATTTTCTCTCCCAGGTTCACACCTTTCATCTCCTCTTGTAGCGTAAACGGTTGATTACGCAGGCGCTTTCCGGTTGCCTTAAAGAAAGCATTGGCCACAGCCCCGCCTGTTGGTGGCAGTGCTGGCTCTCCGAGGCCAGTCGGATCGATACCATTATCAACGAAATGCACGTCTATTTCCGGAACCTCGTTCATTCTGATCAACTTGTAGGAGTTGAAATTCTTCTGTTCAGCTGCGCCCTCTTTAAACGTAAGTCTGCTGTACATTGCATGACCCAGGCCGTCCACTACTCCACCGCGCACCTGCTGATAGGCGCCACTGAGGTTCACCACAATTCCGCAGTCAGCCGCAGCCACAATCTTCTTCAGTTCAGGAACGCCTTTCTTCATTTGCATTTCAGCCACCTGTGCCACATACGAGCGGTGCGAGAAGTACACGCTGAAACCTTGGGCGACATTTTTATTCTTTCCCCAATTCGATTTCTCAGCGGCCAGTTGAATAACTGCTTTCATGCGATCGATGTCATATTTGATTGCACCCACTGGTTTCTGCTTTGCACGATCAAGTAAATTCAATCGGAACTGAACAGGATCCATATTAGCAGCTACGGCTACTTCGTCTATGAACGATTGCTCAGCGTATGCCAGGAAATTTGTGATGGGGGCGCGCCATGCACCTGTGGTGATCGGAGATTTATGCTCCACTGACTCGATCAATAGGTTATCAACAGCCCCGGATGGGAAGTTATCTTCGCGGGTACAGTTTCCGGCATTGATGCCGACCCCGCGGAGTTTGTAGCCAATCAGGTTATTGTCCTTGTCGAGCGCGGCTTCGAACCGGTAACGGACTGCAGGCCGATAGCTTCCACCTGTCATATCATCTTCGCGGGTCCAAATCAATTTAACAGGAGCCTTCATGAGACTGGAGACTTCGGCAGCTTCGACCACGTAGTCTGCCTTCAGTCGTCTTCCAAAACCACCGCCAAGGCGAGTGAGCTCAAGCGTAATTTTTTCCGGAGGAATACTCAGCACCTTGGCTACTTCATTTCGGGCGGAATCAGGCAATTGACAAGGTCCGATCAGTTCAACGCCATCTTCCTTCACATGGGCGAAAAAGTTCATGGGCTCAAGCGGAGCGTGTGGCAAGAACGGACATTGGTATTCGCTCGTGACAACTTTTGCTGCGCTCTTGAACGCTGCATCTACATCGCCATCCTTTCTGCGCACCGTTGGCTCTCCCTTGTCAAGAAGCTCTTTGAACAACCTGTCATGATCTTGCGTGCTTTCAATCTGGGCTTCGGCCTCGTATTCAACTTTCAATGCCCTTCTTGCCTTTACAACCTGCCAGGTCGATTTACCAACCACGGCAACATTGTTTCGAAAAGTCACCACATCAACGATGCCCGGCATTGCCTTGGCGGCAGCTGCGTCAACTGACTTGATCTTCATGCCGAAACCACTGGGGCGCTGAACCATCGCATACAACATTCCCTCGCGATAAAAGTCCAGTCCAAAAATCGGTTTGCCGGTGATGATGTCTTTATTGTCAACATTCTTCACCGCTTTTCCGATCAGCTTGAAATCCTTCCTGTCCTTCAACTTAACTTCGGTCGGAACAGCCATCGCTGATGCCTCCGTGGCAAGTTCACCATAGGAAAGTTTTCTTCCATCGGGGTGGGTCACGGTACTATCGGAAGCCGTGAGCGAGTTTGCAGAAGTATTCCAGCGCTTGGCGGCAGCTTCTATCAGCATTTGACGGGCCGTAGCCCCGGCTTTCCGGAGGCGCTCCCATGAGTGCGGAATCGCTCCGCTTCCACCAGTGAGCTGGCGTTCGAATTTTTTTGTGTCGAGGGCCGCCTGCACAACCTTTACTTTACTCCAATCGGCATCGAGCTCCTCTGCGACAATCATCGGAAACGAGGTCTTAATATTTTGGCCAAGCTCCGGATTGGGTGAGAATATTGTGATGAGGCCATCGGGTGAGATGGAAAGGTAACTGTTGAAGTTGATTTCCCCAGACACAAGTGATGCCTTTGAAACCACCGTCATTGGTTCTGCGGCAGAGCCTGACCAATTGAAGCCCAGGAACAATCCTCCAGTTGCAGCAGCGGCAACCTTCATAAAATCTCTGCGGGAAGTTTTTGATGGAATGGTCATGGATTATTTCATTTTCGTTGATGCAAGAACCACAGCTTCACGGATACGATGGTAGGTACCGCAACGGCAAATATTGCCATTCATCGCGGTCGCGATCTGTTCTTCAGACGGCTTTGAATTTTTGTTCAGCAACGCCACTGCAGACATGATCTGACCAGCCTGGCAGTAGCCACATTGGGCCACGTCTTTTTCATCCCAGGCAAGCTGAACCGGATGATCGCCATTGGCAGACAGGCCTTCGATGGTGACCACTTTTTTAGAACCGATGGCCGATACCGGCAACGAGCAGGATCGGACTGCAGCACCGTTCAAATGCACGGTACAGGCACCGCATTGGCCAATGCCGCAGCCATATTTCGCACCCAGAAGTCCAAAGTTATCTCGGAGCACCCAAAGCAGCGGAGTATCTGCATCGACATCCGCCTCATACGTCTTGCCATTAATATCCAGTTTATAATTTGCCATAAGGAGTTGGAATTTCTTTCCCTGAATTTAGTAAAAAATGCCAGGAAGGGAACTCTAAATCCGGCAGGATTATGGAAGGAAGAGTTGCGTGTCAGGTGGGCGGTAATTGCAGTTTAGCGGTGGGCTATAAAAGAAGAAACCCTGGACAACTTCCAGGGTTTCGTGAAGACTAAAGAAAGACCCTCTCTAAAACTTTAATCTCGATAGCAAAGTAAAAAGGTTTATTTAATTATTCCTACTATTTGCACAAACTTCTATCGAAAAAAATCGCCATTTATCACGATTTTAAGATTTTTATCATTGATTTGATGACTTTTATCATTGCGTATTAAATACATAATGACCCCTGGTTGCGGAAGCTTTCCGTGAAACGGGTTTAGCCCTTACCTTTAAAGAAAGATATCGCATGCCGCCACAACTCAGCACCCTCGCGCTACTTCTGGTTGCCTCTCTTTCATTAACCGCGCAGACCATTCCGGAGAACTCAAAGGCACAAAAACAGGATGCAATCGTTGACAAATACCTTAAAAATGGAGCCTGGAAGTTCCACATGTACTCAGAAGAATGGCAAAGGCACATTGACCTTGGTTTGAAGGAAGACTCAACCATCGCCTACCTCTGGCAACAAAAAGCGATGCCACTTTATAAACAAAAGCGTTACCAGGAAGGCCTTCCGTTCTTAAACAAAGCAGTTCGCTACAACCGAACCGCGTATTTGCCTTACCGCGGGTTTATGAAATGTATATTTTCAAAAGACTACACAGGTGCCATCGAAGATTTCTCCGCCTGCATTCAGGAGTTTGGAAATAGCTACGTCATGGATCACTCTTACCGGTTTTATTCCGCCCTGGCTTACCTGCAACTAAAAGAGTTCTCAAAGGCCGAGGCCCTGTTAAAGATTGACACCGAGGAAGTAAGCAAGTCGCGGGGCGAAACATGGGTTCACCACCTGGACGTTCTTTATCTTGGAATTGCGCAGCTTGAGCTCGCAAATTTTCATGACGCTATCCGGACGTTCGACAAGGCGTTGAAGCTCTACCCGCAATTTTCCGAAGCGCATTATTACAAGTCGCTCGCTCAGAAGGCAACGGGAGATCGCAACCACTCCGCGACACGACAACTCGCCAGGAAGTTCTTCGATGAAGGCCACACGATCAATGAAGACAACGCCATTTATGAGAAGTATCCATATCAACCAACAGCGGCTAGCTTCAACGCCCCTTAGTGGCATAGCGTTTTTGAACTCAGTCATAGACAAAAATTAAATGTTTATGAAAAGAGCAGCTGTAGGTTTTATGCTTTTCCTGGCGACCTTTCAGTCGCTGGCGCAAAAGCCGAGCATTGTAACCAGTACCGAAGAAGGCTGGCAAAAAATCGGGGAGACAACCGTAAACTTTAAGGAGGAAGATGAATCTATTGTAGTGATGGGCGCTGACGAATTCTCAGCGCTGAAACTTAAAGTAACAGACGCCCCCATCCGGATTGAACGCGTGCAGGTGTTTTATGAGTCTGGCGAAATGCAGGAGCTCGATGTGGACACGGAGTTACTCGCGGGTGCTGAGACCGAAGGATTTCAACTCGATCAAAAAGATCGGGACATCCAAAAGGTCGCATTCACCTATCGAACAACAGCAAATACGAGCGGAGACAAAGCGCATGTAGAACTCCATGGCCTGAAAACCGATGTCCGGGAGCCATCCGATGCGTACCGCGACAGGCCTGATAACACAGGTGTAATTGACTCGCTTGATGGCGGGGCGCAGGAGGCCGACTCAGCGGTAAACCAGGCCGGTCAGGAATTGAATGACGCTGCCGAAAACATTGAAGACGATGTGGAGGATGGCGCTGAACGCATTACAAACGATACTTTGCAGAACCCACAAAATAATGCGGATGAAGTAATGGAAACGGCAGCCAACGCAGCATCAGGCATTGCCGATAAAAAAATAGAAAACAAAGTCGGCCCCGAAGGCCAGAGCATTTACATTGATAGTGATTCAAAGTACTATTACATCAATGACGAAGGAAAGAAAGTGATCATTGATAAAAAACAGCTTAAAGACAAAAAGCTTGATTAGAGCTTGTTTCTGGTTTCTACGTTGCGTGTGCAATGCAGAAACCAGAACTTGTCATCACTCATATTTTAATGTTTCAACCGGGTTGACCCGGATGACGCGGAAGGTTTGTGAACCAATAATGAGCGCCACCAGAACCAGCAAGAAACCGATACCCGCAGCAATTTCACCCAGTCCAATGCTCGCTCGGTAGAAATACATGTTGAGGAAGAAGCTATCAAACATAAAGTACGTCACCGGTGTTGCAATCAAAATAGCTATCGCGATCAATTTCACGAAGCCTGCTGTCATTGCCGAAACCATATTGAAACTATTGGCACCAAAAACCTTACGGATGCCCATTTCCCTGATCCGGGACTCCGCGGAAGAGATCACCACTGCCAACAGACCCAGCGAAGAAATTGTTACTGCCAGCAGGCCAAGGAAACCGAAGATCTTCACCATGCTTTTGTAGGAAGCCAGTGAGTCATCCAGCTCGTGCTTTAGAAACTGCGCCTCAAATTTCTGGTCGGTCAGCTTGTTCCATGCCGACTCGATATTCGCCAGCGTTTGCGCAATATCATCGGACTTGACTTTCACATTCGCGAAGGCAAAATGCTCGTCCTTAAACCGGAAAGCAAACGGATGAATCTGTTCCTGCAGTGGCAGGAAATGAAAGTCCTTCACCACCCCGATAATCGTAAGTGGTTGCGCGCCAAAATGAAAACTTTTTCCCAGCGCATCATGAGGGGTGGCAATTCCGTTTTTCGCCAAAAATGCCTCATTTACAACTATTGTAGTCCCGCTGGATGCACCTTCGGCCGCGGGCGTCCCGGCCAGCAGCCTGATCTCAAGGTTTTCGATATAGTTTTCATCGACAAACATCTGGTAAACCTGTAATGAATCGGTGCCGTTCTCTTTTGTCATGTATTCGCTTGAGGCTCCCCAGTTGCCTGGGATCGATGAGGACATTGACACATTCCTTACGTCCGAAAGTTTGCCAAGCTCAGATTTTAGTATTCGTGGGTCGACACCTTTCAGCTGAACATCCAAAATATTTTCTTTCTGGAAACCATGGTCAAAATTAAGGGCATAGCGGTACTGCTTAACCACGATGGCGACCCCAAGGATGAACACAAGGGACAGCGCAAATTGCACCACAATCAAGCCTTTGCGGATGCTGACCTTGGAGAGACTGCCGGAAGCCGATGAATTTCGTAGCGTCTGAATTGGATTCAGTTTTGAAAAATAAGATGCCGGCAATACGCCCGCAATAAAGCCAGTAAGGATAGCAAATGCCACAAACACTGTGAGCGTCACCGATGTTATCTCCAGACTAAAAGTGCGATGGCCGTTGACGATCATTTGAAGGAATTGACTTCGAACGAGGTAAAAGATACCTAGCGCACCCACCAATGAAATTACGGAGATGATGATCGTTTCAAGGACCATCTGAAAAAAAATATGCTTCGACTCACCGCCTGACACCTTTCGCAGGCCGATTTCCTTCGCACGTTTCAACGATCGGGCAATCGAAATATTGGCGTAGTTGAAACACGCGGGAAGCAGCACGAGCAATGAAAGGAAGAAAAAGATCAGCAGCGATGCATATCCCCACGCTAATCCGACATCATTGTAAGTCTCTGCCATCGCGATGTCATTAAGGTGCTGGAGCTGGTACGCCACTTCAACTTTATTATTGGAGGCAGTAACAACCTGTTCTGCCGATTCTTTCAGCACCGGTGTTAGCAGGTCAACTGAAGAATTTTCCAGCATCAATACGTATGTATAAAAGCTCGTGACAGGGTCCAGGTCCGAACCTTCGTGCGGAATTTTCGACTGCTGTTCAAGTGTCTCAAGTGTTGTCATCGAGGTGAGCACATCAAAATAAAAGTGGGAGCGCGGGTGGTGCGCAATGATGCCCGTCACCTCAAAGCTACCAAGTCCCTTTATCTCCAGCACCTTGCCAAGAGCGTTGCCATCGCGATAAAGTTTCTCGGCCATCTCCTGCGACAGCAGGATCCCGAAAGGTTTTGCCAGTGCCGTTGACGGATTTCCGGCTAACAACGGAAAGTCGAACACTGTCAAGAAATTCGGGGTAACATAATATCCCTGGCGGAACGGAATAGACACACTTGGACTCAGCACAACTTCGGAAGTAAACGTATTGTTCACCGCTACAACCTCTTCCACGCCAACGCCTTCGTTTTTGATCTTCTCAGACAGGAAAGCATGACTGGAAGCGTAGGTACGTTTTGCACTCCGGTCATCCACTTCCGAAGTCACACGAAAGATCCGTTCTTTTCGGGCGTGGAAATTGTCAACCTGCAGCACATCCATCCATGCGGCTAACGCCATCAGTCCTACACTCATGCCCACAGCAAGGCAAATAATGTTGATGACTGCAAACACTTTCTGTTTCGCCAGGCTTCGCAGGGCTATCTTCGAATAGCTTTTGTACATCGCCAGGCTGTGATAACTCTCAGGAGCGCGTTGCAAATTTCTCTTCCGGCTTCTCACTCCATAGGACACCAGTAACGAAAATGATTGCAGAACATATTTGCGCCTCGCTTTGCGGACTGGCATCCGCGTTACGTTCTGATAAAACAGTTCGTCCATGTCGCCAAGTAAGTCTTCCGCGACTTCAGGAGTACAGTACCATTCAAAAAAACGCTTGATCCACCTGGGGGGTTGGTGATTGGATGTCGTCATAATTCAAGGGCGAGGTTAGCTTTCGATTTTTTCCACAATTCATCGCGGAGGTTTTTGATGTCATGGAGGGATGACTTGCCGGCATGGGTGAGCTGGTAAAACCTTTTCCTGCGGCCTCCCCGCTCCTGCGTGGCACCTCCGAGGAACGACTTAAGAAATCCTTTTTCTTCGAGCCTGGCGATTGTTGAATGCAGTGCGCCTATGCTGATGCTGCGGCCCGACCGCGCCTCGATGTCTTCTTTTATAGACACTCCGTAGGCGTCATCGCCAAGCACAGCTACCGTTAAAAGAACCAATTCTTCAAATTCTCCGATGTATCCTTTCATTGAGATTGTGGATTTAAAAAGGATCGCAAAGCGTCTGGCTCTCTAATTACTTAAACCAGCGACAGCACGATCTCATAACATTTAGTGACTGATACGGCAAAGGTGTTCCATTTGTTTCTACTTTTCAAAACAAATACCTTTCTTTTTTTTCACGCGATGCGAAAACGGGGCTTTCTCGTATACTTGCAGTCCTTAACTGTGAACCGCGCATGCTGGCTTTTCAAAATGCAATCCTAAAGAAACTGATTATTCACAAGGTTGGTAACAAGCTGCTGGACGATGGTGTCATCCACTCCCATGACGAAATTTCACTGGACGGGCGCGAAGACCTTACTTCCGTCCTGATGACGTATTTCTTGTCCCAGTTCAAAGAACCTGCTTTCTATAATTTTCACCATGTCTCTGACATTGAACTGAACGAGATCTACTCCATCAGCAATGCCCTTTTCCAGTCAACACGTGGATTCCTGAAGAAATCGAAGGACATTGCCAATATCCTGTACGAGTACTCCAATCATCCCAAGATAAAAACGGGAGAACTTTACATCGCTTATTTTGATGAAATACAGGTTGGAAGCGAAGTGACTGACGCCATTGGTATTTTCAAGTCGGAGAACAAAGACACTTTTTTGAAGATCTATGAGAAAAAGGAAAATCTCGAAGTGACTCACGAGGATGGAATCAATATTAAACGGCTTGACAAAGGATGCCTCATTTTAAACATCGATGCTGATGATGGTTTCAAAGTCTGCATCATTGATTCACAAAACGCAAACAACGAAGCGCAGTACTGGAAGGACGAGTTTCTGAAACTAAAGCCTGTGGCGGATAATTATTACCAGACGCAAAACTACCTGAGTCTCGCCCGGAATTTCGTTACTGAACGGCTCGATGAAGAGTTCGAAGTATCGAAAGCCGACCAGATCGATTATTTAAACCGCTCGATTGAATACTTCAAGAAGAATGAACACTTCAACGAACAGGAATTTGCTTCGGCCGTGTTTGAGCACACTTCGGTGATCAACTCATTTAAGAAGTTCAAAACCGATTTCCAGGATGAAAACGATCTGCACATTGTTCCCGAGTTTGAAATTTCTAATCCAGCGGTAAAACGTCAGTCAAAGGTATTTAAAAGTGTGCTGAAGCTCGACCGCAATTTTCACATCTACATTCATGGCGACCGCAATCTGATCGAACGGGGTGAAGACGAAGACGGCCGGAAGTACTATAAGATTTACTATGAGAATGAGTCCTAATTTTATGGCAAATCTTCGAACAAAAAAATAACGCGTTCAAATGGACGGATCTAGGCTTTGGCGCGAGGCTGAGCAAGCTCCGGCAATCGCGGGGACTAACAGTCAGCAAGCTAGCGGACATGAGTCACATTTCCAGGACTTGCATTTTCAGCTTTGAGGGTGACGGAATACCTCCAAAGTTGAAAACGCTGAGCAAGCTGGCGGTTGTGCTGAAGACGTCTGAAATTTTTCTTTTGACGGGAAAGACGGTTAAGAGAAACAAAACCCACGACCCAATTGAACACCGCTATTGGCTAATACGCACATTGGTTACTGAACGCGCCTATCAGAAACGTCTGAAAAAGTTGCTAGACACTTTTCTGTCAACTGCGATCAGGGCTAAGTAGAGAGCCTTCGGGGCAAGTCCCGGAAGCCCGCTAACTAAATATCCATCGATAACTCTTCGCTTGAAGGATTCCGAATATGTTTATCATCGGAGCTCTTTTTCTTGTTTCCATATGCTTACATGCCTGTAAACCTATTTCAGGACAAGATACTTGCGCCAGTCCGGGTACATACTGTGTTCGGCCGCTCTGTGGGAAATCAGCGTGCCTGGTAGTTGTACTCATATCGTTTTAAAATGTTGCCATCTATATCTTTGATCATTTTCAACCTGCCAAAATTATCATAACTGTAATAGGTCGGTCGAGCATTTTGATCTGTTTCGGACGTCACCCCAATCATAGGATCATACGTGTAAGAGATCATTTGAGCGGTTAAGGGAAACAAGCGAAGTTCATCAACGATCCCCGTACCTGAAATTGCGATTGAGGACGCACCAGTAATATTTCGAGTTGACAATATCCAATCATTCGGTCCAAGCACAGTGGCGGCATTTGTTTGAGTTCCGCCATTGATAATTATCGATGACCCTGCTTTATACCAAAAGGCTAATGTATACTGAGTTGACGGGGTCAGGTTCGATTTAAGGATGGTATTCGTACTGCTAACCGGAAAACATTTTTCTCCTGTCATCGGTCTCCCATCCGAGGGAGCAGTGGGGACAGTTAGGTTATACTCCCAATTCCCGGCCGATTCAGTTTCAAAACTCGTTTGGGCTATGTCATTTAGGTTAGAACAATTCGTTACTGCCGCTATTGGAAACTGAAAACCATATCCCCAGACATATGAACTCGAAACATTATTTGGCTTTTGTGTTGTGAGAATATTTCCGTACTCGTCATAGGCAATGTAGGAAGCTGCGTGTTGATAAGCTTCGTTTTTTAGAAAAGAATTACCCAAGACTGAAGAGCTTGATCCAAATATGTTGAGTGCGACTGGTTCGATGGCTTCTAGTATAAAAGCGCGATCCGGGTATGGTTTGTCATTCCTAAATGTGCTAAGCATTCCTGCGATCACACGCTGATTTGAAACCTGATTGTTGGCTTTATTTCTATTTTGTTTCATGGTGAATTCATCAATAACAGTACTCACCATATGGAGGTCCTGCAATTTCTTTATTCCTTCCGCCTCGGCTCCTATAGGAGAAGCGGTGAAAATGTAGTCAAACGGGTACTTTCTCGTGACGACTATTTCCTCAATTTCCGTTTGGGAACCGTTGCTAGTTGTTGTCAACGATGCTGTAATTTGTAAGTGTTTTGAACTATAGGTATTTTCCTGAATTGTCTCCACCCATTTTGTTTTATCTAGTGGATCATAGGTCTTCTCAGTTGTCCTCATCAATCCAAAAAAGGAAGAAATCGTAGGGTAAAAGGTATACACTGGTAGACCCTGAGATGGAATCGGAGCCCCGTTTTTAAGAATCAGATGTTTCCGACCCGTTTTGATACCATATACCCGGAATTCATTGATCTCAATCGGTGAGTTGGTCGTTTCCTTAACAAGCTTTATCTGATCATTGATTCGTGTGTAAAGTTTAATGTTGCTTAAGAACCCCCTTCGCCAATCAAAATATTCAACTGGAGCAAAGGGATATTGCGGTATAGGATCCGCATAAGTCGTATATAAAAAATGGGTTTCACCGCTGGCACCTAAGTCCTCAATGACATGTGAGTATCCCACATAACCACCGTTTGTTGTGGCCAATGGGTAGTTGGAAAAAGAACTTCGTACTCTATATGAACATAGATCAGAAGGTCCAGTTACGCTGTTGTGCTCATCGGTTGCGTAAGATACTACCTCTAAGTCGTATCCATATTGCGGAAAGTTTATTAGAACACCACTTGATTTAGTTGGATCGTCTACTTGCTCATATCTGTACTCTCGAATAACAGATTTTCCTCCGTTCCCAGGGATATCCTCGATCTTCTTTACTCTAAGACCGCCAACCGGACGGAGATCAGAAACAGCATCAATGGGGACGCTGGCGGCAACTAATACATTGAAATTGGTCATCGATCCTTCCCCACATTGTGCCTGCAATACCAAACCGTATGTACCTTCCGGCCACAGCTCAAACGCTCCATTAAGTGAATTTGTAATTCTACGGTAACGCTGACCGTTTCTTGTTACCCAGCATTCTACGACATCACAGCCGGGCCACAGCTGATCAAGCCCAGCGATGTTTTTAAATTCAACTTGGGCTCCCCCAGGTGGCAATATCAAGGGAGTCGCGCCCAGCGGATTAGGAAGGGAGGAGACAAGATAGTTTGCCGCAGAATAACTTAGTAATCTTTGCTCATAAAATGGTTCGAATCTATTGTCGTTAACAGTGTTGCTCTCATATTGAAACAATGTCTGTCCGCCACTGGGATATTGGATTTTCGTAAGGATTCCAGCTTGCGCGTTTGCAGGATCTGTCCTTCTGTCCGCACCGGAAAAATAGATTTGCGCTCCGCTGTTGCTTACTGTTGAAAAGCCAGCAATCAAGCCAGCGTTTTGTTTCCCGTTAAAATATCCCCAATGATCCTGGGCCGTTGACATCCGATCTGGCAACAGAACATCCTCATTATAACTGAATATATAAGGCGGATGCTTTGATGAATTGCTCCATTCCGATATCGAATTCAGCTTCAGCCTTTTGGCATTTGCTGTTTCATAATTACATGTGCCGTCATCTCCGAAGTATGAATGTGACAGAACGTATTTTTTGATTACATGATGATCTTTCGTAAACAACTCTATTTCATCAAGCATTTTGTCACCGGGTATGTCGCACCGGGGACTGAAATAATTAAACTTGACATATCCGGCTTCAAAATTTACTTCCTTTAGTCGATGGGTAAAATAAGTTTGATTTCCCAAACAAGGTTGGGGATTTTGCATGCATTGCGGGCCGGATCCATTCGTTGAAAAATACTTTATTTCTCCCAACCGTGTTGAATAGTTAAACATAACATCTTCATATGTGAATGTTATGTTATGGGCACCGTCACTGCTAACTATGCTTGACAAAA
>DASWTP010000003.1:0-35659 GCA_036402075.1 Chryseosolibacter sp. | reverse complement strand
GTAGAACTTTTTCAAATGATACAGGCTTCCCATTGATCAGGACACTATCTACAATCAGTCCCGGGTTGAGTGTAAAATAAATTGTATCAAGGGTAGCCCCGGTCTTATTTTCGACAACCAACTCAGAGGTGCTGATAATCTCTTCTCCTTTCCACTCCAGCGAAATGCTATGAGATTTTACTTCGATATTCCTGACCGTTGCCCACTTGTCGTTAGCGGTGATCATCTCTTCGCGCAGTTCAAAAGGTGCCTGGCGCATGTTCCAGAGATTGATCATGATAGCAGCCGAGATAGAAAGAATGGCCAGCCCGACCAGTACTGTTGCACGATGGCTACTTTTATCGCCAGAAAGTCGATCGAGCAAAAACGCAGTGATGAAAAGAAATCCGATTCCGGTAATGAAATAGAAAACACGTTGCCAAAGTGCGAACCCCAAATCGACAAAGCCTGAGATCTCAGAAGCCAGCATAGATAGACGGAAACCCGTGAAGTCGAGAATGTTGGAAAACTTATCGAAATAATAGATGAGCTGCACGCCAGCAATCCCGATGAGCAATACGATAACGATCGGTTGATTCCGGAGAATGGTGACCAGTAAAAAGGCGATGCCGGTAGTAAAGATAATATTCGGGATGCTTGTCAACAGCGGGTAAATCACGAAAGGCAACGGATTTACAGTAGCCTGGGGGTTGGTCAAACCGACAATCATCGGGATGGAAAGCAACACCAAATTCAAAAGGAAAAACAGTTTGAACAGCGCTAGTGCTTTTCCAATCACATAGTCAAGATTAGAAATGGGTCTTACAAAGAAGACTTCATTGGTATCAAGCTTCTTGTCTTTCTTGATCAGCCCCGTTGCCAGGAAGATCACGGCAGCTGCCTGGGGAATTGCGATGAAAAGCAGGGTGATGTAGGGAAGCATCCAACCATTGGCCAGTACATACCACGATGGGTTATCGAGGTCAGATATTTCAACCAGGTTAAAAATGGTAATGAACAGAATTCCCGCGATCGCAACAATGCGGAAGAACCAATTTCGCCAAAGCACTTTGGATTCAAAACGAGCAATTGTCGATATGTTCTTGAATGACATCATACGAGTGAGACACCAAATTCATTCTCCATAAAATACACGTAAGCGTGCTCGAGGTTTGGATTCGCCACCTTTGCTAACGGGTGTGGTTGCTCCTTTGTAATCACCTGTACTTCCCACTTTCCATCGACCGGGATGGTTGACACCACAGGATACTTTGACTTAATTATGTCAAACTCGTCATCGTTCAGCATGATTTGCCAAACATTCCCTCGTACTTGCTCGATCATTCCTTCCGGAGAACCCTTGTAAGCCACTTCACCTTTGTTCAACATAGCCATATGATGACAAGTACTGCTTATGTCACCGACTATGTGAGTTGAAAGAATAATGGTCACATCTTTCTGACTGAGATCCGACAGAATATTTCTAAAACGAATGCGTTCTTCCGGATCAAGGCCGGTTGTTGGTTCATCTATGACGAGCAATCGCGGTTCACCGATAAGGGCTTGGGCTATTCCAAGTCTGCGCTTCATTCCCCCGGAAAGTTTATTCGCCATCCGGTCACGAACATCAAGCAATCCCACCTGGTGAAGAAGCTTTTCTACCTTGGTCTTTCGCTCTTTTCCTTTCAGCGGAGTGGCGAGCTGCGCTGCGTAATCCAGAAATTCCCAGGTCGTAAGTTTTGAAAAGAAGGTAAAGTCCTGTGGCAGGTAGCCAACGAGTTGTCGAATCTTGTGCCGGTGGGTATTGATATCCATTCCATCCATGAGGATGACTCCGGACGTTGCTTTTTGCACCGTAACAAGAATTCTCATAAAGCTGGACTTTCCCGCGCCATTTGGACCAAGCAGTCCAAACATCCCGTTACCTATCTGAAGGTCGATGTTTTTAATGGCAGCATGGCCATTGGGATATATTTTGGAAAGCCCTTTTATCTCGATGTTCATCGCCCGATACGATTACACTTTTGATTCAGAATTCTATTGAAGAAAGTTTTCATTGTTATGATGGACGTCATCTTAATAATGCATCCTCAGCCTGCTGCTCGCGTCTTTTTTCAATTGAAGATCCCCGATGTCATTGAGGCCCAAAACGGAGCCCTCGTTGATGCTACCTTTGAGAACTGCGACTTTCGTGTCGACATTCATTTCAGAGCTTTCTGCTGACGTTGATAGTGTATCGATGTGCGTAGCAGAGATTTGCAGAAACGAACGGGACATTGAAACATTCATCGTAGGAACATTACACTCGCTGATCCAAACGTTCGCTGATTTTTGGACAATCGTCATCATCCCCGGTTCTAATCCTTTTAACGTTGCCGCTGCGTTATTTACGGTGACTCCCAGTAGATTCGCCTTCGGAATGAACACCGAAATTTTTACTGTTTGAACATCGCCCAGGGTAAGATCGGACAACGTAAGTGTGTCTCCTGAAATTTTATATTCGAGCTTGGCAAGGATGTTTCCCGAGATGCTTCGCACTTCCAGTTCGGTGCGGTCAGATCCAATTACGCGCACGTGTTGATCAATGCCATCTATTACCAGGTGCGTGATACCGAAGATATTTACCGTTTCTGCAATACTATTTTTATCCGTGAGAATATTCAGATTACCGGTCATCCTTAATTCGGCAAACGCGGCCGTGAGGTAAACGAAAATGAATACAAGAAATCCTATCAGTATCTTATTGCTTAACTTCATATCGTTCCGTTCAATGTTCCGAGATGTTTTTTCAAGTCATCGGCAGTGATGCCAACCAACGCAGCCTGCCTGAGAAACTCCGGCAGGATTTTGTTGAAAAATTCTTGTCGTTTGTCCTTGAGAATATTTTTTTTCGCATCCGGATGGACAAAGTATCCGATGCCTCTCTGGTTTTCGATAATATTCATTGACTGAAGTTCACTGTACGTTCTCATGATTGTGTTGGGATTAACTCCCATTTGCGCAGCCAGTTCTCTTACCGATGGGATCTTCTCACCGGCAGGGAATTCACCACTGACTACTTTTTCAGTAATCGTGTCTGCTATCTGCAGAAATATGCTCTTGCCATTTTCAAACTGCATCATACTATGCCTCCCGCTCCTTTAATTTTCTATAGGCCACGAATAACATGAGTAACGCTGCTGCCAACAGGGCGATGCTGATTGTTGTGATAGCTTTCTCCTCTTCGAGAGGCACCAGCATCATCCGCTCGGGCGGATTGTACCGACCCAGCCCGACATGTTCGATCATGATGTAGCTATATCCGCCAAAGAACATGACTACAAGGGCTACCGTGAAAAGTGATTTCACCAGTGGTTGTTTTGTGAACATTGCTGCTCCCGTAAACGCAAGTGA
The DNA here is from genome assembly GCA_036402075.1 of Chryseosolibacter sp. Taxonomy (GTDB): domain Bacteria; phylum Bacteroidota; class Bacteroidia; order Cytophagales; family Cyclobacteriaceae; genus Chryseosolibacter. The sequence goes on along the minus strand of DASWTP010000003.1, from coordinate 32,287 downwards.
TAGCGCAAAGAGAACACCACCTGTTATGAGCAGGTAAATAAGCCCCGGTGCTTCATCGACCTTGAAAAGGTAACGTGGACCAATCGGGTCGAAATCTTCGTCAGTAAAAATGTTGAAGAAGTATCCTTGAGCGCTAAAGGTTAACCAGTATAATAGAGGCAGCGCCAAAAGCGTAAGGCAAATCCGATTGACAAATTCGAAGACAAATTTTTCCAATACGGATGCCGGTGTCATCAGGTAGTTAATGGTAGTTTCTTTCGCCCGAAAAGCTGGGAAAGAATGACCGACATACAGAAGGCCGAACACCGTGACGAAGGTTGCGAAAAAACCCTGAAAGTTTTCCAGTCCATTCGGGTGAAGGTCGTTGCCCAGCTGTACAACAGACAACACAATGAAGATCACACCAACATATGCCACTGTTGAAAACAGCAAAAACTGGGCATTGTGAATAAAGCTCTGCTTGAACAGCAACTGCAATCGCTTTACGCTGAATATGTTATTCGACATACGCTTTCATTTTTTCGGTACCGTTTGAGATTGCATTGAACAATAATTCAATGTCGACAGGCGAATCATTTCCTGTCTGAGGCGTAATGATTTTATAACCACCTGGTACCATTTCATGATACAGGATATCTTCTCCCTCCGGTGACGATGTAGTGGCGAAACGGAGTCGGGAGGCAATCTCATAAATGTTTTTTTGCATGATGAATTTTCCTTCCTCCAGCATTAAAATTCTATCAATGAGATTTTCTACGTCTCTCACCTGGTGGGTTGAAATGATAACAAGTTGATCTTCATCTAATGAGCCTGCCATTACTTTTCTGAAGATTGCTTTCGAAGGAATATCGAGTCCATTCGTGGGCTCATCTAAAACCAAAAGGCGGCACTTAGTCGAGAGTGCGAACGAAATCAGAAATTTCTTCTTCTGCCCGTACGAAAGTTGATTAAGGCGTTTGCCTTCAGGTAGCTCGAAGTCCACTATCAATCGTTTCAGCAACTCCGCATCAAAACGAGGGTAAAATCCAGCGTTCGCTTTTACATAGTTTCGGATGGTGACGCTCGGATGAAATAATTCTTCAGGAAGGAAATAGACCTCTTGAAGAAAAGAGGGCTCGCGTTCGGAAGGATCCTGCTCCATAATACGCACTGATCCTGAAGTAGGACGTAGCAGTCCAATGATAAGCTTGAGTAAACTCGTCTTACCTGCACCATTCTTCCCGAGCAGACCGACAATGCTGCCGCTCGACAGTTCACAGTCCAATTTGTCGAATAAAGGCGACTTATCTCGCGAGTACCTGAACTGTAAGTCTTTGATAGAGATCATTTTAACTGATATACTGTACTACATAACTAATACAGTACAATAGTCAGCATTTGTTTTTACAATTCCAAATCTTAGCTAGAAAAATGAGTGGGTCAGAATATCAGCTTAGAAGTGAGAGGATGGCCGCATTAGCGACAAATCATCCAGAAGCGCACGATGGCAAATCAATACTTATTTTAGAGAAGTTGATCTTTATTTTCTTTCCGCCCTCGACTTTGTTGATGTAATCCGCGATCAAAGTCAGTTGAATCCTGGAGCGCTTAAAGAGAGCATTGCATCGTTGTTTATAGAAAGGTTGATCCAATTCGGCTTCTACCTGGAATGCTTTTAATAATGAGTTGCAGATTTGTTTTGGTTCGTGCCCTCGAACAAGTCCAGTTCAATTCCGATAGAGATCAACTCGATGAACTGCATTAAGTCGACCTTGGTTAAAAGCTCGTAGTGACTTTGACCGGAAGCCGAAAGACTAAGTCCTTCAGCATTAGGGCAGTCGTTTAATGTCGTGCATAGCTGATTAACTCAGCCGTCTTTACAAGATTTCTTTTACGTACGACCTCACCGTCATTCCTCCAGAGGTTTGAAATAAAAGTTATCGAATCAAAGGGGTTCAAGCTGAAGCAACGTTTTTTAGAAAGGCAAGCTTCAGCGTCAGGTGGGAACGCAGTTGAATTCAAGCTTGGAAAATCATGGACAATGTAATCTGCCTCAGAGACATCTGTTTCTGGTTGCCGGTGACATAGCGTAAAACAGAATCCAAAAAGTTTCATCCGCTACCACAAACCGGTCGCTCGATGCGCTCGCAATTAGCTCCTGAACTTCCGCTTGTTGACTAATGATCTTCACGCAACCAAGTAAGCTGTGAAGGAGCAGAAATTCTGCACGTACCCTACACATTACCGAACACGTAAGTATTGGGAGCTCAAGAACAACTTTGTGTCACCCGGAAACAAAAAAGCCTTGAATCGTATAAATTCAAGGCTTTTGGTAGTCCGTACGGGAATCGAACCCGTGTTACCAGAATGAAAATCTGGTGTCCTAACCCCTAGACGAACGGACCGTTTGCTAAAGGAGGTGCAAATATAGACCTCCCATATAGAATTGCAAACCAGTGCGGTAAATTTTTTCTGATTCCGGCTATAATTTTCATTGGTTTTGGCTCTGAGGTCGTTTATTTTTGGCCCCGTTGAACCGGAATTATCCTGTCAACTGTTACAATTAAAACAATCAACACATGACTAAAGTAGGAATCAATGGATTTGGCCGCATCGGCCGCCTGGCTTTCCGAGCTGCCGTAAACCGCAAGGATATCGAAATCGTTGGAATCAATGACATTGTAGAACCAGATTACATGGCCTACATGTTAAAGTATGACTCCACTCACGGAAGATTCGAAGGCACCGTTGAAGTAAAGGACAAAAACCTCATCGTAAACGGCAAGACCATCCGGGTAACTGCTGAGAAAGATCCTGCTAACTTAAAATGGTCTGATGTTGGTGCTGAGATTGTTATCGAATCGACCGGACTTTTCCTCACACAAGCTGATGCACAAAAACACATCACCGCTGGCGCAAAGAAAGTGGTGATGTCGGCTCCCGCCAAGGACGATACTCCTACGTTCGTTATGGGGGTGAACCATAAGAAATTAACAAAAGAGCACACCATCGTTAGCAATGCTTCGTGTACAACGAATTGTCTTGCTCCAATCGCTAAAGTTCTCAACGACAAATTTGGAATCGTAGAAGGTCTGATGAGCACAGTACACGCTGTGACCGCAACTCAAAAAACTGTTGACGGACCTTCTGCAAAAGACTGGCGAGGTGGCCGCGGAGGTTTCTCAAATATTATCCCGTCATCGACTGGTGCTGCAAAGGCAGTAGGGTTGGTTCTGCCGGAACTAAAGGGTAAACTAACGGGTATGTCATTCCGCGTTCCCGTTGCGGACGTATCTGTAGTTGACCTCACGGTTCGCCTGCAGAAAGCTGCGACTTACGAAGACATCAAGAAGGCGATGAAGGAAGCATCGGAAGGGGAATTGAAGGGAATTCTTGGTTACACGGAAGATGAAGTAGTGTCACAGGACTTCCTGGGAGATGAGCGCACGTCAATTTTTGACGCAAAAGCGGGCATCGCGCTCAACGACAACTTCGTAAAAGTAGTTAGCTGGTATGATAACGAATGGGGTTACTCCAATAAATTGATTGACCTTGTTCAGACTTTGGCTAAGATTTAAGCTCAAAACCTGATTTTATATAGAAAATGCCGTTTTAAGACGGCATTTTTTGTTTCTGGCATAAAGATTTTTGTCGCTTTTCCGTTATATGAAGGGACGATCTACGGCCGCTTTGCGTTATTAAGTAGAGTAAAAGCCAGAGTATGCAGGATTTTTACGAGGTTTTAGGGGTTGGGAGACAGGCATCACAAGCTGAGATCAAGGCTGCATTCAAACGTATGGCCATGAAATATCACCCCGACCGTAATCCAGGTGATAAACATGCCGAGGAAACGTTCAAGCTCATCAACGAAGCTTACCACACCCTGTCGGATCTCGATAAGAAGCTCCGATACGATTCCCGATTCCACTGGGTGCAACAGGAATACGAAAACCAATACTGGCAGGAGCTCAAAAGACAAAAATATCAGCAGTGGCGTAAAACGCATGACCACGAACGCCAGTATTACAAGCTGGACAAAAACTATTTTAAGATTCAGGGTCTGGCATTTCTTGTCTTCCTTGTGATGGCAGGGTTCTGCTTCGGAGTGATTCACACCGCGCACTATTATGTCGAGCAACAATACCTGGAGAAGCAGCGCGCGAACCGGCAATTGCTCAACCAGGTGAATGGATTGTTTGGTGAGGGAAGATTCGATGACGCGTTCGCAATGATTCATGTGCTGGAAGAGAAAGACCCGGACGAATACAGGTTTACGATTGCGCGTGACAGCCTGGTGGGCGCCCTTAGGATCTTATCCGATAAAGAATTCCAGAATAGAAATTTCAGCGAGGCGGTCCGGCATTATATGGTGCTCAAACAATACGAGCATCCCGTAAGGCAGGAGACACTCGAAAATCTTTCCATGTGTCAGTTCTACCTGGGAAACTTCAAGGAATCGATCCAGGCACTCAAGCATTTGCATAATCAACAGCCCGCCAACCTTAATCTTATCTACCAGATTGGCTACATTAATCTTGAAAAGTTGGATAATCCTGAAGAAGCTTATCAGTATTTCACGTTGGGAAAGAAACTATTTAAGCAGAATCTGGGGCAGGTGTATGGCAAGGCCTTTGAAATTGTGATGAACCCCGCAGATGCGCCCGACATTTACTTCCATATTTTCAACGCCCGCGCGATCACAAACATGAAGCTGAGCAAATACAACGAGGCCGTCACTGACTGCAATTGGGCAATTTTCCTCAGGCCAAATGAAGGCCAGCTGTACCATATCCGCGCGGCAGCCAATATCAAGCTTAAAAAGGTAAAGTATATCTGCGAGGATATTAATAAAGCCATTGAACTTGGCTACAGCGAAGCCACCGCAAGTCAGCTAAAATATTGCCATTAGCGGTGCTGGATTCTCCTAGGAAGAAGTCGGCATTTCCGTTACCTTCGTTAATCGAAAGTAAATGCACCTTCGCCATAATATTAACCCAGACACGGCATGACAGATCTTTCAAAGGAGCAGCTTCGGTCTATTAAGAAAAGTTACTTCAACATCCTCGCCCTGTTCCTCGGCAAGGAAAAAGTTGAGAGTCGATATCTCCGGTGTTTATTAAAATGGGGGGTGCAGCTGCATCTCAATCCGGAGGACTTGCGTCAAATCAACGTGGACATTAGCCAGGTTTCATTTTTACATCCTGACGACAAAGTTGAAAAGCTAGAATCGATCTATCACCTGGTATACATGATTTATCTCGATAAGGTAGTTGAAGATGTTGAACTCGAAGTGGCGTCTATTTATGCCAAACAGCTGGGCTTTGACCCCGCAATTGTTTCAGAACTGTTCAAGTCAATTGCCACTGCCGACTACGATGAGACAGCTAAGCGCAATGTACGCCAGGAGGTTATAGATTTTATGAAAATCTATATCAACTGATCGCAATACCAGCTTCCAGCTATCCCGTTTATGATGAGACTTATTTGTATTCTTTTCCTCGCATCAATTCCTGCATTTGCCCAGCACCAAAAACCGCAGATTGAAAAATTCATTGATGCCTGGCATTTGGCCGCCACCAATGCCGATGCAACTGCCTTCTTTGGCGCAATGGATGACGACTGCATCTATATCGGTACAGATGCTTCAGAGCGCTGGACTAAAGCCGAATTTCTCAAGTTTGCCAAGCCGTATTTCGACAAAGGAAAGGCGTGGGATTTCAAGGCCTATGATCGCGACATCCACGTTTCAGCTGACGGCCGCTATGTATGGTTTTCTGAACTTTTAACTACCTGGATGGGCGTCTGCCGAGGGTCAGGTGTTCTGTACCAAACTCCCCAGGGGTGGAAATTGAAGCAATATCACCTCTCGGTAACCGTCCCGAATGATGTCATAAAGGATTTTATTTCGCTTGTCGAAAATTTCAACCAGAAGAAGAAATAGTCGTCTACTCCTTTCTAACCAGGCGAAATTTCCGATTCCCGTAAAATTCCAGTTAAGCTACCAATGTAGGTTTTTGAGCCTGTTTTGGCAGAAAAAAACCGCTCCCGGCCACATCTTTACACCGTAAACAAAAGATATGGCAAGGATGGAAAGGTTAGACTTCAAAGACATCGCCAACGCCCGAATAGGCGCGCGAATCAAGCAGGTTATAGTCTTGATCCTGACGATAATTATCGGGATACTGATTTCAATTTCAGTGAACGCCTGATACCTGACGAGAAAAAAGTTAAAGGTTAAATTAGTTTCTAAACCCTGTGGCCAGTCCGCAGGGTTTTTTATTTCGCTTGCCGGATGCTAAGCGTCACAGCTTGAGCAAGCAGATTCCTGCCAAACCAACGATGTCTGCAGTAGCGGGCAATACTCGGAAAAATCATTGCGTTGCCGTTAGTCACATGCGTCACTAAGCATTTGGCATCGTAAAAACAACGGTTGTGCCGTTGCCGGCTTCAGACGTGATTTCGATCGTACCGCTCACGCGATTGATGATCTCCTTCGCAATGTAAAGGCCAAGCCCGGCTCCCTGGCTCACTTCGGTTCCACGGTAAAACATTTCAAACACGCGCGGCATCACTTCGCCCCGGATACCGATGCCATTGTCTTTTATCGAAACGTTCAGGTGGTCTGTTGTGACCGTTCCCGAGATCTTTACAAATGATTCCTTTTCATGATCGCTGTAAACGATGGCGTTGGACAACAGATTCGTAAGCATGACCGACAGCCTCGTTTTGTCAGTCTTGAGCGGCCGCTGCTGTTCAACGCGAATTATCCAATTTATCGATTTTTCAGGATAACGGATCTCCAGGCTTTCAATGGTTGATTTGATGAGTGATTCGAGATCGATTTCTTCAACCTCAATTTCGTTGCGTGCATTTCTGGAGTAATCTAAAATCTCCTGCAAAGTATCATCCAGGCGGATGATGCTCTTATTGATCATGTCGTAGACCGAGGCGAGCTCCGGTCCGCTAATTCCAAGCTTGGCAACATTTACCAGGCCCATGACTGACGTTAACGGACCTCGAAGGTTATGCGACACACTGTAAACAAATTTGTCGAGTTCGTGATTGATCTTAACAAGCTGCTCATTTGCTTTTAGCAGTTGTTTGTTTTGATTTCGGAGCGCCCTGCGCGCCTCGCGTTTCAAATACTCAAGCTTTCTTTCTTTGAGTGCCCGGTGAATGGCTGACGGCAATCGCGAAAGGTTTGATTTAAGAATGTAATCGTCTGCACCTAGTTTCAGGCAAGTTGCTGCAAACTCCTCTGAGACGGTTCCGGTGACGAGGATGAACGGGGCCATAACGCGCTCGCGCGAACAGATTTTCAATGCCTCAATAGAGTTGAATTCCGGCATGCCGTGGTCGGACAGAATCACGTCCGGTACAAAACGCTTAATTGAATTATCAAACTCGTTTCGCGTATCAACGCGTTCCGAGATGAAATTGACTTGCTCTTTTTTAAGTAAACGCTCGATGAGTCCTGCATCGTCCGGATTATCCTCAAGCATGAGGATTTTTAGGGGTCTTCCTTTCTCCATATATTCCTTTATTCAATGCTTATAATATTATTCTTAATGGCATATTTGATCAGCTCACTCATATTGCGAAGTCCAAGCTTTTCAAGAATATTTGCCTTGTGTGTCTCTACGGTTTTAATGCTGATAAACAATTCATCCGCCACCTCCTGATTCGTTTTTCCATCGGCAATTAATTTTAGCACCTCGTTTTCTCGTGCGGTCAGGCCTTTGATTTTCTTGTCACTCTTCTTTTTTCCATCCTTCTCGGCATTGTAAAAGTCCTCGAAAACAAGGTTGGTAACGGCAGCGTTAAAATATTTCTTATTCTGGACCACCGAGTGAATTGCCTCGATCAGGGTATCCTTGTCAACGTCTTTTGGAAGGTACCCATCGATGCCGCATTTAATTCCATTCGATACAAAGTCTTTTCTGATCTCGGAAGAAATAATAATGACTTTCACGGCCGCATCCTGGTCTTTTATCCATCGTGTTGCTTCTAACCCGGTCATACCGCCCATCAGCACGTCCATCAAGATTACATCAGGTTTGTAAACCGTGTGTGAATTTACTGCCTCTTCACCGCTTGAGCATTGGCCAACCACATTAATGCCCTCAACATTGTTAAGAATAGAGGCGATGCCATCCCGCAAAATCGTATGATCGTCCACTAGCATGACACGGATGTTGGGTTGCATACTCATTGGTAAAATTTCACTTTTGTAACCGTTCCGACTCCGACCGAACTTGTCATTTCGATCGAACCATTCAGCGCCTCAACAGCACGTTTCACAATCGATAATCCAAGCCCTGTTCCATCGATTTGTGCAGCATTCGAACCGCGTGTGAAAGGCTCAAATACCCTCGCGAGATCTTCTTCGCTGATTCCAATGCCATAATCTTTCACCGTGATGAGCACGTGGCCGTCAGGCCTCGTTATCGCCACTTCAATTTTTTCTTTACCTGGTGAAAATTTGATCGCGTTGGACAGCAGATTCAAAAATACATTCCGCAAAAGCTTTTCGTCACTTTCCAGCTCAACAACGGGTTCACTGGTCTCCAGGAGAACCCTGTGCGTATGGTTCGTATTCACGCAAACTTCCTCGGAAAGCTTGCTGATAAACCCAACGATGTCAAGGTGATTACGGACGGCTTTGATGTTTGTGACGTCAGTTTTTGCCACGGTTAACACATCGGCAATGAGTGATCGCATGTGATTAACTTGCTTTTCAATAGCGTGAATGCTGGCTAGCGAATCCTGGTTATCGGCCTGTGCTCGGATGGTTTTTGCCGATGAAGAGATCATCGAGAGTGGGATCCTTAATTCGTGGGACGCCATTGATACGAAGCGATTCCGGATTTCCACAAGTTCCTTTTCCTTTTTTAGCGCTTCTTTCAGTTTGGAAGTTCGGTCTTTGACAATGCGTTCGAGGGAGCTTTTGTATTCCGAGAGTTCCGTAATGTCCTGGCCTACGAACAGGATACCAATTACTTTATTCTCAGCGTTCTTCTTCGGTGTGGCATTCAGCAGCAGCGTAATGACGTTGCCGTCTTTTGTTCGTAGTTTTAATTCGAAATTATGCCCGGGGTTGCCTGCGTAAATCGATGCGAGAAAGGTATCGAATTCGTGTGCAACACCTTGGTCCACGAAAGAACCGATCTTATTAGTGAGAACTTCGTTTTTTGTGTGCTGTGTAATACGCGCGCATTCTGCATTCCACTCCGTGACATACTGTCGACTATCAATACTAAAAATGACCGCATTTGCGTTTTCAATGAGGCTCGAAAGATCCTGCGCCAGGTGCACGACCTTTTTTTGAAATACTTTCTCCGAAGTCATTTCCCGTGTTACCAGGCACACTGTGTTGCCGAGTTCGCGCAACGGATTGAAAACGGTCTCAAAAAATGAGATCCGTCCGCCTTGATCTATTATTTCCCAGTCTTGCGTGACAGCGCGTTGCAAATCGCGGGCTTGTTTTAGCGCAGACATCATAATGGGTTGCATCCTTTCGGGCAACAGGGCCGTAAATTTGAGGCCTATCGAAACGCTTGTTCCTAAAATCAGTTCCATGCTACTCCTCGCGTTACTGTTGAGAAACACAATACAGTCCTGATGGTCAACAAAGACTACCGGCACCGGTAGGTAGTTGAGCATCGTAAAATCCATCCTGTCAAACCCCATAAAAAACAAAAAGCCCATCCTTACACAGCCTAATTAAGCCATGTGGGGATGGGCTCCTCTCTAAATATACTTTGTTTAATTTTTTCGGACAAATCGTGAGAAGGTAAAGCACCGCTGAGGCGAGATTTTCTTCATCTATTGTTCCGCTTATTGGATGAAAAATAGGGAAAACCCTGACGAAGGGCGCGTAATTGCTCTAAAAACGCCTCTTTTTTTGTCAATCGCCTAGGCGCGTGCTCCATTTCCTGATCTTTTAAAAATGAGGTTTTCCCCAATGCGCAGCCTGTTTCTTTACCTCACCTTTGTTCAACAAACAAACACACAAAACAAAACACATCATTTATGAAACCATCAACCCAGTTCCCAAATGGCGTAATTAAAGGCATGTTTTTTATCCTGATCGCCAGTCTTTCCCTAATTGCATCGATGCCGTGCAGCGCGCAGTCGTTCGCGAAACGCGACAAGAATCTTTTAGCGCAGCACGACAACCGTTATAAGAATGCCGTCAAAAAGATCAATCATCCAGAGAACATCAATCTCAACGTGAAGGCTGTGCAACTCCGTGGTGCAATCAACAGTGGATTTGATGACATCAGGCCCCGGTTGACGCCCTGCGGAAACAGATTATATTTCAGCAGAAATTTTCATCCGGGCAACTTCAACGGTGTTAACGATCCTGAAGATATCTGGTATTCAGAGTTCGATGCGCAAACAAACACTTGGTCAGAGCCTATTCACCTGCAGGGCGCACTCAATAACGCAGGTCCAAACTATGTTAACAACGTTAGCGCAACAGGAGACACAATTATTCTTGGCAACCAATATCACCGCAAGGGTAAGATGAGCGCGGGCCTTTCCTATAGCGTGAATGTGCGCGGACAATGGTCGGCACCGGTTAATATTGAAATTGAGAATGACTACAACATGTCTGCGCATGCCAATTCTTATGTATCACTCAAGAACGGTATCATCATTCGTTCCATCGAGCGCGCTGAAAGCGTGGGCCAACGGGACCTGTTCGTAAGTTTTTGGGATGGCGAAAAAGCAACCGAGCCGTTGAACATGGGAAATGTGATAAACACTGAATTTGAAGAGTCATCACCTTTCCTGGCTCACGATAACAAAACACTTTACTTCGCTTCACAAGGACATGACGGCTACGGCAGATTTGATATCTATGTGACCAGGCGCCTGGATGACTCGTGGACGAATTGGAGCCAGCCTGAAAATTTAGGTCCTGCAGTGAATGGTCCGATGGATGATGAGTTCTTCAGCATAACGCATTGCGGACAGTTTGCCGTGTTTTCCAAACAAGTAAACGTGCACAACACCGACCTGTTCAGAATCTCATTAGACGAGTTATTTGAAACCCCACAAGCAACTCCCGAAAAAGAAAATAAAACCAGATCCGAAATTAACAGCGCCCTCGCGTCCCTGTAGACAAACCTTTTTTATGTATGTTTCGTTTGTGATTCAGCCAGGCGTAGGTCTGGCTGTTTTTTTATTAAACATGCCGTAGCCGCCTAGCCATTCCTGGGCGTGGTTGACGATTCGCGTCAGCTAGCCGTGAATTTTGGAATTGTGGTATCATGGAAAACCGAAGGCGACACTTATATTGGGATGAAATACGGTTGTCCCATGCTCATCAGGAAAAATACCAAAGCGTTCAAAACCATACTGGAAATTTTTACGGCTTGCCAGGGGAGGGGAGACAGAGAGCAGCTGATTCGTTTGTTCATTACTAAAGCGGGTAGTACAGTAAAAGACAGGATCAGCGTGGATGCAATTCAAGGGGACGCTGCGCTATTCTACGAGATGAATTACCAAACCGTCTTGAACAGTTTGCGTTCGTCAAACCATCAACTGAATGAAAGTGATGACATCCCCGGTCTTTTTTACTTTCACAGCACTTCCAACAAAAGCTGGGATGAGACGCCCTTCGAATTTGACGAGGCGATTACCAAGGAATTCAATCATTTGCCGGACTTGCCGAAAGTCAGGAAAAAGGAAAAGGTTGAGAAGTTCGTCTTGCCTGCGCCCAGGTCAAACACGGGGTCACCAAAGAAGGCGCCCAAAGCTGCACCGGCTAAGGCCCCTAAGGGGGCGGTTCGCGGCCCGAAGCAACCCGATTTTAAACTGAAGCATGAAATCGAGTTTACGGATCTCGACCGAATTATTTTCAGGCAGCCTTTGCTGAACAAGGAAAAAATTCTGACCTATTACAACGACCTTGCCGACTTGATACTTCCTTACCTTAATGACCGCGGGCAATGGGTGAGAACATCCCCGGATCGCTCACGCTCACTGGTTCAGCTGACAACAGCGTCTCTCTTTGCAAATGACGAGGAGAGTATACCCCAGTGGCTGCGATCCCGAACGTCAAAGGATGGCGGCAGCGCGCATTTGTTGGCTAACGACAAGGAGCACCTGCTGCTGTTTGTCGAGCGTGGCGCGCTGGAGTTTCATCCGACCCATTCAAGAAAAAAGCAAACCGAGCACCCGGACTACATGATCATCACAGTTGATTCACCCGACTCGGATATCTCGAAAGCGGTTGATGTGGCCCGCGTTGCGAAAACCATCCTGGACGGGCTGAAGCTTCCATCCTTCGTGAAGACAAATGGAACGTCTCAGCTCGACATCTATATTCCGCTTGACGCAAAAGGAAACTTTAAGGATAGCCAGGCATCTGCGAAGTACCTCTGCAACCTGATCAACCTGAAAATTCCAGGCGAAGTAGCATTGGTTGGTACTGATGAAAACACGTATGGAAAAGTTTCATTGGATTATTCATTGAATGAACAGGGGCAAACGATCATCGCCCCTTACTCGCTCGTAGTTGGCGAATCGGTCACCGTAGCTACACCGTTGCGGTGGGACGAAGTAAACGACACGCTGCAACCAGACGCGTTCAGCCCCGAATCAATTGTTAAGCGGATCAAGAATGTGGGCGATCCGTTTGAGAATTTGTATAAAAAGAAGGTTAATGCGTCTGATCTGAAAGAGAGACTCGAGGCCAACTATGCGTTCCTGTTTGATTAACTAACTCGGACTTGCCTGCACGCTTTCGGTTAAGGAAATCGGTTCTTACCTGGAAGCACATAAGCGATCTTCGGAAAGTCTTTCTTAACATATACAGGGTACAACCTACCTGCCACGACTTCTTCCTCAATCAGCTGATGCCTAGTGTATTCCACGGATGCAACGGTGTACGTGAACTTGACAAGGCGATTGCGCTGTTTAATGACCCGTCCGTTGATTTTCCTGAACGTGGAATCTATTATTGGCTCTGTAAAATCGACTACAAGCCGACCGGGAAATTTGTTCCAGGAGTAAACATAGTAGCGCTCACCATCATATATTGATCCATGAGGTTTGGATGCCGTAACGGTTCGGTATGACCCGTCATCCCATTTTATTGTACAGGTAACTCTTTTGCCGTGCACGTCCACCAGACCAACATACTTTTTGCCGTGCGCAAGAATTTCTATGTCTTGTTCCTTCGAGCGCTTGTCAAGCAGGAAGACGGTGACCATAATTGAGATGCCAACAACGGCAAACCACTTTTGAGCAGTGCTCATATGCAATACTATATAAATATTGTCTGCTCTTTTCACAAATACGCAGAATTCTTGCGGTCGCAATTGATCTCTGAAACTCTCACAACACCTCGGCAGCTCGAATGGTGCAGCCTTTACCTTTTTCTTTCTGATGTAATAAAACACCTGTCGACTTAAAATTCTGTCAAATTAAACCGCGCATACTTGCCGCAAAATCAAGTATCCATTGACAAAAACTGTAAACATGAATAAACGCCTATCTATTACGTTGTCGTTAGTTATTTCGCTTTTTCTGGTCCTTTCCTGCTCAAAGGACGACCCGGGTCCTTCTACTGGCAAACTGTCTGGTCGGGTGACGGATGCTGCCACAATGCTTCCGTTAAAGGATGTAACAATCATTGTATTCAACGCGGATGACAACGCCCCTACGGACAATACATTGACCACCGATGCTAACGGTGACTTTAGCGTTGATCTGCCAGCTGGAAATTATTTTCTGAAATTGTATAAGCAAGGCTATCAGGCGGTGCCTGCGGCAGGTATGGAGGCCGTACCCTTTACTATCGAAGTTGGCGCGTCTACAGATCAATCTGCGCAGATGTTTGCAGCCGAAAACAAGAACACAGGTTTTATTTCCGGCACCGTAGGAACGCCTGCGGGGGTGAGTGGAGCGCTGGTGGTTGCCGAGGACATCGCCAACAAGAGAGCATTTTCATCGGTTTCGGCACGTGATGGCCGTTATGTCATTTACAATGTTCCTGTAGGATCGTACACTGTGCGAGCCTACCTGGCTGGACACTCTTCGAATTCAGTGTCTGCTTCTGCTGCGTTGAACGCTGAGACCGCGAATGTCAACGTCACGCTTACGACTTCAGCTACGGGCAAATTAACCGGCACAGTGAGGAACCTTGCCACCGGAAATAAAGATGTAGATATTTCTCTTGTGCACCCGTTCACCAGGGAGACTATTCCCGGACTTACTGCAACTTCGGTGAATCTTGCATACACCATCAGCAATATTCCCGATGGCACATACATTGCCCGCGCTACGTTTAAAAATGACGAAAGAGTGATGGATCCTGACCGCATCGCAAAATTCGGAGAGCCCGTTGTTTCATTCACGGGCAATAATAGTCTTGAACTGACATTCGACATTACAGGGTCAATTTCGATTGCATCCCCAACAAACGAACCGTCAACAACCAAAGCCGTGGAGGTAACTTCAACCACGCCAACGTTCAGCTGGAATACCTATTCGAGCACAAGTGATTATGTTATCGAAGTGACCGATGCGTCCACTGGCATCGTTGTATGGGGAGGGTTTGACAAATCGGGCACACTTCCGTTAAAGAAGATTGTGATACCCGCAGCACAAAAGAGCATTCAATATAATGCTGACGGCACAGCTTCCATCGCATCGTTACAACCGGGAAAGGTTTACCGATGGAGAATTTTTGCGAGCAAGAACGATCAGAACTCATCCACAGGCTGGACGTTGATCTCGGCAAGTGAAGACCAGCTTGGATTATTTAAGGTAAAGCAATAAAGAAAAAGAGAGGGGTAGCAAATTGCTGCCCTTTTTTCTTCGATATAACGTGGGACACGATATACGCACAACCCTGTAGCCTCAAATGGGTTGTTTCCAGCGGATTGTTTAAATTGAAATGTTTATATTAGTAAGAATGCGCGGGACCTTTTTCACCAGGCTCGGGCGTGATTAATCCCATCATGTATCGGTTTTTGTTTTTAGTCGGTTGCGTACTTATACCTTCACTTGGCTACGGTCAAACCGCGAAGGATTTCACGAGGCGGTTTGAACAATCGCACTCGGGCCGCGAATTTCTTGTGACATTCGACTCGATGATCCACCAGTTCCATTCCGGCAAGCTTGAGTTCGAGCATGATGACGTTACGAAAATAGTCAGCATCACACAGCAGAAAACATATGCCGACAGCTTGTTGCCCGCAGTTTTTAGCTGGGCACGAACAATGTTTGCGAATGGACGCGTGCAGGAAGGCCTGACCTTCTTTATGGAGAGCGCAGATCATTATCAGCGTTCCGGCAACCAGCTCGGGCAAGCGGTTTGCTTTTATGAGATCGCGATCATCCAGCACAAGGCTGAAAATTTCGCTGAAGCGGAAAAATATTATCGCATGGCAATCGATCAAGGTCTGCGAATTTTGCCCTATCGAACGACCATCAATTGCTTAAATGGCCTTGCCATGATCCTGCGCGAACGTTCGGAACTAGCGCTGGCGAAAGCCGAATTCCGAAAAGCATTAAGCATTGCTGACGAGAAACGCGACACCGCCTGGATCGGTATTTTACTTGGCAACATTGGCAGCTGCCATATGGCCGAGAAAAATTATGACAGTAGTTTATGGTATTACAATCGCAACCTTTATTTCATTCGGAGAACGGGTGAATTTGAAAACGAGATTGAAACGTATGCTAATCTCGGGAGGATATACATACAGACTAATGACCTGAAGGTGTCAAAGCTTTACCTCGATAGCGCAGTTCACATTATTCAGTCCCGCAAAATCAATTTTAATGACTTCTTCAATCCCATGGACCAGATCCATGAAAGCTATTCGATGCTTTATTCAAAAATGGGGGATTTTGAGAATGCCTATCAGCATTATTTGAAATTCCATTCGATCGCGAAGCAGAAACAGGAGAATATTAATTCACGGAGCCTCCGGCAGCTCGAGTCCGTCTGGCAGTTTCAGAAAAATCAGAATGAGATTGACTTGCTAAAAAAGATCAACCAGCAACAGCGTTACATCAGCTGGTCATTTGCATTGCTGATCTTGCTCCTTGGCGGAATCACATTATATGCCTTTCGGAGAGCCCGCAGCAGGAAGAAAATAAACCGACAACTATCAGCCACGAATTCGGAGCTTGGGCGTTTGAACGAAGTGAAAGACATGCTCTTTTCTGTTATCAGTCATGACCTGCGCGGTCCGATCGCGAACCTGCGTTCAACGCTGGAGCTCTTGAGAACGGGAAACCTCAGGCCCGAAGAGCTGTCCATGCTGACAGAGCGGATTGGCCGACAACTTGAGGTCTCGGGCAGTGCGTTAGAGAACATTCTTCAATGGGCCAAGGCGCAACTAAATGACGGGACGTCCAATCCGGCAAAAATC
This sequence comes from Chryseosolibacter sp., assembly GCA_036402075.1. Classification (GTDB taxonomy): domain Bacteria; phylum Bacteroidota; class Bacteroidia; order Cytophagales; family Cyclobacteriaceae; genus Chryseosolibacter. The sequence goes on along the minus strand of DASWTP010000003.1, from coordinate 15,908 downwards.
CACCTTTCCGATCTTGTTGCAACCGTCTACGCCCAGGTCCAGCTAAATGCCGCGAACAAACACATCACAGTGGAGAATGAAGTGGATAAAGACGTGGTCATTTTTGCGGACAAGGATCAGATGGAAGTGGTTATTCGAAACCTGCTCACCAACGCGATTAAGTTTACACCGGCAGGGGGACGTATAAAAATAAAGGCAGAGCGGGTTGGCGAATCCATCCGACTGATCATTGAGGACACTGGCGTTGGAATGAGCCGGGAACAAATTCACAACCTATTCAAACCGAATCGTCACCACTCCACCGAGGGAACAAATCGTGAGAAAGGTACGGGCATCGGTTTGATCATCGCGCGTGAAATGATACGGGCTAACGGAGGGTCAATCTCCGTGGAAAGTGAGAAGGAATGCGGTACAACGTTCCGGATCCTGATCCCCACACTGTCTAAACACCCACACCCGTCTGCCTGATAGCGGGTGAGGTGCTGTTTTCTGCCTCGATTCAGCCGTAATTTTGAAAATTGTGAAACCCTTAATAACTTAACACCGTTAAGTAAATCATTTCAAGTAGATGACTGTCGCTAAAAGGAAGGAAAAGCATAAAGAGGATCTTCGCGGAAAGATACTGCAAAGTGCACGCGAACTCTTTATGGAGCGTGGATATGAGCATACGTCTATCCGGAATATTGCCGAGAAGATCGATTACTCTCCAACCACCATCTACCTCTACTTTAAAGACAAGGATGATGTTTTCTACGCCCTGCACCAGGAGGGCTTTACTATTCTAAATCAATATTTTAAATCGCTCGGCCTTGTGGCAAATCCTTTCGAGCGATTAAAGGCGATCAGTAAGGCATATATCCAGTTTGCGATAGAAAACGGTGAGTACTATGACCTTATGTTCATCGTGCGCTCACCTATGAACGCACTCGATAAAGACCGGTCGGAGTGGAAGGAAGGAGACAACGCCTTTCATTTCCTGACTGGAACGATCCAGGAATGCATTGACAAGGGCTACTTTGAAGGAATGCACACGGAAATATTAGCTTTTACTGTCTGGGCGATGGTCCATGGCATTGTGTCGCTGGAGATCAGGAACCGTTGTAAGGTTGTGAGTGAACTTAACCAGAAAGATCTGGCATTCAAGGCCAATGATCTTGTGATCGAAATTCTTGAAAGAATGCACAATAAAAAATAAATTTTTTTGTCTCCATACTTAACACTGTTAACAAAAATAACGATGAAAAGTTTAATCGTCATGCTCAAGCGTCAATTCATCTGGGCGTTGTTTCTACTCCCCGTGGCTGCGGCAGGGCAATCCCCGCTCGACCGTTACATACAGGAAGGCCTAACCAATAACATTGCCCTGCAGCAGAAAGCGTTGTCACTTCAGCAGGCTGAAACCGCGCTCGCTATTGCCCGTGGATATTTTTTTCCCTCCATCCAATTGATTGCTGACTATACATCCGGAGACGGAGGTCGTAGCATAGCCTTACCGGTTGGCGACCTGCTCAATCCGGTATATCGCTCGCTGAACCAGCTTACCCAAAGTGATGCCTTTCCTGAAATTCAGAATGTTGAGCAGAATTTCTTTCCGAAGGATTTTTACGATGCACGGGTAAGAACCAGCCTTCCTATTGTGAACGCTGATCTGATTATTAACCGCTCGATAAAATCGAAGGAATTGCTGATGGCTGATAGTGATGTGAGGCGCTATAAAAGACAACTGACCTTCGACATTACCGAAGCGTATTATAAACACCTGGCGGCAGGTGAGGCTGTTAAAATATTCGAGGGCGCGATGGGTATCGTTGAGAAGAACGTTCAGATCAACGAGTCATTGAGAAGAAACGGCAAAGGGCTGCCTGCGCAAGTGTTGCGTTCAAAGAGCGAGTTGGAGCGAGTCCGGGCTGAGCTGAATTCAGCACGCAACAGCTTTTCGAATAGCCGAAAGTACTTCAATTTTTTATTGAATCGTGAGCTTGACGCACCCATCGATCTGCCTACCGAAGTTGGCGAACCTGTGCAGTCAGCTTCGCTCGAGATTGAAACTGCAGGGCGTGAAGAATTGGCGATGGCAAAGATCGGCACGGAGATCAGCCACTCCGTTGTTCGAATGAACCAACTGAAGCGTTTGCCGAAAGTGAGCGCATTTCTCGACCTCGGCTCACAAGCTTCGGGCTGGCAGTTCAACGATCAATCCCAATATTACCTGCTTGGCGTGCAGTTCTCACTGCCGTTGTTCCAGGGATTCACCAATCAACTCAGCATCAGGCAAAGCAAAATGAATGAGCAAAAAGCTGCCCTCGCTTTACGTGATGCATCGCAGGCCGTGGCGCTGTCAGCAAACCTCGCATTAAGCGAGTTGCTGAATGCGAAGTCGAACTACACAGCGTCACAGGAGCAACTTAAATCAGCCACCGGTTATTTTAGTCTGATTGAACGGGGCTATGCTGAAGGTATCAACACGCTAATTGAGTTCCTGGACGCTCGCAACCAATTAACCACTTCTGAATTATTAAACAACGTGAGAAGGTTCGAACTATTTATTGCAAACGCAAAACTTACTCGTGAAACCGCCTCTGCACACCTCAATTAAAACAAACCCGCAATGAAAACCCATACAACTTCCGTGTTCGGCTTTGCGCTTGCTGCCGTAATGCTGTCAACAATAGCCAGTTCGTGTACCGATGGCAAAAGCGACACCCCTAAGATCGTCCAGAAGAGCGCCCCGGTCCCTGTAAAGATCCTGGAGCTCTCAAGTACGGAAAGCGGTCTTTCCATCAGGACTTCTGGCAGGATCACCACCGATAACGAGACCTACCTTTCGTTCAAAGTGGGCGGGGTGGTAGAGCGCGTTTTCGTACAGGAGGGAGACGCCATTCGTAAAGGGCAAGTGCTCGCCACCATCGATCCCCGTGAAATAAACTCACTTGTTGCCCAGGCTAAACTCGGCTATGAGAAAAGCCAGCGCGATTTCACGCGGGTTGAACGCCTCTTTGCTGACAGCGTTGTTACCCTTGAGCAAGTTCAAAACGCCAGGACAGCACTCGATGTTGCCAGCGAGCAACTTCATACAGCCGAGTTTAACAAACAGTTTTCAAAAATTATCGCGCCAGAAAACGGATTCGTGCTGAAGAAATTTGTGAATCCCGGCCAGGTGGTAGGCATCGGTGACCCCATAGTCCTTGCAAATGGAGCATCCGAAAATAGCTGGATCCTGAAAGTGAATGCAAGTGACAGGCAATGGGCGACTATCCGGCTAAACGATAAAGCCGAAGTTCACCTCGATGCTTTTCCTGGCGAAACTTTTCAAGCGAAAGTGTTGCGCAAGTCTGAAACGTCAGACGCAGCTACCGGAACCTTTGTGATTGACCTCCTGGTAAATAATCACAAGGCAAAGTTCGCATCTGGAATGTTTGCAAACGCTGTCATCTATACAGGAAAGAAATCGAATACCTGGAACGTTCCGTACGAGGCCGTGCTGGATGCCGATGGTAACGAGGGTTTTGTATTCATCACGTCAGACAATAAGACGGCCGTGAAACAACCGGTAACCCTTGGCGAGATGGCGCAAAACCATGTTGCTATAACTTCGGGCCTTGAAAACGCTCGGGCAATAATTGTCTCCGGCAGCGCCTATCTGACGGATAAAAGCGAGATCACCATCATAAAATAGGATGCCATGAAGATCTCAGAATACGCAGTAAAGAATTATCAGTTCACGCTGATCATGTTTTTAATGGCCGCGGCAGTGGGAATAACCACGTTATTCAATATGCCACGGAGTGAAGACCCCGAGACTGAGGCACCTCAGTTCGCAGTGGTTGTGGTATACCCGGGCACGAGCCCGAAAGACATGGAAGAGCTTGTGGTAGACCCGGTCGAGGAACGTGTTAATGAGCTAGAAGATATAAAGCGCATCCGCACAACCATCAACGATGGGCTTGCTGTGATTCGGGTGGAATACAAATACGAGAGTGATCCAGATGAAAAGTACCAGGAGCTCGTTCGTGAAGTGGGCTCGCTGCGCAACGAACTTCCACAGGAAATCTTCAGCATCGATATCAATAAATTTCAACCGTCTGACGTGAACATTGTTCAGCTTGCCCTGATCTCGGAGAACGCCTCGCGTGTAAAGCTGAAGTATTACAGCGAGAAATTGAAAGAGCAGCTTGAGAAAGTATCGATGCTAAAGAATGTGGAAGTACACGGCCTGCCAGAGCAGATTGTTCGTGTGGACCTTCGGCTCGAAAAAATTGCCCAGATGCGTATTCCTCTAAATGCGATCATCGGCAGCCTGCAGAGTGAGATGGCGAATATCCCGGGAGGAAGCGTTGTCGCTGGTACAAAGTCATTTAACATCAAGACCAGCGGAAACTTCAAGTCGCTCGAGGAGGTTAAAAATACCATCGTGTACACCGCCAACGGAAAAAACATTTTTTTGCGCGATGTGGCCGATGCGTATTCTACGTTTGATGAAACTAAACACATTACACGTTTGAATGGACATCGGTGTGTATTTGTGGTAGCAGCACAGAAGCCAGGTTTCAACATCTCGGACACGCAGAAAAAATACTTGCCGATCATTGAAAATTTCCAAAAGACCCTTCCTGGAAATATTGACCTCGTTCACCATTTTGATCAGGCCGAGAATGTAAACAACAGGTTAAGCGGTTTAGGAATGGATTTCCTCATTGCCATCGCCTTGGTGGCGCTGACGCTTTTACCGCTTGGTTTCCGCGCTGCAACGATCGTCATGATTTCGATTCCGTTATCATTGGCCATTGGACTGGTGATGCTTAACCTGATGGGAATAAGTTTAAATCAGCTGAGCATCGTTGGGCTGGTAGTGGCACTCGGGTTATTGGTGGATGACAGTATCGTGGTGGTCGAGAATATTGAGCGCTGGATCAGGGAAGGGCATTCCCGCTTCGAAGCAACAATCAAAGCTACCTCGCAGATCGGCATGGCAGTAGTAGGTTGCACAGCCACACTTATCATCGCTTTTATGCCGCTGGTATTTCTGCCGGAAGGTGCAGGCGACTTCATTCGCGGCCTGCCACTGGCAGTAATCATGTCCGTGCTTGCTTCCATGATCGTATCAATTACCGTGATTCCATTTCTGTCGAGCCGACTGCTGAAGGATAAAGGACATTCAGAGAACGTATTCCTGGTAACACTCCAGAAACTTATTCACGGCAGCTACTCACGTATCCTTGACAAGGCATTGAAACATCCGGTGGCAACGCTGGTCATCGCAGGTATTATCTTTTTCGGATCGCTTCAGTTGTTTCCGGTTATAGGTTTCAGCCTCTTTCCTGCTTCTGAGAAACCTCAATTCATCATTAACACAATCACTCCGCTTCAGACGAATCTAGACAAAACCGACTCGGTGACGCTCTTTGTGGAAGAGAAGCTCAACTCGATTCCCGAGGTGCAGTATTTTGCTTCGAACGTTGGAAAAGGAAATCCTCGCGTGTATTATAATGTGATCCAGGAGAACGAGCGCACGGACTTCTCTCAAATCTTTGTTCAGCTGAATGACAACACTTCGGCAGAGCGAAAACTCGATATCATCAACGCACTGCGCGAAGACTTCAAGAATTTTCCGGGCGCACGCATTGAGGTGAAGAACTTTGAACAAGGACCGCCTATTGTTGCACCTGTTGAAGTGCGCCTGCTGGGCGACAACCTTGACACCCTTCGCACATTGTCGGCACGGGTAGAACGCATTCTCAAGGAAACGCAAGGAACGATTTATGTGAACAACCCGGTGAGCAATCTAAAAAGCGACATCAGGGTAGCGATTAACCAGGAGAAGGCGCGAATGAGTGGCATCAATACGGTGGACATCGACAGGACCGTGCGTCTTGCAATTGCAGGACTCAATCTCGGGCAGTATTCAGATAACGAGGGCGAAGACTTTTCAGTCGTGCTCACCACCGCGAAGAAGGAAAGAGCAACGCTGAGCTCGTTCCAGAACGTCTTTGTAAACAATCAACTTGGAGCAGCGATCCCGCTTGAACAGGTTGCCGAGTTGAAATTAGAAACCTCTCCGCTAAGAATCGACCACTATAACAAAGTAAGAATGGTCTCCGTGTCGAGCTTTGTGGAAAAAGGCTATCTGAATGAAACGGTTATCAATGAAGTTGTTGCCAGGATGGAATCGCTCAAACTTCCCGAGGGGTATTCGTTTGTCATGGGAGGGGACGTAGAGGCAAGCCAGGAATCGTTTGGAGGATTGGGCACCGTGATTCTCGTTACCGTGTTCATGTTCATCGCAGTGTTGATCCTCATGTTCAAAACATTTAAAAGTACAATGATTGTGCTGAGTGTGATTCCGCTGGGCATTGTTGGGGCTGTATTGGGATTACTCTTTACGGGCAATCCGCTCTCATTTGTGGCAATCATTGGATTAATTGCGTTGGCTGGAGTAGAGGTGAAAAATTCAATTCTCCTGGTTGACTTCACCAATCAATTGCGTCAGCAGGGAATGTCGGTGGATGATGCGATTCGCGAGGCAGGTGAAGTAAGATTTCTTCCGATCATCCTTACCTCGTTAACTGCGATTGGTGGACTTCTGCCGATAGCGCTTTCCGTGAATCCGCTTATTTCTCCCCTCGCTATTGTGTTGATCGGTGGGCTGATTAGTTCCACACTGCTGTCAAGAATTGTAACACCAGTGGTTTACAAACTGATTCCGCCAAGAATTTAAGCGCCAGTTTCCACTCGTGGTGAAAAACCATTCTGGCGAATGCCGGGATGGTTTTTTTAACATTGAATTTTTGTTTTGCAGAGCCCTCCGGTTCCCTTCTTCTTTGGGAGATTATTAATGTAGACTCTTTTGACCGGTGGGCTAGTTACAGCAATGTAATCGGCAGCGAAATGTTCACGAACTCCCATCGAATGTCCATTGAAGCAGTCGTATTGCCTTTGTCAACTATTGTGTACTTTAACCGTTCCTGCAGTGACGGCAAGACAGTGGGAGCCACATCAACGCGAACCACGTCTTCTTTCGCATCATAGTCGTCAGCAAGATGTTGATTCCAATTCTTGTTGATGATCACGGTCCATCCGTCCTTCCCTGGGATTGTAAAGACGGCATATTTCCCTGCAGGAACTCGTGTGCCGTTGATGTTGATGTCCTTGTTAAATTCGATTGACGTTGCTGAATGCGCTCCCGTCACCCAAACCTCTCCGTAGGGAACCAGGCCGCCCCAAATGGTTCTTCCGCGAACGGCAGGCGCGTGATAGGCAACCGTGAAGTGAGTTCCTCCAACCAAAGCGTGTTCTTCTTTCGGAATACTTTTCTTCACTGTGTCAGCCGGGGCTTCCGTTTTAGCTTGGGTTCCATGCTCGTGCGCAGTGTCTTTTTTACTGTCGCAAGCCGCGAATAACAAGGCCGGTAAAAGGAGTGTTGGTACAATAGCTTTCATATTAGCTTGTGAGTTGCTTAAGGGTCCGTGAAGATACCAGGAAGAGAACAAACCCCGACAGGACCGTTATAAAACCAAAAATTGAAAAAATCCGGAGCAGCCAGTTGTTGATGTTATCACGCGATTCGTAGTCCATTGTATGAAGCATCCAGAGGAAGTCGAAGCCGCGCCATTGGTTGTGCCGGATGGTTTGAAATGTACCGCGTTCGGCACTGATGTAAACGGTGCAATCGGGATTGCTAAATGAAACGGCAAAGGCAGGAAGCGGGCGGTCCCGGTATTCGTGATGGCCATCGGTGGCTTCAAGAAACGTGACTTCCTGAACGGTGGCGCTGCTGACCACATGATCTTTTGCAACGGCAGCGGCTTCATCTTTGGTAAGGTGATCACGCAATGCACCTGTTGTCGCGTCTGCCAGCTGGTAATGTACATGTGGATGAATGTCCCCTGCATGACCGGAAAAGTATGAGACCTGGTACAACGGCTTGCCGACAACACTAATGAGTTGCACCGCATGAATGGAGTCAATCGTCTTAAGATTCCTCAGCTGGGCAATCACAGTATCGGGAGAGGTGAGCGAGGTTGAGACAGCGATGGATCGCGGGCTCTTGCGCATGTGATCGCCATGAACCTCGTCAATATTGTTCCAGCTAAAATACAGGCCGGTAATAGTCCAGCCGAGGAATTGGATTCCGATAAACAAGCCGAGGTAGCGGTGTGTTTTCCGGAGAAACAAAGATTTGTTAAAAGACACGGCAGTAGGGTTAGGCTTTCGCAAGGTCAGGTCAACTCATTCCTTCTTAGGTTGCTGAAATAGGTCGACAGCGCCTTTTCCCCAAACATATAAAAAACTACTGGTGTTACAATCATGTCGAGCAGGGTGCTACTGATCAAACCGCCTAAAATCACCGTAGCAACCGGGTAAAGGATTTCTTTTCCGGAAGCCTGGGGATCCAGGGTCAGGGGAATCAGGGCGAGCCCGGCCGTGAGGGCGGTCATCAGCACTGGCACCAGGCGCTCGAGTGATCCACGTATGATCATTTGTTTGCCGAAAGTTTCGCCTTCGTGCTCAATCAGGTGGATGTAGTGCGAGATCATCATAATTCCATTACGCGAGGCGATGCCGGTCAATGTAATGAATCCGACAAGCGTGGCGATGGAAAATGTACCACCTGTTAGCATCACTGCGATCACGCTCCCGATTAGCGCCAAGGGAATGTTTAGCATGATCTGCAAGACGATCCTGGATGACTTAAAGTGACTGTACAATACAAGAAAGATTCCCGCAAGGGAGAACGCACTGAGTGCCAGGATGAGTTTGGATGCAGACTGCTGGCTTTCAAACTGACCGCCATATTCGACAAAATAGCCTTCTGGCAATGCGATTTCTGAACCGATGCGCGATTGAATTTCTTCAACGGTGCTTCCCAGGTCCCGCCCCTGAACGTTACACGAAATAACAATTCTTCGTTGGGTGTTTTCATGCCAAACGGAATTAATGGCGTTTGTTGTTTCGATCGTGGCGATCTGTTGAAGCGGGATCAGGTTTCCATCGGGTGTATCGATCATCGTGTTGCGAATGTTTTCGATGTTGCTCCGCTCGGCATCGGTTGTTCGCAGAAGAATATCGAATGTTTTCTGTCCATCGAGAATCTGGCCGGCAACTTTTCCATTGTAGAACACTTCCAGGTCCTGGGCTACTTTGCCGGCCTGGATGCCGTAACGCTGAAGGGCATCGCGGTTTACTTTTATCAACAGCTGAGGAACCATCACCTGCCGCTCCACCTGTGCATCGACTACGCCTGGAATGCTGCTGACGATGTCTTTGATCCTGCCAGCATTCGTACGAAGGTCGGTGAGGTCTTCCCCAAACAATTTGATGGCAACTTGCGCTCGTACTCCGGAAAGCAAGTGATCGAGTCGGTGGGAGATAGGCTGCCCTACATTGACGCTCACGCCTTTCAGCACGCTGAGTTCCTTTCGGATATCGGCCAGAATTTCGTCACGGGACCGGTCTGTGTCCTCCCTCAGTTCAACTTCAATTTCTGAGTTACTCACTGGCTCAACATGTTCATCCAGCTCAGCGCGCCCCGTCCTCCTGCTTACATATTCCACTTCGGGAACTTTTAACATCAGCTTTTCTGTCAGCGTACCGATCTTGTTACTCTCTTCAAGAGATGTCCCCGGTGGAGCGGAAAGGTTTATTGTAAATGATCCTTCATTGAAAGGTGGAAGGAACTCGGTTCCAAAAAAAGGAACGATGGCAATGGAGGCAACAATGGCCAGCGCAGCTACAATCATGACTGGTTTCGGATTTGATAAACCCCAGCTCAGAAAACGCGTGTCATGCTTTTTCAACCATCTTACAAAGGACGAGTCTTCATTGTGCTCCGCGTTAAAGATCCTGTTCCACCAGGTTGCACGTTTCGGTTTGTCTGATCGGGTGCCTACCGACTTCAGCAAGTAGGAACACAGCGCAGGGGTGACCGTCAATGAAACAAACAATGAGGCAGCGATGGATGTGATATAGGCAATGCCAAGCGGAGCAAAGATCTTGCCTTCAATGCCTTGCATATAAAAGAGCGGAATAAACACCAGCACTACGATGATGGTTGCATACACAATTGAGTTGCGCACCTCGCTGCTGGCCTCGTAGATCACGCGCAGAATTGGTCTCGGATTTTCGCTTTGTCGGTTTTCTTTTAGTCGCCTGAAAACATTTTCGACATCCACGATCGCATCATCCACAAGTTCACCGATAGCGATAGCCAATCCCCCAAGCGTGAGCGTATTAATGGAGATATCAAACCATTTAAAAACGATCGCGGAGACGATAAGCGAAAGCGGAATCGCAGTGAGGGTTATAATGGTAGTTCGAAAATTGAGCAGAAACAAAAAGAGAATAACGATCACGAGGATAAAGCCATCGCGCAATGCTTCCTCAACATTGCTCAGGGAGGTCTCTATGAAATTTCGCTGCTGGAAGATGTGTGGATTGAGTTTGACGTCTGCTGGAAGTGTGGCTTGCAAATCGACCAGCGCTTTTTCGATTTCCTCCGTCAACGCGATGGTGCTGGCCCCCGGTTGTTTTTCCACCGTAAGAATAACAGCAGGTTTGCCATTAATGCTGGCGTCACCGCGTTTCAACGCAGCACCGTACTTCACATCCGCTACCTGTGATAAAAGAACCGGAACCCCTTCTTTGTTTGCTACAACAGTTCCAGCCAGGTCCTGAAGGGTGTATGCGCGCCCAACGTTTCGGATCAACACTTCGGAGCCGTATTGATCGAAGAAGTTTCCGGTAGTGTTCTGGTTGGAAAGCTCGAGCGCGTTGTCAACAGCTTCAATCGTCAGGTTGAATTGTTTCAGCTTTGCGCTGGAAACGAGCACCTGGTATTGTAGTCGCTCACCCCCGATCGGAATTACCTGCGAGACACCCTTGATGCTCATAAGCCTTCTCCGGATCGTGAAATCTGCGAGTGTTCTCAGCTCCGAGGGAGACGTTGAGTCTGCACTCACGCCCACCAGCATGATCTGCCCCATGACCGAACTGATGGGACCCATCACAGGTGTGATTCCATTCGGAAGGGTCACCGTCTGCAATTTTTCCGCGACAAGCTGTCTTGCCCTGTAGACATCGGTATCCCAATCAAACTCCACGAACACCATGCCGATGCCAATGGCCGAGCTGCTTCGTACCACTTCCACGCCAGGGGCACCGTTCAACGCGGTTTCCACCGGTAAGGCCACCTGGGTCTCGATTTCTTCCGGAGCCATGCCGTTCGCTTCCAGGAAGATTGTCACGCGAGGTCGGTTGAGGTCTGGAAGTACGTCAATTGGCAGGGTTAGTGCCGTGTATGTGCCATAGACCAGCAACAGGGCCGCAAACGCAACAACAAAGAGACGGTTTTCGAGTGAAAACTTAATTAAACGGTTAAGCATAGTGAGTCAATGGTTACCAATGACAACGGATCTGAAGCATGATTAATGTTTGTGCTCTGTTGCAGCAGCGTGGGTACTTACAGGCGCTGTGCCTTCTTCCACCTTCACAACGAAGTCAGCGGTGTGCACTTTTCCATCTGTCTGAAATTGCAGCCAGCCTCTGAAAACTCCTGCTTTGCCGAATTCAGTATGCAGATCAAGTCTTCCATCCACAACCTCCGGATGAACGTGTAGGTAGTCTTTGGTGTCTTCGCTGATCATCACTACGTGTGCTTTGGCTGCCAGGTAGTTCTCAAACTGGTCAGCAGGAATTTCTTTGCCGTCCTTCTTTACAATTGCGGAAATATGCATTGTTCCGTTGCTCAGGAATTTGCCGCCCTCCGGAATGAGGGAAACTTCATAGCCATCGACCTTGCTCACCGTTTTTGATTCGCGAAACTGTTGAGCGGTGTAAGGCGCGCCCGCTACGTTGAGCTCGATGCGCTCAAGCTGGTGCGTTGCCCCACTAGGCAGGTAGTCGGCAAAGAGAACGTAATCTCCACCCTTGTCGAACCTGGTTTCGCTTGCGAACTGGCCCTTGCTGTAAGCCTTCCCGTTTGGCAACACCGTAATTTGATAAGAACCATCGCTATTGAATTCGGGATGAATATGATCGAAGTAGGAGAGATCCTTGCTTACTACAATGAGGTGCAATTTCTTATCGTGCTGAACATCCAGTGGCACCACCTCGCTTTCGTTTCCTTTAATCTTTGGCGTGAAGGTAAGGGTTGCTGCCTTGCCTGCTTCCACCGCTGGCGTTGCGCTGAAGTGCATGAAGTATTCATTCTTCGTTGCACTGTTGTCGACCAACGTAAGTTTCATTCCACACTTGGAGCATTCCTCGCCTTCCTTGCCTGTTACTTCAGGATGCATCGGGCAGGCATAGGTGTGCTCGTGGTCACCGCTCTCGTGATCGTGGGCCTGCTCAGCCTCTGCGACTTTGCCTTTGTCTGTGTTGCAAGAAGTGAAAAACAGGGCTGAACACAGAACAGCGCTGAATGCTAAAGTTTTGACTATTGATTTCATAAATGTTTAGTTTCGTTTTTGTTTGTTTATTGGTTTAAATAGATCATTTTCATTTGGTAGGTGCCGGTTGTAACTACGCGTTCTCCTTCCTCGACACCTTTTCTGATCACAGTGTGTGTGCCATTGTCGTGGCCAACCGTTATATAGGAGATGCTGTAACCTTCACCACTGTCTTTTATGAAGACAACAGGACGTCCGTTGATTTCGCTGATGGCGCTATTCGGCAAAGCGATCTCTTTCGACTGCTGTGAAGCAAATACTCTTACGTTAACAAATTCCCCGATTTTGAAATCTCCACCCGAGTTCTCCATCTCAAACAGTACGCGCTGCGTCTGGTTTGTGGCGTTGATCGATTGTGCGGATGCGAGTAATTTCACTTCGGCAGTCTTGTGTTCGTCTGCATTGGCGCATTCGACCAGGAAATTTCTTCCGGTGGTAACGCGCTGTGCATCTTTGTCGAATACCTGTGCCTCTACATAAACTTTTGCGAGGTTTGTGATGGTCAGGATTTGCTCGTTGGCATTGACTGTTGCTCCAATGGCGTACGTAAAGTTGTCAACTACGCCAGCGATCGGTGCGCGAAGAAAAATCGCATCCCTGTCGGCTTTGCCGTTGTTCAGGTTGTCAAACAAAGTTTTGTTTTCCCTTGCTTTCTGGTAGCGTGCTTCTGCTTCAGCAACATCACGTTTTGCAGCGATGTCTTCGATCGACTTGAGGCGCTCATATTCCTTCCGCGCGGCTTGGAGTTCAGCGTCAACATTATTCTTTTCCGTCAGGATATTGACCATGTTACCTGCATCGATGGAAGGTTCGATCACAGCCACCAGTTGGCCTCTCGAAACTTTCTGTCCAACGGTAACAGCCAGGTTGATGATCTTTCCCGTCTGCGGAGATTGTACGACAGCCTGCCCGTTGGAAGCAGGAACAACTGTCCCGAAAAGTTTAGTCGTTTCTGTAAATGCGCCTTGCTTAACCGGTTGTGTGATGACATCGAAAAGAAACTGTGTTTCCTTTGGCACGGTGAAGGCGTTCGAAAAGTTATTGCCTTTCTTTCCGCCTTCGCCATGTCCTTCGTGGGCGTAAACATGCTGGAGGCTTGCTGACGGAAACAGGTAGATGAAGATCATGATTACGGCTGCAGCTTTGCGATAGCGAGCCTTCATAAAAACGAACATAATCAGGAGACCTGCTGTAAGGCCAGTCATGAATAGGAACGGGGCGCTGGACAAGAAGGAATCAGTATGCTCCGTTTCCTGTTCAGGCAGTTGTTTTCCAGGTTCAATGTTTTGCAGCAGGAGGAGGTCGGGCCCAAGCGGAGAATCAATCGTCACCGAAAGTGAATATTTTTTAGCTGCAGGAAAAATAACTTTAATTTCGTAGTACCCAGCGTCCATTTGGGCGATGGAGAATTTCAGCGCCTTGTCTTCTTTCGATTGAATTTTCAGCAATGCACTGTCGACCGGTTTGTTTGACAGATATTCACTGAGAAAGAGCCTCAACGTTGTCTCTTCACCAGGAACGATGGCATCCCACTTCAGGAACAGTTCGTATTTATCGGATACTGCTTCTGTAGAGAAATACGTTTGTCCTGCCATCGCATTTGTTTCGCTACCATGATCGTGGTCTTGGCCACCGTTGGCAACGGCATAGAAAGGGAGCAGGAGAATGAACAGAAGGTTTCTCATAACTTTCCAGTTAAATAGTTTAGTGTAATTACCGCCTGATTATAATTTCTCAGGGTTTCCAGGTAGCGGGCTTTGATCAGGTAAGCCTCGTTGATGTTTCGTAGGTAGCTAACGTAGTCGAGTTGGCCACTTTCGAAGAACCTGCGCGCACTTGATACGATGTCATCCGTTTGTTTCAGGCCGCGTCTTTCATAGTACTCCAGTGACTGGCCGAACTTCCGAAGGTCGGCATACACCTGTACCATGTCGGCACTGAGGCTCATTTGCTGCGCCTTCGATTCCTGTGCTGCAATCTCAACGCCCGTTCGCGCGGCTTTAATGTTTCCACTGTATTGCCAAAACCACAACGGTACCGTGAAGCCCACTCTGAATCGATAGTACGTGTCAGTGCTTTTCGATCCTTGGTTCAGGTATCCGAAAACAAGGCCGGGCAACGCTTTGTTTCTTTCCACTTCCAGTGTTTTCGCATTTACGTTCTTCATCTGCTCGAAATATTGGATTGAAGGATTTGTCCGTACAATAGAGGAATCAAAATCTGGTTCAATGGAGTCATCAGTAATTCGCGCGAGCGGAGCCGTCTTAATGCTGTCGCGGAAGCCGGTATACAAGTTCAGCTGACGCATAACAGCGCCATACTCTTCTCGCGTTTGAGCAAGCTGGTTGTTGATTTCACCAGCTTGAGTATGGGCAAAAGTTTTTGCCAGGAAGTCTATCGTTCCTGCTTCAAACTGACGGTCAGCAGAGCTCGCAATGGCATCGTACAGGCTGTCCTGACGCTGCAAGTGTTTATAGAGTGCCTCCCCGAACTGAACATCCAGGTACAAAGACCTGACGAGCCTGACCACATCCTGACGACTGATCTCCTTTTGCATTTCGGAGAGTCTTGTCACCTGCTTGTTTAGTTGACGCTGCTTAATGTATACTGATGGGAATTCCAGCGACTGCAGCACACCTACTGCGTAAAATTCACCCGTTGGGCTCTCGGCAATAACCTCGGGGTTTGGCAAGTTAAAACCTGTCCGCTGTAGGTACTGGTTTTGCTTCACCTGCAGGTCTGCCCTCTGAAATGCCGCGCTGTTTTTCAAAGCCATCGCAATCACTTCAGACTCGCTCAGGAAACGTTGCGCGATCCCGTCCGTGAGCAGCATCACTAATCCAACTGTGGCGATCAATTGATTGATCCAATTATTTTTCATGATAATGATGATCAGAACAAGTACAGCAGAGCCATACTCGCGATTAATTATGAAAAGTAGATTTGACTAAGTGCCGGTTTTGCGCACAGAAGGCCAGGTTCGGCCTTATACAAGGTGGATTGGAGGGCCGCGCAGCTTGATTTGGCGCAGCGGACGGTTGTGAAAAGAAGGGTCGTCTTGCGGTGGATGAAAAACAAGATACCTCTTGAACTCTGACGATATAGCCTGCTCCGACAAAGGAGCGATACTGATGGCTTTTTTTACTTTGACAGGATTATCGATGGAACCATGCCGTGTGAGTACGTCTACGTTAAGGTCGTGGGCGAAGAAGAACAAATGACCGGTCTCACTATGGTTAGATTGGTGATCCTTCGAATTGGAATCGTGGTGATCGGCTGCGTCATGGTGATGGTGCCCGGTGCCGTGATGGTGACCTTCACTAAGGTGATGGGCGGTGGCTTCTTCCTGCGAACTATGGTGATGATGTGGAATGACACTATGTGCCAACGACAGCGTGTAGGCGATCAGCGTTAGGGCATATAGTATCTTCCGGGTTGCCATTTATACCACAATAATACGGATTG
>DASWTP010000002.1:0-23884 GCA_036402075.1 Chryseosolibacter sp. | reverse complement strand
CTGTCCGGATCATTTTTCCTATCTTTGCGACCTTTCATAATGCCGATGCTGAATCCGACCGAAAAAGACGAACGCGAATACCTGGAAATCATTAAGGAGAAACTTCTGCTTGCCGTAAGGCGTGTAGACGACAGTGTGCGTCAGTACTCGGAGGAGCTTCGGCAAAATAAGCAATACATCTACGAGCACCAGTCGGGGCTGGACGAAGCAGACATGGTTGCAGCCGGGCAATCCATCAACCGCATGGCGTTTACAGGTGAATCTGCTGTTTTGCGGAAACGAAGGCTTCTGAAGCTTGGCCAGTCACCGTACTTCGGGCGAATCGATTTCAAGACGGAAGGCGAAACGATTCCGGTCTATATAGGAATTCATACTTTTTTCGATGAGACCGAAAGAGCGAACCTGATCTACGACTGGCGTGCCCCGATATCATCGATGTTCTATGACTTTGAACTGGGGCCAGCGGAGTACGACACACCCTCGGGAAAAATTTCTGGCAACATAGAGCTTAAACGGCAGTATAAGATCCGCGATGCGCAGATGGAGTTCATGATTGAAAACTCGGTGAACATCCAGGATGAGTTGCTGCAAAAGGAATTGAGCAAATCGTCTGACGACAAGATGAAAAATATTGTCGCCACGATTCAGCGAGATCAGAATGCCGTTATCCGGAATGAAACCACTCCGGTCATGATCATCCAGGGTGTTGCCGGATCGGGAAAGACTTCTATCGCCTTGCACCGCATCGCGTTCCTGCTTTACCGGTTTCGCGAAAGCATTTCATCCAAAGACATCCTCATTATCTCACCGAACAAGGTTTTTGCCGACTACATCTCAAACGTGTTACCAGAGCTCGGTGAAGAGCAAATTCCCGAGATGGTGATTGAGGAGCTTGCAGCTGAGGTGCTCGAAAACAAGTTCCAGTTCCAGACTTTTTTTCAACAAGTGGCTGCGCTGCTCGAGAAACATGATCAGTCGTTTATCGAGCGGATGCGGTTTAAGTCAACATTCGAATTCCTCACAAAGCTGAATCAATACATGATTCACCTTGAGAACAATTTCTTTGTGGCCGTTGAGCTGCGTGTAGGAAACACGGTGGTGCCTTCGCCATTCATACACGAAAAATTCAAGCAATATCACCGGCTTCCTCTGCTGAAGCGCATTCCACAGGTTGTAAAAGACATACAGGACTATGTTCGTGATAACCGGCAGCGCAAGCTCACCGGGTTTGAAAAGAAGCAGATCTGGGACGCGGTGCCGCAGATGATCAAGTATACAGATTTCTTCAACCTCTATAAAAACTTCTTCACCTGGATCAAACAGGAGGAAATGTTCAAAACAGGTCCGAACGGATTACTGGAATATGCCGATCTATTCCCTTTAATTTATTGTAAGATCAGGCTGGAAGGCGTGACACCCTATGACCATGTCAAACATCTGCTCATCGATGAAATGCAGGACTACACACCCGTTCAATATGCGGTGCTTTCGCGCTTGTTCAAGTGTAAGAAAACAATCCTGGGTGATATTGGTCAGCGCGTAAATCCATACAGCGCTTCTTCCGCTGACGCCATCAGCCAGATCTTTCCGCAAGGGGATGTCGTTAAGCTGCTGCGAAGCTATCGCTCCACGTGGGAGATCACAGCCTTTGCTCAAAAGATTTCTCCGAATGCCGAAATTATTCCGATGGAAAGACATGGAGACGAACCGCAAGTGATCGGGCTGGCAAGCAACCGCGAAGAGGCGGAATACCTTCGAAAGCTGATATCTGAATTCAAAGATTCTGGGCTCCAATCGCTGGGCATCATCTGCAAGACTTCCGAACAGGCTGAGATTTTGTTTGAAGAATTGAATATGCCAGGGTTGCACCTTTTAACCCCGGACAGCACATCGTTTAAACAAGGGGGCATCGTCACCACCGCGCACCTTGCCAAGGGACTTGAATTTGACGAAGTTATTATTCCATTTGCTTCTGCACGAAATTATACAACCGAGGTTGATAAGAGTATGTTGTATATCGGTTGTACTCGGGCCATGCACCGGTTGACGCTCACCTACGCAAAAGAAAGATCTCCCTTCATCAAATAACAGACTGGAAACAATAAAGGGCTACGAACGCGCAGCCCTTCATTGCCACTTACGTGTTCTTACAGTTTCAATACCCGAAGCATAACCGTTTCGTCACCTGAAAAAACGTTCACGTTGTAAAGTCCTTTTCTGCGATTAACAAGCGCAGCATGGATGGTTGAATTAAGCTGAGCCAATGTTCCCTCGGCAGTAAGGACTACGTTTCCATTCGGTTCGGTGATCACAACCCTTAACTGTTCGTCAGCATCGAAATCATCCGCTACTAATTGAACGAAGTCGTAAGTAGGGTTCGGGTACAGGGTAAACACCGGTTTCTTGCGAACGTCTTCAATCGCCACCACAGTTGCAATCGGGCTTGACGATAGTAGTCCGTCTGAAACTTCGCTGATGCGCAGGCTCACGAGTTGAATAACTTCTCTTCGTTTGTCAACGAGTGCGCTTAGTGTGAGTGCCACCTCGTCATTTCCAGCTGGAACAACGATCGTAATTTCATTGTCACCAGGAGCTGGCTCAAGCGTGTAATCCACACCGTAGTCGGCCTTCTTGCTATCGTCAACACGAACTGTAATAAGCTGGTCAGTTGCCACTGCGGTAGACAGTTTAACAACGATAGTAGTCGATTTACCTTCTTCAACGGAGGTGTAACCACGCTCAAACGATACAACTGGAACGTCATTATCTTCAACATTGACGGTAATATTTCCTACACCCACTTCAATTCCCATGGCTGGAGAGATGGCCAGCTCTATGGTTTCCAACAGTTCGTCAAGCTGATCGTCCACGATAGTCACATCAAAGGTTGCGGTAGTCTGGCCCGCAGGTATTACAACAACCAACGGATTGCTGGCAGCGCTTGTGAAGTCTGCACCAAATTGAGCAGAACCATCCAGCGAGATTGTAACCGACAAGTCATCCAACGAAGGTCGTGAAGTCGTCAGGGTAATTTGGTGCGTTCCGGATTCTTCCGATACGGTCTTGTCGGCTGTTGCAAAACTTACAACCGGAGCAATAAACTGGTATCGACTGATAACCGGGAGGTGATCGGAGGTTGTCGTTGCATAGTTCCGGACTGACCGGAATGGAGCGATAATCGTTGCAGAGCCTTCCATGTATTCTTCGTTCAGTTCCGTTGTGATGATCTGGTGATCAATTACGTCCTGGAAGGAAACGGTAGATCGCGCGCCAGCTTCGCTCAACGGTTTCGTAATCGAATTGTACGAATCATCATTGACTAAATTCAAATAAGACGATGGTTTACCGCTGACAATCGATTGGTCGAGGTCATCGTTCAGGTCACCGAGAATGATCACCTGCTTGTCGGTAAAGTGAGCATCCAAAGAATCTTTCAGCACCTGCGCATCATAAACTCTCCTGTTAAAATCAGCCACAGTCGAACCCGATTTTGAATGAAGTACGACAAACGAGATTTGTTCACTCACCCCCTGGATGGTTGCCTTCGCATTGATAAGAAACGGCAATCTTCCGCTCGAGTAAAAACTTGATGGGTCTCCGGTGGGATAACCGGGGAGCGCAGCCGGATTCGAGGTTCGCGCTTGGTCATAAAGTGCTTCAAACATCGGACGAGCACTTTCTATCGCAACAGTAGACTTATCGTAAACAAAGCAGACTTTTTGAGGAGGAAACTCATTGCTTGGTCCTTGAAATGAATATGAAAAGCGCTGTGAGCAGATGTAGTCATACTTCGTCAGCTGAGACACCAGCTCGCCCAGGTATGCTTCGTCAGAAACTTCCTGCACAGCTATTATGTCCGCGTTCAACGACAACAACACGCTTTTAATATTCTGCAACTGCAAGGCTTCATCGGCCGGGCCGTATTCTTCGTTGCCGTAGTCTTCGCTGCGGGCGCCAAAGAACTCAAAATTCCAGTTCACAACATCGAAGGTAAGCGTCTTGGATATTCCATCACCCGGAGTTGACGGCTCTACCGCTGCCGGCATGTCCTCATTGGAACGCGGAAGGAGTTGCGCATTGGTTCTGAATCTTCCGACTACACCTACTACATCAAAAGGCGTCTGTGGCTTTGCCAGGCCTGGGATGTCGGTATCACCATCGATTCGAAGGTCCGCCACAACCACACCATCGGTAAGTTGTTCCGTACTCTGCGGATAAAATACAAAGCTTTTGTTCACCAACGCTACACCAGTAATCTTCACCAGCAATCCTTCATGCGCTGCCATCTGCGAAAGGGTGATCGGCTTCGGCTCAGGAATGCGAGGTGTTGCTGGCACTTGCGTGTAAAAAATTCCGCTGCCGCTGATTTGCTTCTGATCGTTAAAGACTCCGATCGGACCGGTTACAATTACAGAATCGCCAATGCTCACGGATGAAGCCAGCGCTGCGAAGAATACGGGAATCCCCCCTGTGGCATCCTGGATGAATGCCGGGTTGCCATGCTCATTTGCAACGGTGACTCGCCCGGCTACTGTGACTTTTGTGCCGCTGGATTTAGTTCTCGCCTGAGCAATTGAAATAATGTTTTCAGCCTGCACAAATCCAAATCCTGAAACTGGCAGGGCCTTTGAGTATGTACCTGAGGAATGTACAATAGCTGTACTAACAGCCCCGTTTACCAACGGAGAAAATTTGACGTAGACTATTCCTCCGGAAGAGGGAATTGTCAGCGATTGACTGAACGAAATATTATCACTGCTCACTTCAACTAATTCATTCGCTGAACTGACGGTAATATGGTCTTCAATATTGGTGGCTGTAACCTCGTAGGACAAAACTTTGGAAGAGCCGGCATTCACGTCACCGAACGAAAGCGTAGCAGGTGAAAACGAGAGAGACGGCTCAATGGCGACACCAATCGGGGTAAGTGAAAAATCGTCAACCGCCAGTCCGTCATCTGCACCAGACGCATCGAAGTCTGTCCAGCGAATGAAAAACGTCTGACCATTGGCAATAGATAATCCCGGAATTTCAAATGCAACCAGGGAAGAATTCGTATTTCCATTCAACAATCCAACGGTTCCGGAATTTACTGGAGCGATGAAATCGAGTTCGTCAACGTGCGTCCATGTTCCATTATTGATTGAAGTCGCATCGAAGCTGATTTGAAAATCCATGCGATCGTTCGCGCGAACTGCGCCCAGTCGCCATTGTTCTCCCCGATACGAAATCTGAAGTGCCGTGATAACGCTTCCACTGGTGTTGGTGAATCCCGCGCCAATCAAAGGAAGGACAGAGCCTGACCGAAGACTTCCAAGCGCACGTTCAGTGGATCCGGCCAGGCCAAAACTGTAAGCATCTCCCGAATTTGAACTTCCGGTGCTGACGCCATACTGGCCATTTGCCAAAGTACCGGTTCCAGTCTCAATAAGAAACCATCCGGCTGGCAATATGGATGACGGACTTGTCGTTGATAAGGTGTTGAAATCCTGTTGGTACTGAACATTCAATGTTGCAACGGATATCGGTTGGGCTATTGCCTGGCAAAGACACAATAGACCCAATGAGAGGATAAGGTAAAATTGTTTCATGTTTAGGTGGTTGTGAAGACAAGGTAAGACAGATTTTCTAAAATAATGTTTCGTAAAAGTTATATTTCATTAATGTCTAACCACAATGCGAAAACTAACCCCGCTCGCGATTCTGTTCATTGTTTGCAGTTGCAGCAAACCACTATTGCCTAAGGCGTACTATTATGGAGTGATCACCGATGGTGAAAATCGTTACCGCCTTGGATTTAACTACACTGCAAAAAAACCATCGTTAACAATAATTTCATTCAGAGGCTACTGGGCACCCTTGAAAAAACATTCGATTAAGGGCGACTCTGTCTTTTTTTCGCGAGCAGATGCAAACGGCTACTACCGTGGACGGTTTGATGCAGCCAGTAACAAAATAGTGGGTGTCTGGACATCAGACGACACAGTAACATATCCTTTGACTTTCGTACCGGCAAATCCGGACACCATCCGAAGGTTAAACCCACGAGTAACGTCAACCTACCAGTATACCACTCCGCCAGCGGAAAACGACTCGATTAAAACATGTCACATAAAAGACGTTTCCATTAATGAAGAAAAGATGCGTTCGCTCGTCAATGGCGTCATGAAGAAAAAATTTGGTTTCGTCCATAGCCTTCTGATCTCCCGCAACGACCATCTGGCAGTTGAAGAGTACTTTTTTGAATACAAACGCAATGAGCATTTCGGAATCCAGTCCGTAACGAAAAGTTTTGTATCTGCGCTCACAGGAATTGCCATTGCACGCGGGGAAATTGAGGGGACAACCACTCCCCTTTGCGCCTACAAAGCCGAGTTCAATGATCTTGTCTGTAGCGAGCAGAACAAGTCCATTATGCTACATGACGTCCTTAGCATGAGCACTGGGCTTTCCTGGGATGAAGCAACCTATCCGTATGGCCACAAGAAAAATTCAGCCATGATTGCCAGCGTAGCGCAAGACCCATTTCAATACCTGTTCTCTCAACCCCGGAGCACGCGAAAGAAATTCGCTTATAATTCGTACAACCATACGGCTATGAGTCATGTGTTGAAAGCTGCCACCGGACTTGCAAATGCTGATGAGTATAAACAGCGAATCATGGAACCTTTGGGAATAACAAACTACGACCTTGGGGAAGCGGTTAACGGAATCATCGGAGATATTTTCTTGCGGCCAAGGGATATGCTGAAGTTCGGATCAATGTACCTGAACAACGGTATTTACAATGGTAAACAAATCGTACCTTCGGATTGGGTGAAAGAATCGACTTCGACAAAAATCCAGATTGAGGAAGGACTCGGCTACGGCTACTTCTGGTGGACGAAAAAGTTCAAGTATCAAGGCAGCATGGTTGACAGCTATTTTGCGTGGGGATATGGAGGTCAGTATATTTTCGTGGTACCAGATTTGAAACTCGTGGTTGTATTGAACGGAACAAACTGGTCAACGGATCCGAAACGATATTACTTCGAGATGATGGAAGACTTCATCCTGCCAGCCATAGAGTAACTACTCTTCAAGAACAAAGACCCGGACATCCGGCAGATAGAGGTTGAAAAATCCGCGGCCACCAATAACGTTCGATGGATAGTTTGTTGGCTCTCCAAGAAATTCAACAAAGCTAAACCGGTTATCTAGCCGGAGTTTGATAAACGCGTAGTATTCATCACTGATATTAGAGAGTGACACGGCAATGGTATCTCCCGGCTGATAGTCGCGGGGAAAGACGCGAAATGTTTCGTTATAGGTTCCGCCATTGAACGCCTTGTCATCCACCAGCGTAGTAAACGCCCGAGGGTTGATCAGGTTCTCAACAAAATCTTCGCGCTCCACTTCCTGTACGTTAATCATGTAGTAATTCGCAACCACCGGATCGTTCAGCGTGTAGCTCACTTCAGCAAGTGTGTCGTCAAAATTATTGTAGTACAATTTGGCATCGACATCTTCGAATGTTATCTGTGGCAGAACGGTGGTTGTCGCTTCCACTTCTCCGAGTGTTGTGCTCCTGACTTTCAGGGTGTATTGCTCGCCTGCAACAAACGGGATCGCAATTCCCCCATAGAGTCCATCGCCAAGCGAGTCAAGCTGGTAAACCCCGTCAGCCCCTTCGATAAACACGTCAGCATCCGTTACCGCGATCTGAGAAATCAATTCCTCTGGGTCACTTTGATTGCTGGCATCCAACGCGCCAATGGTCCTGGTGAGCAATACCAAAAGACCCTGGTTCGGAATAATTTGTGAAGACACAACGATCTCGGGTTTTACCTTAGGAATATCTTTTACCTCGAGCGGGTCAGGCAGACACGATGCAACCATCGCGGCAAGCAGAAAAATCGATATGGTTCGAATGTATTTCACTTCAGTCATCAAAATTTAAACCCATAGCTGATAAAAGGCAGCAAGCCAAAAAGTCCTGGCTGCGAATATTTAAGCGATCCGTCCAGTTCATTTTGCTCAATAAAAATCCCAACAGGGCTCGCCCGATTGTAGACATTGTAAGCCCCGGCAAACCAATGCCATTGAAACTTGCGGTGCGGCTTACTAAAAAATTTAATACCCAAATCAAGTCGATGGGAGTCCGCAAGCTTCACGCCATTCAATTCCGAATACACGGGAATTAAATCAAAGCCTGTGAGTGTTGGTGCGAGCATGGTGTACTGGCCGATCACCGGGGTAAACCGCGCACCCGAAATGAATTCCCAAACCGCGGAAGCCGCCCAGCGTTTCCCCAACGAATATTGCATAACGAGTGCGCCATTGTGCCTCCGGTCGTACCGCGCGTGAAACCATGCACCGCTATTAAGTTCGTCAAATTGGCGCATCGACCACGACAGCGTGTAGCTTAACCAACCTGTCAGCTTCCCCCTGTCTTTCCGTACAAGGAATTCAACCCCATAGGCACGGCCCCTCCCCTGCACGAGCTTCGATTCAAAGTCAGTATTAAAAAACAAATTTGTCCCCTCTTCATACCCGATCAGCTGTTGCATGGATTTGTAATACGATTCAACACTGAAGTATAATTTGCTTTTGGGAATAAATCGTTGCCACGCCAGCGAGAACTGATGTGATGTTTGGGGACGAATGCTGTCGGTAACGGTGTACCAGATATCTGTTGGGGTAGAGACGGCTGAATTGGAAATGCGATGCATGCATTGCACCATTCGTGAATAGTTGACCTTTACGGCTTGCTCCTCGTTAATTTCATACCGTGCTGAAAACCGCGGTTCCGGAAGAACGTAATTTCGGTTGCTAACAATGCCCATGGAAGTCCTCAACCCGGTGTTGACCTTGATGCGCTGTGTCACTTGCCACTCGCGTTGACCGAACACGGAAATCTCATTTGCGATTTTGCCTTGAGATGCGCTGCTCTCCAGAAGCTCAGCAATCGTTCCCTGCGAATTAATCACACTTGGGCTAATGGCATGACGTGTCCATTCCACACCGTAGGCTACGCTGCCTCCATTGTGAAGTGAGTCATTCGAAATCACGAATTTCGCTCCATAATCTTCAATGTCCGAAAACGCAGCAAGGCTGTTTTCTTCGAACGCGTTTCTAATCTGGTAATTGAACTTTGTTCGTAACAACGTGACATCCGTTTTCCAGTCTGAGGACAGCCGGTGTTGCCAAACGATGCTTTGTGACGAATTCCCGGACTCATAGGAGGTAAGGAAACCGCGGCCATCATCGTTGGCATCGCGAAAAATATCAAGGATATCTTCCCCGCTATAGTGACATACCTCGACATCATCCCGATCGGTGGGCTTCAGCAGAAGCTTGCCGTTGAAGTCGTAGAAAAAATAGGGAAGCTCTTCACCAATCGCTTTCACCACCTGGTCGATATACGTTCTTCTTCCCGCCAGCCAAAGAGAAGCTTTATTTTCCTTGATCGGTTGATTGAGAAAGAGCCTCGAGGAGATTAACCCGATGTCCCCGGAAAAGTGCGTGCGGTCAGGAATCTGATTCACCGTCTTCACATTCAAAATGGATGAAAGGCGACCACCGAATTCTGCCGGAAAGCCACCGTTCATCGCCTCCACATGGTCGAGCACATCAGGGTTGAACACAGATAGGAATCCAAAGAGGTGGCTCGTGTTATAGATCGGAGCTCCGTCCAGCAATACGAGATTCTGGTCGGCCGCACCACCTCGCACAAACAAGTCTGAACTTCCTTCAACGCCTCGCAACGTTCCGGGCAGCAGCTGGAGCGTTTTAATCAAGTCGGCCTCTCCCATCAGCGCAGGGATTGCGTTCAGATCTTTTTGGGTCAACCGGTTTACGCCTGAGCGGGTCGACTGAACAAGATCAGCATTCGAGTAGCGCTCGCTTTCAACGGTGACTTCTTTTAACTCATCCACGCGCTGCGTCAGCACGGCCGTGAGCACTGTGTCGCGCGTCACATTGAAGCCAATATTGAGCTGTTGAAAACCGGTATACGATATAACGAGCCCGACTCCGCCACCGGACGTTGTAATGCTGAATTTTCCGAGTTGATCGGTCGCAAAATAAGCGCTGTCGGGTAAAACCAAGATGGAGGCGGATGGGAGGGGCTGCCCATTTTGATCATGCACTTCCCCACTGATGCGTTGCGCAACGAGCTGCATCGGAGCAAGGAACAAGAGCACTATATATAAACTGAATCTCACGTTGCGCCTTTGGTATTGCCGTTGCAGCTAACTCAAATATTTTCTAAAGATTGCCATTACCGCCTGGGGTGTGGTGTTTAGCGATCCATGCGCGGTAACAAATGCAATAATCTCCTGAACCGCATTGGGATGCAAGCCCATCCGAATGCCGAGATTGAAACAGTAGCTTCGTTCCGCTTCAGTTGACTCATTGTCAATCATCAGGATCAACGCAAGCCGGTGAAAGATCGTATACACCTTATACTCACGATTGGGAAGATCCAGTTCCGGCTCAGCGGAATTTAACGTCACTTCTTCAAGGTTGACGCCAAAACGTTCAGCCACCTTGCGAATGTAAACGAGTTCAACTTCCGAAATATCACTATCCGCGCTGGCAAGGTGGTAGAGGGCATTCAGGTGCGAAACCTTTTGATTCAAAGTGTCCACGAGTGTCTTATTTCAAATGGTAAGATAACTATTTTTTTCTGCGCATTTGCGACTGTTTACCGCCTGTCAAAGAATGAACGTCCGGCTTTTAAAGATGTTGCATCAGCATTAATTCTCATCTATATTGAACATTCATTCAAAATGATAATTACATCCATGAGAATTACCTTAAGCGCTTTGATCCTCACATTGATCGTTTCCTTTGACAGCAACGCTGCAATTTTCGCTGACACCACTAAGCTTGAAGGCCGGTGGGACCTCACACTCATCGTTGACGGCAAGGAAAGCCCTTCATGGCTGGAAGTAACGCACAGCGGTCACAAGACACTGGTTGGCCATTTCGTAGGGGTTGTGGGAAGTGCAAGGCCTGTTTCGGAAATAAAGGTCGATGGAAACAAATTCAGCTTTGCCATTCCGCCTCAATGGGAATCTGGCGAAAACGATATGAAGGTGGAAGGAACGTGGACAGGAAAGCAATTGACTGGAACGGTAGTATTTCCGGACGGAAAAAGTTGTTCATTCAAAGGTGTTCGCGCTCCAGCGCTTAGACGGAAAGAAGGAACGCCCGGTAAGCCTGTTAATCTTATTCAGAAGACAGGCACCGCGGGCTGGGAAGCAATGGGACCGAATCAATGGGTTGTGGAAAACGGAATACTCAAGAGCCCGAAGTCAGGGTCGAATCTGGTGACAACCGAAAAATTCAACGACTTCAAACTTCACGTGGAATTTCGTTATCCGAAAGGAAGTAACAGTGGCATTTATCTGCGCGGACGGTATGAAGTTCAGGTGATGGACAGCCAGGGCAACGACCCGGTGCCGGGCGAATTTGGTGGGGTTTACGGATTCATTGCGCCTAGCGAACAGGTTGCAAAAGCGGCTGGCGAGTGGCAAACGTACGACATCACGCTTGTCGGCCGAATGATTACTGTTGTCGCAAACGGGAAAACGATTATCTCGAATCAGGAAATTCCCGGAATAACAGGCGGTGCGCTGGATTCAAAAGAAGGCGAACCCGGTCCGCTAATGCTGCAGGGAGATCATGGACCTGTCGAGTATCGGAATATTGTTATTACACCGCTCAAGTGACTCAAGGTTCGCAGTTAAGATTTGAGATTTAAGAATTAAGATTTGGGATTAATGGCTGATATTCATATTTGTTGTCCGAAGTGCAAATGGGAGCCGGATGGAAAACCGCACTGGCAATGTTCGTGTGGCCATCAATGGGACACATTTTCCACCGCGGGACGATGTCCGCAGTGTGGAAAGATCTGGAAAGACACACAGTGCATCAGTGTTGCCGGAGGCTGCTCCGCCTGGAGTCCCCACCTCGATTGGTACCACGGCCTGGATGAAATCATTCAACGGCTTAAGGAAGAAATTGAGGAAGGTTGGCTGGCGGAAGTACCGAGGAAATAATGTGCTCAGGTGCATCATGTGATGCCAGGTGTTAGAGTGTTAAGGTGTTAAGGTGGTGTTCTCTGGCGAATTGTACATTTTTTTGCGGGTGTGGAGATCCGGTTAACCCATCAACTCCGTATGTCTTTCCATCGGACATACAATTATGCCACTGAAAGCGAATAGTAAGGCGCCTCTTTTTAATCTTGTTGATATTTACGGGCGCCAGATTGACCTTGGAGCGTACAAATCAAAACGTTTATTGTTGGGCTTTTTCCGTCATGCGGGATGCCCGTTCTGTAACCTGAGGGTTCATACCTTACAAAAAGTTTATCAGGAACTAAAGGATAAAAACTTCGAAATGATCTTCTTCTTCGAATCGAAGGAGCAGGTGATGCTGAGAAGCACGTTCCACCAGGGCGTCTCCCCGATACCGCTCATCTCCGATCCACAAAAGAAAATTTATTCAGCCTATGGGTTAGAGGCGTCAACTAAAAAGGCATTGATCAGCCATGCAACTTCATTCGCGCAAACTGTAGTCAAGGCAACCGCAGCGAAGGTACCGGTTCACATGATGGCCGAAGGTGAGTCGTTCAGTACCATGCCGGCCGAATTCTTAATTGATCATGACCTGGTGATAAAACGAGCCCATTACTCTGAACGACTAAACCATCGGATTGTCGTGGATGACATCCGCGTGTTTGCCGATAAAGGCGTTGCTGAGGAAGCGAACTAGTTGTGGGCGATTACACGTGAGCCCGCTTACCGTCTATTAAGCGGCTCACCGTTTTCATCGGTCGTCAGTATCTCACTAAAGTAATCAAACACCGGACGGATTATCTTGTACGTCTGATCCATCTTCTTTATAAAATCATTTGCAAGCGCCTCGCTGTCGCTAAATGCATGCTCAAACCAAAACTGCTTATACCGAAGCAGCCCGATGCCGGGATCGTCTTTTGAAAAACCGCGTGGTGCAGTCTTCACTTGGGATCCCTGCATATCACCGAAGACTTTTTGTATCGCTTTTGCGCTGAGCATCTTTTTCCATTGATCGTAGTTTGACGATATATCTTTTCGGATCCGAAGCAAATCGTCAGCGTTGGGATATGCAAAACCGCACCCGATGTGAGTTCCGCCTGGTCTGATCCAATAATAATAACCTCCCCGCAGAAACGGCTTTCGCCTTTTCAGGTAACCCGCAAACCTTGGATTGTATGGAGTTTTGTCTTCTGAAAACCGAACATCGTTGTAAATCCGGTAAAGACTTTTCTTTGCTGTCGGAGTCTCAATATCATCATGCGTGTTCATCCTCGCGATCAATGCATCCACAAAATTTTCAATATTTTGTCTTGCATTTTCATACTCCTGTTTGTGGGTATTGAACCACTCGCGATTGTTATTGGCCGAAAGTTTTTTCAGAAATTGGAAAGTAGATTTTTCAATGATCATGCTCCAAGCTAGTAAATCAGTTGTTACCGAAGCTAGTTTTTAAGTAACTTTAGAATTATGCATTCTCCGAAAACCGATTTCCGGCAATGGATCGTTTATAATAGTTTGCTGAAAGACGACCATCAGCTTTACGCACTCTTTAAAGTTCTTGAGAATGGGCTTTCACGAGGGGCGTTCACTTGCGACAGAGTTTCGGATGGAGACGCTGAATTGTATCGCATTACGCAACAAGGAAATGAGTCGACTTTACTTCTCAGCAGCCGGGAACGGGCGGACATGCTTCAGTATCTAAAAACCCATTACGTCCTTGGCGAAGATGTTGAAAAATGGATTGCTGGTGCTGACGAACGAAATTCAGCGCGCAAAGAAAAAAATGCCGATGATGTGCCATACTTCCTCGATCCGCGATACAACCCGTCAGCTCTGTCAGGAGCCAATGGCATTCCCGCCACGCGTAGTGTTGCAGAACCTCGGCAGACGTTGCGTGAAGCCCGCTCGACATGGTTTTTTCATCATGTGCCCAGGCGCCACGTTCTAGGTTACGCCCTAATCGCGCTGCTGGTAGTCCAGGTATTTATTATTCCAACGAATGTGTTTCGCGTTAAGCTCCCGACATTCCTGGAATACAGCTACAACCTCGTGTATCTTGTTATACTTCACATCGCTGTCCGGAACTACCGAAACTATTTTCTTGAAGGCGGCATCCGCTATGGAACTGTGTGGGCCATCACGTTCTGGCTTTTCTTCATCGTCTTTTCGTGCATTGGAATCGAATTAGGTATCATCGACTCAATCAAGAACGGAAGTTTCAATGTGGGGTTCAGCCTGATCGTTCTTGCCGCATTGATTATCGCAGGTCTGTTCGTTGGTTGGATTTTCTCCCTGTTTGTGTATTTTATCAATGGTGGAAAGGTCGTGACCGACCCATCCACAATAAAGGCAGTTCGCTAAACCGCTTCCTGCGATTTCCTTAGACGGAGGTTCACTTTCTTTGACCAACGTGAGATCAGCCAAAGACTTGCGAGAAGAATGAGGATAAACGGCCAAACGGAAACGAGTCCAATGAGAAACGCGAGAAGGCCGCTCCATCCTGTGCCAACCGATGCCAGCAGGCGTGATCCAAATCCTAATTGAGGAGAGATTAACTGGTAATACCGAACGGTAAGCGTACTGAAGGAAACCTGGTCGCTGAGGTAATTGATCTTCCCCTGCATCGATTCAATTTCCGAGCGCACATTTGCAATTTGTTCTTCCACCGCCAGCATTTCTTTGACATTATTTGCCTTCGACAAAAGTTGGAGGTAGCGGACTTCGAGCTCCTTCTTCGTTTTCAGGCGAGCCTCGATATCGATATACTCTTCGGTAACATCCTGCGTGGCAAGATCCCGAAACTCAATTTGTTTTCCCAATCCTTCGATCACTTTCACAAATGCATCAAAACGGCCGGCCGGAATTCGAATCACCTGCTCGTACTGAATCTTTCCGTCAAGCTTCTGTTGATTGTCACTGGATACATAGGCATTAAATTCCTTCACTACTTTATCAACCTCATTCCGCATCTCCGAGACGCTGGCAGTAGAAAATTCGATCGTTCCGTTTTTGATCAGCTTTCGCTCAACAGTTTTGGACGAGATCTGCGCGGGTCGCAGAAGCGGTGCCATTTCAAATTTCGCATCAGCGGGGTCACCACCTTCGAAGTTCACCGAAGGTCGTCTGTCGCAGGCAATGGCTAACACTCCGGCCACTGCCAGTAGGAATATGTGTTTCATGGTGCATGATTTATTTACTGGATGCTCCGGGCGCTCCTATTCCACAAGGGTTCACAGATAAAATTGCAGCAAGTGTCGACTTGAAAACCGAGAGAATGCTTTATCTTTAACAATTCTGGCTTACAATGAACGTTTGCAAAAATTGCTCCACACTTGTTACTGAAAGATTTTGCGGGCGATCTGAAGAAAAACTCTATGCTGAAGCTCGCCAATCTTTCAAGCATTTGTTTGAGGAGGTGTTTCATTTCATGACGCCAGTTGTTTTGACGTTATCATTACCCTGGTCTAAAAATCTATATTGTGTTTGTTATTGACCTGACTTACATCGTTCCGCTTGAAAAACTGGACGCTCACATGCCGGAACATATGGCGTTTCTCAAAAAATACTACGCTAAAAATGTATTTGTGGCGTCCGGACGAAAGGTGCCTCGTACAGGCGGGATCATCCTGGCGTTAGCCAATTCAAAGGAGGAGATCGAAAACATTATCAAAGAGGATCCATTCTATTCGCTGAAGCTCGCTGAATTCAGAATCACCGAATTCCAAACTTCGCAGTCGCATCCGGATTTCAAAAAATTATTGATGAAATAGCGCTTTACAGGTTTTCATCATCCTCAATGTCGAACGATTGCCTGTTGCGCTCGTTCATCTCCTTGTAAAGGCGATCGAAGAGGCCATCCTCTCTCGTATACCCGATAAACTTCACCAAATCTTTACTTGAAGTCTTGTTAGTAACGGGAGGCGTTACCCAGGTCACATTCATACCGGCACGTTGCATGGCAATCACCCGATTGATAAACCCGTTATCGTTTGGGGACTGGCCGCATACTTCGAAGGTTTTCTTCGTATCGTCTTTTATCACATGCCAGCTCTTGCTATACATAAACGGAAGGAAATGCTTGTTTTCCATGCAAAAGTAAGCATGAAATCCAAAATTCGCTCGGGCTGGAGCACTTTTCCGATCGCTCCGATTGGGCAGTATGAGACCGTTTGTCAGACCATCACGGCACGGCTGGCCCGCTGGCATGTTTTTGTTATGCCTGCTTGTAAAATCAATTCAATGAAAATCGTCATTAAAATCCTCTTCCTTGCCGCTATCTGCATTGCCGCGAGCGCAACCCAGGCCCTGGCGCAGAAAAAACGTGCGGACAAGACCTCGTCAGCAAAAGCGTATTATGGCCAAACACCAGCGAAACCAAAATACAAGGCTAAGAAAAATAAAATGTCAAAGACGTTTCGAAGCCAGTCAATGAAGCGAACCCGCGCAGAAGCAAGAAACCGGAAGAAATATTCGTAGGGACAACGATCAACTCGAAAAAATCCACATCCGGATATCTGCCGGTGTTGTTTGACATCCGTGGATCACTGCTACTTAAACTCGAAGGCAGCAATGTTCTCATCAAACTTCGCCTTGAATTCCTTTCGGATTTTGTCTCGTTCCTCTATTCTGTAGGTGAGCTCACAAATCTTCCAGCGCAAGTAATAATGGCTTTTTGTTTCGCTGTCGAAGAACTCCGGGTTTTTCAAAAAATGGTAAGCAACTTCCCCGATTTCGCGATGGGTAAGGTTTAACAAGAAATTATTTACAAGTCGCAGTTCTTCTGAGTAGTTGGCTGTATAACGGGAAACATACGGTGAGATGTGTTCTGGTGTTTCAGCCCCGAACATATTGATCAGCATCACACCAATACGGGACACCAGGTAGGTGTTATCCGGATATCGGTTAATTAACTGCAGTGCGCTGAACATCGCGCGGTCATATTGGCGAAACAGAAACGCATTCTCCATCGCCTCGAATTCAGCACGAGCAGCCACGTCTTCAAACTGCGATTGTTCGGCCATAACGCCTTCCCCGTCTTCCACAGGATATTGCACAAGCCTGTCTTTCCTCATTTGATAGGCAGGATGTGAGTGAACCGAATCGCGCTCCCACAGGTAACGATCGTTCATTGCTGAAGACGCTCAACCGTTCGTTAAACCAGTAAAGCTGCAGCGGATAGTTCTCTGAGTCGAATGGAAGAAATAATTCTGCGCCAAGCGGATACTTTGGTTTTTGCCAGTGCTCGAGCACATCAATCAATTCCACCGCCTGGTCAGCGCGGTAGCCAGCCCTTGTGAAGAAGATGAATCCAAGGGAATCTGCTTCCATCTCTCGCGCACGGGTATACCGGCTGACACCGTAAACCAGCTTCCGATACTCTTCAATGTCTTCGGCATCGATGGTTCCTGCAATAATCTTCCGCAGTTGATCATTCGATTTCTTTGCAAGTTGAATGTCAGCTTCGCGTTTTATTCGTTGCTGCACATGTTCGAGGGCATCGTGCGCCAGCTCATGCGCGAGCGCGAACGCGAGCTGATCTTCGGAGTAAACCCTGCCGAGCATCGCAGTTGTCACAAAATAAATTCCCCGGCCATAGCAAATGGCATTCACAAAGGGACTGCGAAGGATAAAAACTTTGCGTGCGCGATTTTTGTCGAATGCATTTTTCGCCAGGAGATTATTCAGCACACGGGTTACGTAAGTTTCCAGCAACGTGTCGTTCACGATCTGCTCGGTCCGGAACATCTTGACGAGGGCATTGAGTCGGGCGCGGTTGATCGCCAAGATAAACTCATTGGGTTGCTCGTCATACATCGCGTTCAATTCACCCATCAGCTGCGCCCTTACTGATCCAATCACCTGTGTTGAAGATCTGGTGTAGGTGTTCAGCGGCTTAAAGTCGCGATGAAGCTGGCCCAGCGATGCATTGAGGATGAACAGGAATCCAAAAAAACTAATGATCCTGGTCATAGCAGCCCATTTGACGATGGATAGTATTTGGAATTTCTGTTTCTACCGGTGGCAGGGTTAGGCCACGGCACAAATGTCGATTTCACGAGCATCTTTTGGGGGAATTTTATCAAAGAAAGCGAAAATCCAGAATTTTTCCTTGCACTTCAACCAACGCTTTAATCACGCGGGGCTTATGCGCAAACTTCCAGCACAGTCAGTGATAACGTTGATGGCGTGGGTGGAAAACCTGAATCGCCAAGCGGCTATTAGCCAAGATAAACCGCATTCCCGACTGTCCGTTTCATCGTTAACTTTAGAGCACCAACAACCCACCATGAAAGCAGGATTAATACTGAGTCTTTCCCTGATTGCTTTTGCTTCAACTGCACAGACATCGATGGAATCGATTAAATTCCATGGAAAAATTTCCGATTCAAAAACTCAAAAACCAGTTGATGCTGAACTCGATGTCTATTTTGACAATGACTTCGTTATTGATGATGTGCAGCTCACCCACGATGGAATGTTTTCAGAAAACCTGAACAAGCGAGGATGGTATATCATTGAAATTAAAGCACAGGGTTATTTGAATCAAACCGATACCCTTTGGGTGACGGATGAGCATCGCAAAACCATTGAACGCAATTATTTGCTTACACCGATTGAAATAGGTCTGACGGTGGAACTCAAGAATATTTTCTTTCATTTCGGAACCACCACGCTTAAACCTGAATCGCATGCCTCTTTGGACATGGTCGTTTCCTTCTTCAAATCCAACCCGGGCATTACGTTTGAAATTGCAGGCCACACCGATGATGAAGGCGCAGAAGATTACAACCTGACGCTTTCGCAAGGCCGTGCCCAATCAATTGTGGACTACCTGGTGAAGCAGGGAATTGATTCATCTCGCCTGATCGCGCGTGGGTACGGTGAAACACAGCCAATCGATACAGGAATCACCAAAGCTGCCAAAGCCCGTAACAGGCGCGTGGAATTCCGCGTGGTGGGTATCGCTTCACGCTGATCTACTCATTATTCTTCAACGACCGCACCGGGTTGGCGCGGGCTGCCTTAATGGACTGAACTGACACTGTAAGAAGCACAAACACAGTCATCAGAACACCCACCGACAAGAACAATACCGCTGACAGCGTTATGCGAAATGCGTATCCCTCAAGGAACTGATCCATCAGCACGTATGCAAGTGGGAAGGCCAGCAGAAAAGATATTAATACAGGTTTAAGAAAATCGCGACACAACATCACCACAATTTGAGAGACCTTCGCGCCTAAAACCTTACGCACTCCAATTTCCTTCGTCCTTCGCTGGGTGTCGAACATGGTTAGACCAAGGAGACCAAGCCCGGCTATGGCGACAGCAATCCCTGTAAACCAAACCGAAATGTTTCCAAGGAATCGTTCTCTAAAGAATTGATTTTCAAAATCGGAATCCAAAAAACTAATATCAAGGCTTTCCCCCGGTTTGAATTTGTTATGGACCGTTTTTATGTGAGCAAGTAGTTTCTCCAGATTATCTCCACGGTACCGAACGAAAAGATTGGTGAGGTACTTTGGTGATGTCATCACAAAAATAACGGGGTCCATTGGCGCATGAATATCTTCATTTTGAAAGTCATTGATCACACCGATAATTTGCCCTTGCTGCTCTCCAAACATTTTGTAGGTGATGGTTTGACCAACCGGATCGGTGAAGCCGAGCTTTCGTGCTGCGCTATGCGTGATGACAAATGCGGATGAGTCAGATGGCCGATCGGGCGAAAAGTTTCTTCCCTGCACAAAAGTGAATTTCAGGGCATCAAGCATGCTGTGATCGGCTGAAACGCCATTCAGAAACATCGGCTCGTCATTCGGCTTGCCATCCCATGTTACTTCGGCACTGCCATTCACTTCCATGGGACTAGCTCCACCGTAGCCGGCCGAGACAACGTCACTATGGCGTTCAACCTCGGATTTGAAGGCGTGAAACCAGAGATTGGCATCTTGCGGCATCCAAATGTTAATCACGTTGGTCTTGTCATATCCAAGTTCTTTCGTGAGAAGGAAATCGGTCTGTTTTCGCAAGACAATAGCTGCAAATATCAGGATCACGGATAGAGTAAACTGAAATACGACCAACATCTTTCGGATCTGCCCACCCGTAAGCGAGGACGTAAGATTTCCTTTCAGCACCAGCACGGGCTTAATGCGTGAAAGCAAAAATGCAGGGTAGCCGCCAGCTACCACCGTTGTAAATAGCAGAATACAACCCATGCCTGCCAGGAAGAAAGGATCAACGACCGTAAACTCGAGAGGAATTCCTGTCATCTGATTAAAATGTGGCAATACCAGGTATGCCAGCAACATGGCTAGTGCCATCGCCATCAGCGTCAGCACAAAACTCTCCAACAAAAATTGTTGCGCGAGGATCCGTTGGGTGGCACCAGTCATTTTGCGGACGCCAATCTCACGTGCGCGTTGTGCAGCGCTTGCTGTGGAAAGGTTTACGTAATTCACGCAAGCCATAATGAGGATAAAAACAGCCGTGAGAAGAAAGGTGACGACATAAACGATTCTTCCACCTGCAATTTTTCCGTTCTCAAAATTCCAATGCAAGCGCCAGTCCGTGAGTGGAAAAAGAAGTGAACTGGAATTCCTGTCACCCATAAAAGCATGCAGCGCTGCATCGATTTTCCTTTCTGCATTGTGCTCAACTGCCGAAGACGTGAGCTTTACGAAATAATTTTGCCACTCATCCTCCGACCTGACCCTGGAATTAAAAGGAAGTATGAAGGAATAGTGGCTCAGGCTACTGTTGTCGGGGAAGTCTGAGAAAATGGCTGTAACTTTGTAGTCCTGCTTTACTCCTACCAAGACCACTTTGCCGATTGCGCTTTCGGATCCAAAAAGCAACCTCGACAACGACTGCGAGATGGCAATCGACTGATTATCGCTGAGTGGATTATGAACATCGCCCGCGACTATGGATGGATTGAATACGTCAAAGTAAGAGGTGTCGGCATAAGCGCCATACTTTAATACCGATATGTTGTTAAATGATAGCTGGGCCCGGGTGTTATCGAATCGTGTAACAGCTTCCACCTCCGGAACTTCAAAGCTGAGCTTCTCCATCAGCGGCACAGGAGTTTCATCATACGTTTCGATAGCACCTTCAATGCGCTCGTTGATCATGACGGCATAGACTCTTTCGTTGTCCGGATGATATCGATCATACGTGAGTTCGTAGCGACCCCAGAGGAAAACCAGGATCGCGGTGGTCAATCCAATCACAAGACCACCAACGGCAATGATTGAATACGACAGGTTCTTTATAAACTTTCGGAACGCGAGAATTACAAGCGATTGAAGCATAGGCAAGAAATAAATTACCAATAGCAAACGACTATCAAAGGTACATATTGCACCATGGAATTAGCATGGCCACGATGTGATGTCAACGATTTGGCGACAACCAGATTTTCTTACCGATCGAGCCTGAGCTGACGCAACTGAGCCAGCAGCCTGGCCTGGCGCTTCGCGTGAGCAACCAGGTAATCGCGGTAGATTAGTCGATCCGCCAGCGAATAGCATACGTTAATAAATTCTACACCCGAAAATACTTCGAGGTCAACGCTTCCTGCATTGTTCTTGTCGTAAAAAAGCCTGCGATCAAAATGCTCATTCACGAATGGAACAAGAAAACGATTGGCGCCCGCCATGTAGGCATCGGATGTTCCAACCATGGAAACATTGCTGATGCAGTAACGAGAAATGTTCAAAAACACCGTATCACTCTCGAAAAGGGCCATTTGACCTGAGCTGACAATTGAATTATAGGTGCTGTTCGCTGCCTGGTACGCGCCAAAATATTCAAGCTCGCTCAAAAGCACCGCCAGGCTGTCTTCGTCCAGCTTTTTCGTGTTTACATATTGGATCAGTGAGGTTAGGGTGTTGGCCACACGATCTCTGCGTTTGAGGTACCCAGCGTAATTGATGGAGTCGGTTTTGATATCCGTATACAGGCGTTTGTAAAGCTCCGACTTTAATGCCCGATCCTTGGAACTCTCCTTACGATTATCAATCCACAACGCCAAAAGAATACTGAACACAATGAGCAGCGCCTCAACGGAAAACCTGAGAATTTTCTTTTTCATAAGTGGGGCGGTTGGCGAAAGTGAATCTAAGTAAAGTTTAGCATATCGAACAATGGGCATTTTATATTATTTTTAGCCACCTAATTTTATGCAGTATAAAACCGTTGCCCTGACCTTCTTTTCCCTCACATTATTATTTGCAGGCTGCTCACGCGAAAACTCGTCAACGAATGAAGAAATCAGGCTGGTTGCAGACACCACTACCACTGGGGTCGACTCCACTTCCTCGATTGTGCTTTCGGCCTCCACCCTCATGACTTATCCGAACGAAGTCCTTTTAACCGGATTAAAAGACCAACGCCTGGTAACCATCTATCGCAAAGTGCAAGACGCAAACAAAAACCTGATCGAAGAGTATGCAGGCAACTCATCGTCATACTATTACGGTGATGAAACCAGGAGCCACTACTCCTTCTTCATGCCAGGAATCAACCTTCAACTCGGATACAACCTGGTTAACATTGCTCACTATAATTTCAAAACTGAAAAAACAAAAATGTTATTCGAACGCCCCGCGCTTATTCGATCGATTTACTATCCTTCGTTCGAGCAGGATTCGTTGAACAAAAAGCCCATCAACAGAAACTATTTTTTCGTTTCGGTGTATAACGAGGATACAAACCTCGACACACTGCTTAACAAAGGAGACCTTCGAAGATTCTTTATGTTCAACGCGGATGCATCAGAGCAGAAGTTAATGATCCCTGCTGACTATTCCGTGGTGCGATCGCAATACGACTCCGCCAATGATGTGATGTACATTTTCGCAAGACATGATGCCAACAATGACGGCCGAAGCCAGCCCACTGAACCATTGCACGTGTTTTGGATCAGCCTTGCTAACCCTGGCGAGGGAACGAGATTGTATTAAGTCTAAAAATAAGTAAAGACGATCGACACAATCAAAGAGCAATAATTTGACATTGCCGTACTTCACCCAGCACATCAGATCCATCGCTACCGGTTTACTATGAGGGCATCAATTTTAATCATCGCGTTATTCATTATTCCAAAAATTATGAACGCACAATCCGTTGGAAAATATGCCGATGTGAACGGCCTGAAAATGTATTACGAAATCCATGGCGAGGGATTCCCGCTCGTGTTAATTCATGGTGGCGGTTCAACGCTTGAGACAACGTTTGGAAGGATCATTCCTACGTTAGCCAAAACGCACAAAGTTATTGCCGTTGAGATGCAGGCACATGGTCACACAGCGGACATTGATCGGCCTCTTAGTTTTGAGCAAGACGCAGATGACATAGCCGCGCTACTGAAGTATCTGGGCATCGCGAAGGCAAATGTATTCGGGTTCAGTAACGGAGCGAATACTACATTACAAGTCGCAGTCCGCCATCCGGAGCGGGTGCACAAGATCATTGTGGCCTCCACGATGTACAAAATGACAGGAGCTGTTCCCGGGTTTCCTGAAATGATGAAGCAGGCTACATTTGAAGGAATGCCTCAGCCCTACAAAGACGCTTTTCTTAAAATCAACCCTGACAAGGCAGCCTTGCACCGAATGTATGAACGTGATGTGGCCCGCATGCAAAATTTTAAAGACATGACAGATGCTCAAATCCGGAGTATTGCGTCACCTGCACTGATCATCGCGGGGAACCAGGACGTTGTAACTGCCGAACATGCCGTGGAAATGTATCGGATGATGCAACGAGCGCAACTTGTGATCGTTCCCGGTGGCCACGGTGACTACATC
>DASWTP010000001.1:0-2849 GCA_036402075.1 Chryseosolibacter sp. | reverse complement strand
ACGTTCGGAGCCAATGCCGACCAGCGCGAACTCATAAGCAAGTTTGTCATCTTGCATCCGGTGACATTTCTTCCGAACAAGAAATTACAAGGCGGTAAAATCGATAAACGTGACTTCAACACACACCGTTTATTACGAGCCGTTGCCAAGAATACCTTGCTAAGTAAACTCGACAAGCAGGAAGAAGCACATGAAGATGAGTTCATGATGCCGGAAGAAGAAATCGAACGCGACTTCGAAAACTTTCCCGAAATAATTGCCAACACCCGGATGCTGATCGATCAGTGCAGTATCGATATTAAAATGGGGGAAGACAAAAACAAAAAGTTTTATACCGGTTCTAAAGACATCGACCTCGCTCACTTAAAGTCAGAAACCTGGAAGGGATTCAAACGCGCGTATGGTGAAAACAACAAGGAAGTATGGAAACGAATTGAAAAAGAATTACGGATCATTGAACAAAAAGAGTTCACGGCCTACTACCTCATCGCGTACGATTTGATCTCGTTCGCAAAATCGAAAGGTTATGATTATGTCGGTCGGGGCAGCGGTGCAAACAGTGCGGTGGCGTATTGCCTGGGAATTACCAATGTCGATCCGATCGAACTCAATCTTTACTTCGAGCGCTTTCTCAATGAAGAGCGGACATCGCCTCCGGATTTTGACATCGACTTCTCGTGGGACAACCGTGACGCAATCTATGAATACATTTTTCAGCGTTACGATCGTGACCACGTCTGTCTCCTCGCAACCCATGTGACGTACCAATGGAAATCGATTCTGCGCGAGCTTGGAAAAGTTTTCGGTTTGCCGAAAGAAGAAATTGACGAACTCGTAGAAAATCCACGGTCTGTGAAAGACCGCGATCACATCGCAAGCCTCGTGTTTCGATATGCCTCCTACATTGTAGAGAAAGAGCTTCCATCAAATTTTTCGATACATGCGGGCGGAGTACTGATAACGGAGAAACCGATCTATGCTTACACCGCGACCGAGCTGCCGCCAAAAGGCTACCCGGTATCGCATTTCGAGATGCACAACGCAGAAGACTTCGGAATTTTCAAGTTCGATATTCTCAGCCAACGTGGTCTTGGTCACATCAAGGAAACTGCAAAGCTCGTGAAGCGAAACAAGGGGCTGACGATTGACGTGCATCAATTCTCAAAATTTAAGGAAGATCCAAAAGTAAAGAACCTCCTCCGCGATAGTCGGGCGATTGGATGCTTCTATGTTGAGTCTCCTGCCATGCGCGGACTGCTGGCAAAATTGCGTTGTGAAGACTACCTCACCCTGGTTGCCGCGAGCTCCATTATCCGCCCGGGTGTTGCAAGTTCGGGAATGATGCGCGCGTACATTGAACGCTTTCATGCAGTGAGAAATGGAAAAGGCTATGACGTCATCCATCCGAAAATGGAAGAGCTGATGAGAGAAACGTATGGCGTGATGGTATACCAGGAGGACGTTATTAAAGTCGCGCACGAATTCGCAGGACTAACCTTGACTGAAGCCGATGTTTTGCGAAGGGGCATGTCGGGAAAATACCGGTCACGTGAAGAATTTCAACGGGTGAAAGAACGGTTCTTTGA
Source organism: Chryseosolibacter sp. (assembly GCA_036402075.1). GTDB lineage: Bacteria > Bacteroidota > Bacteroidia > Cytophagales > Cyclobacteriaceae > Chryseosolibacter. Next base: position 1,263 of record DASWTP010000001.1, on the reverse strand, counting down.
AGAATGTACAAAACGGAATTACCCGCAGCACGTCATCGATCGCGTGTGGTTTGAGATTGAAAGTTTCTCCGGTTACTCGTTTGCCAAAGGACACTCAGCCAGTTATGCTGTAGAAAGTTATCAAAGCCTTTTTCTCAAAGCGCATTATCCGCTTGAGTTTATGGTGGGTGTGATCAATAACTTTGGTGGTTTTTACAAAACTGAATTCTATTTCCATGAGGCGCGTATGAATGGAGGAAAGATTCAGCTGCCTTGTGTGAATAAAAGCGAACACCTCACGATGATCTATGGTGATGAAATTTATGTCGGCTTCATCCACATAAAAAGTCTCGAGACGAGAATCGCCCAATCGATCGGTGAAGAACGGACCAAGCATGGTGAGTATAAATCACTGGAAGATTTTTTGCGAAGAATTGACATAGGTCTCGAACAACTCCGAATTTTAATTCGCATGGGTGCCTTTCGCTTCACTGGAAAAAACAAACAGCGCCTCTTGTGGGAAGCCATGCTCTTCTACAGCAACACCAAATCAAAAGAGCAATCCACGCGGTTGTTTGACACAGAGCCCAAAGAATATCCATTACCTGCGCTTTCGCGGAATGAAAGTGAAGACTGGTTTGACGAACTGGAGCTGTTGGGCTTCACCCTGTGCGATCCCTATAAATTGCTGGCAAGTCCTGACCGTGGCGACACCGTTGCCCGTGAATTGATGGACAAACTCGGCAAGACCATTTCAATCGCTGGCTATATTGTAACAACCAAAGACACCCGTACGAAAAACAAAGACCCCATGCACTTCGGAACCTTCCTTGATAAAAATGGGGAAGTCTTCGATACGGTGCATTTTCCGGACATTGCCCAGAAATTTCCGTTTCGTGGCCGCGGTTTCTACATGCTCCGCGGGAAGGTTGTGGAGGACTTCGGTGTACCGGCTGTAGAGGTTATTCACATGGAAAAAATGCCTATGATCCACAAAAGAGCCGAAGAATTTATGCGACAGCCGGTTGAACACCGCGAGGGTTCAAAGGTCGCCAACAGTATAGCGTAAAGGCGGGCATAAGTTTTTACCGGCCATTGGCAGCCTTTCTGTAGTTGGATCGAGGGGCCCGAAAATTACCATTATGATAAGCGTGATCATTCCCGCGTACAACGAATCTGAGTCGATTCGGAGTACCATTGCATACTTGTATGCAAACGCGTCTTACAAAAGACTGCTGAAAGAAGTAATTGTGGTGGATGGCGGAAGCACGGATAACACCGTGG